>JAFTNJ010000038.1 GCA_017451915.1 Clostridia bacterium
CCTCTCCGTCTTGCTCCGCAATCCACCTCTCCCTAAGGGAGAGGCTTTCTTTTGGGCTTGCTTATAGCTCGCCCATCTTGTTCATCACTCCGCTCGTTTCCCGCTCCCCTGGTAGAACCAGGGGTTTATTTGAATACCAAAGAAAAAGAAGCTTCGCCTCCAATGAGACGAAGCTTCTTTCTTGTCTATGGGCTCCCTCGTTCCTACGAAGGAAGGCCGAACCTCTTCCAAAATCCGTATTACTGCACCGAAAAGAAGGTAGCGTTCAGATGAAGCTGATCCACGTAGCGGAATACAGGCAATCCCAAGGGAGTCTCCTGCTGATGCATCCGGGCGGCAAACTTTGTGGGAATATCCTCATACCGCAGGTGCGAAAAATGGCAATCGTTAAAGGATACGTTCTGCACGTGGCAATCCTTACGTCCACTCACCCGGGGCATTCCTGCGGAAAATGCATGGATACCGCTGAAATAAATATTTCGAATGGCGGTACAAAGGTTATCCTCTTCGATCTGAATACGAATGGGGTGCTGATAGTTCCGGTCAATGGTAATATTCGAAAAGCTGATATTCTCGATCAACGTTGCCTCAAATCCCTGGTCGCTCATACGTGCCTTGGCAGGATTGGAGGGCAAATACATACACAAGCCCGTTCTGGACTCAGTAATATTGAGGTTGGAGAAGGTGCAGTCCCGCATCACACCGTCGTTGATCCATCCAACGCGCACCGCGCAGGTGTGGCTGGTCAGGTTACAGTTGGTAACGGCCACCTTTTCGCAGACCGTGTTTTTCCCCAGAGGTGCCGAATACGCACGAACGGCGATGCAATCGTCGCCGCAGGTGATGTTGCAATCCGAAACCGTCACGTTGCGACAGCAGTTGATGTGGAGTCCATCGTTGTTCGGCATATCCACGGCGGCAAGGATCTGCGCTCTGTGGAAATGCACGTTGGTGCAACCGCTAATCCAGTAGCTCCAGCCGGCCGGCTGATTGCGCATGGTCACGTCCTCCACCAAAAGATTGGTGCACCCAAACAGCATGACAACACGCGCGGGGGCAAGACTGGTAGCGCGAGGATCCAACGGATGCGCATAAATCCCAACCATCATAACCTCCCCAAGCGGCTCACTTCCCTCGGGCAGAGGGAAGGGCTTGCGCGCATACGACATGGTCGGCTTCGCGGCGATCTCCTCCTCGGTCAAGGGCTCTACGTAAGCATGACCCTGACAGTCGATCACGCCTCGGCCCGTGATAGCAATATCCTCGCAGTTTTCCGCGTAAATAAAGCATCTTTTGTTGAATCGCGGTGCGTATTCGGTTTTCCAGAAATCGGTCACGACCTCGGGAAAATCGTTGACGTCGGTAGAACCCAACAATACCGCATCTCTTTCCAGATGGAGCTCTACACCGCTTTTCAGATCAATTCGTCCGCACAAAAAACGCCCCTCGGCCAACGTGACCCGTCCGCCACCGTGGGCGGAACAATCGTCAATGGCAGCTTGTACCGCCGCAGTATCCTTGGTCACACCGTCGCCCACGGCTCCGTAGGCTCTTACGTCACAATTCAGCATAACAATTCCCTTTCTTTTTCACTGTCACAAGATTATAAAGCGTATTATATATCCAATATATTATACCACATTTTGTACGCCGTGTCAACCTGCTTGACCGGAAAAGAATCCGCTACAGGCCTTGTATCCCTCTTCTGCAGCTTGATTCGGAGAAATGCAAGCCTGTCAAATGAAAAGGCCGCGCATAGGCGGCCTTAGATGGAGTGAAACTCTTTTCTTACCGAATAAAATTCGTGCTCTGCCGCGGCTCCTTGGGAGGCAGACCGTAGGCCTCCTTGCCCAGAGCAATGCTCTTGATCAAGAAGGACATATTCTCGGCCAGGGTTCGCATTCCCTGCAGCCCTTCGGCGTCCTGCGTCGCTTCACCAACGTCGCGTCCGTGAACGCTGTTCCAGTACTGTCCCGACGCCACGGGCATTCCGCAGATGGTAAAGTACTTGTTCAGCTCGTCAAAGGTGGCCGAAAGACCGCCCCGACGTGCCACCACCACACCGGCTCCCACCTTCATGGTCTTATCAAAGGAGGAGCTGTAAAAGAGCCGATCCAAAAAGGAGATCAGGGTTCCGTTGGCCGAGGCGTAATACACGGGACTCCCCACCACCAAGCCGTCACATTCGGCAAACTTGGCGGCCACCTCGTTGACAAGATCGTCGTCAAAGACGCATTTGCCCGTCTTGCGGCAGGCATTGCAGGCCACGCAACCGCGGATCCCCCGGTTCCCCACCTGCACCACCTCACACGCAATGCCGTTCTTCTCAAATACGCCTTGCATCTCCCGCAAGGCAATGGCCGTATTCCCCGCGGGACGCGGGCTGCCGTTGATCATTAAAACCTTCATCGTTCTTCCTCCGTTCTTTCAACTACATACAGTATATCACGGGAAGGAGGGGAAAAGTCAATAGAAGCGGCAACAAATTTACAGTTTTTTCATGATTTATCACACCACGCGCAAAAAGAGTGTCTGAACTTGCCCTTGACACGCTCTCGGAAATATGCTATAATGAAAAAGAACTCTATTGAAAAAGGAAGGAACTGTTTGATGATGAACTCTATGATCGCTGCCATCGTTCTCTTTGCGCTGACCTACATCCTCATGCTGATCTTTGGAAAGTACCGTCCCTACATTGCCCTGGCCTCGGGTGTGATCTTTATTCTCACGGGAATGCTCCCGCTGGATCAGATCTGGTCCTCCATTGACTGGAACGTGATTTTAATGATTGCCGGTACCATGGGCCTGGTCTCCCTCTTTGTGGAAAGTAAAATGCCTGCTCTGTTGGCTGACCTGATCATGGAAAAGGTTCCCAACGTCAAGTGGGCGGCCGTTTCCCTGGCACTCTTTGCGGGAATCATTTCGGCCTTTGTGGACAATGTAGCCACGGTGCTGATGGTTGCTCCCATCGCCCTTGAAATTTGCAAAAAGCTGAACACCAATCCCGTTCCTTTCATTATTGCCATTGCGGTCTCCTCCAACCTGCAGGGTGCCGCTACCCTGATCGGTGACACCACCGCCATCATGCTTGGCGCAGAGATGGACATGAGCTTTTTGGACTTCTTCTGGTACCAGGGAAAGCCCAGCATCTTCTTTGCCGTGGAGCTGGGAGCCGTGCTCTCGGCCTTGATCCTGCTCGTTCTCTTCCGCAAAGAAAATGGCGCTATCCCCAAGGCGGAATCCCGCACCAAGGTAACCGACATGGTGCCCACGCTGTTGCTTCTTGCCATGCTGCTGCTGTTGATCGTTGCCTCCTTTATTGAGAACACCCCCGATACCATCAACGGTCTGATCTGCTGCGGCTTGCTGGTGATTGGATTGATCTACACCCTGATCCGCAAAAAGAAGCTCACCGCCCTCCTTCCTCCCCTGAAGGAAATCGACTTTACCACCATTGGAATTCTGCTGGGTCTGTTCCTGATGATCGGCGGAATCAAGAACAAGGGCGTGATCGATGCCGCGGCAAACCTTTTGGCAGAGGCCGGCGGCGGAAACGTCTTCCTGCTGTACACCATCATCGTATGGGCCTCGGTGCTGATCTCGGCCTTTATTGACAACATTCCCTACGTTGCCACCATGCTTCCCATCATTGGAGGTCTGGCCGCCGCGCTGGGCGTCAATCCCACGCCTCTCTACTTTGGTCTGCTCTCGGGTGCCACCCTGGGCGGCAACTGTACTCCCATCGGAGCCTCGGCCAACATTACGGGTATTGGCATCCTGCGGAAGGATGGCTACGAGGTCAAGAACAAGGACTTCTTTAAGATCGGTATCCCCTTCACCCTGGCCGCCATCATTCCCGCGTATATTTACATCTGGTTGGTTTACGGCGTATAATCTGACAAAATTACACAATGCAACACGGCAAAACACAAGTTTGCCGTGTTGTTTTTTTCTCAAATCCAACACAAAACCAAATCAAATACCAACACAATCAAACACAAAACAAATAAAAATTATCAAAAACCTATTGACAAACGGGATATTTTGTGATAGAATGTAAACAGAAAAGTAGAAAATTAGAAAAACCGTTTGGTTTTATGTTTATTTTGGACAAAAACGAAACTTACTTTTTGTTAAAAATGTGAACGAGAGGAGGATTGATATGAAGTTCTATACAGAACCAATTGCAAAATCTCCGAGAATCCCCAAGCTTGTGGAGGCATTGTTTGAAAAAATGCCTCAGATCGAGGCCGACCGCGCGATTCTGCTCACCGAATCCTACAAGAGCACCGAGGGCGAACCGATCATCACACGCCGGGCAAAGGCATTTAAGCATATTCTCGAGCATATTCCCATCACCATCCGGGACAACGAGTTGATCGTTGGCGCGGCCACCAAGGCACCCAGAGGATGCCAGGTCTTTCCCGAGTATTCCTTTGAATGGCTGGAGGCCGAGTTTGAAACGGTAGAGCACCGTACGGCCGATCCCTTTTACATCTCCGAGAAGACCAAGCGAGCCCTCGCCGAGGTCTACAAGTACTGGAAGGGAAAGACCACCAGCGAGCTGGCCACCTCCTATATGTCCGAGGAAGCCAAAACCGCCATCGACCACGGAATGTTCACCCCCGGCAACTACTTCTACAACGGTATCGGACACGTGACCGTGGATTACCCCAAGATCCTGGCCGGTGGCTACAAGACCATCCTGGCCGAGGTCAACGCCGAGCTGGCACGCATTCGCCCCGGCGACGCCGACTACGCGCGCCGCAAGCATTTCCTGGATGCGGTGGTCATCAGCTGTGAGGCCGTCATCAAATACGCCAAGCGCTACGCCGATCTGGCTGCGGGCATGGCAAAGACCGCCGCCGATATTGGCCGTCGCCGCGAGCTGGAGGACATTGCGGCAGTCTGCCGCAGAGTGCCCGAGCACGGTGCCGAGAGCTTCCGCGAGGCCTGCCAATCCTTCTGGTTCATTCAAATGCTTTTGCAGATCGAATCCAGCGGACACTCGATCTCCCCCGGTCGCTTTGACCAATATATGTATCCTTATTATAAAAAGGATCTGGATGCGGGTGTGATCACCCGCGAGGAAGCACAGGAGCTGATGGACTGCATCTGGGTCAAGCTCAACGACCTGAACAAGGTTCGTGACGCGGCAAGTGCCGAGGGCTTTGCCGGATACAGCCTCTTCCAAAACCTGATCGTAGGCGGTCAGGACAAGTACGGACGGGATGCTACCAACGATCTCTCCTTCATGGCCATCACCGCCACCGAGCACGTCTTCCTGCCCCAGCCCTCCTTCTCGGTTCGCGTTTGGAACGGATCTCCCCACGAGTTCCTCATCCGCGCCGCCGAGCTGACCCGCACCGGCATCGGATTCCCTGCTTATTACAATGATGAAGTGATCATTCCTTCTCTGCAGAGCCGGGGATTGACCCTGGAGGACGCGCGTGACTACAACATCATTGGTTGCGTGGAGCCCCAAAAGGCCGCCAAGACCGACGGCTGGCATGACGCGGCATTCTTCAATATGTGCCGTCCCCTGGAAATGGTCTTCTCAAACGGTGTGGATAAGGGCGTACAGATCGGCCCCGCCACCGGCGATGTGGCCTCCATGGAAACCTACGAGGAATTTGAGGCCGCCTACCGGACGCAGATGAATTACTTCATCGAGCTGATGGTCAACGCCGACAACGCCATTGACGTGGCCCACGGCGAGCGCTGTCCCCTCCCCTTCCAATCCTGTATGGTAGAGGATTGCATCGCTCGGGGAAAGAGCCTGCAGGAGGGTGGTGCCATCTACAACTTCACCGGCCCCCAAGGCTTTGGCATCGCCAACGTGACCGACGCCATGTACGCCATCAAAAAGCTGGTCTTTGAAGACAAGAAATACACCCTGGCCTTCTTTAAGGAAGCACTGGATAATAACTACGGCAAGGATATGGACGCCTCCATGGCGGCAAAGCTCACCCAGCAGATCGCCGCATCGGTGGTCGAATCGGGAAAGCCCCTGACCGAGGAGGACATCAAGAACATCTACCTGACCGCAAAGAAGAACAACGCAAGCGAGGCCGACAAGCAAAAGTATGACGCTCTGCTCTCCGACATCGCCGCGCTGACCAAATTCGGTAACGACGACGACGAGGTGGACGCCTTTGCAAGAGAAATGGCCTACACCTACACCAAGCCCATGGAGGGCTACAAAAACCCCAGAGGCGGCGCCTTCCAGGCAGGTCTCTACCCGGTATCGGCCAACGTTCCCCTGGGTGCCCAAACCGGTGCCACCCCCGACGGACGCCTGGCCTACACCCCCATTGCCGACGGCGTTTCTCCCGCGGCGGGACGCGATCTCAAGGGTCCCACGGCGGCGGCCAACTCGGTCTCCCGTCTGGATCACTACATCGCCTCCAACGGAACCCTGTTCAACATGAAGTTCCATCCTTCCGCCCTGGAGGGCAGAGGAGGCCTGGAAAGCTTCGTGGCTCTGGTGCGCGGCTACTTTGATCAAAAGGGCAGCCACATGCAGTTCAACGTGGTAAGCCGCGAGACGCTGCGGGACGCCCAGAAGCACCCCGAAAGATACAAATCCCTGGTCGTGCGCGTTGCCGGCTACTCCGCCCTCTTCACCACCCTCTCCAAGGGTCTGCAGGAGGACATCATCAACCGAACCGAGCAGCAAGGCTTCTAACGGAGGGCGACCATGGACGATAAGCTCTTACAAACCACGGGCAGGATCTTCAACATCCAACGATTCTCCATTCACGACGGGCCCGGGATCCGCACCATCGTCTTTCTCAAGGGCTGTCCCTTGAGATGCCGCTGGTGCTGCAATCCCGAATCCCAGGAATGGAAGCCCGAAACCATCGTTACGGCAGGCGTTTCCAAGCCGGTTGGCCGAGACGTTACGGTGGGCGAGGTCCTGGAGGAAATCTCCCGTGACCGCGTATATTACAGCCGCTCCGGCGGCGGAGGCGTGACCCTCTCGGGAGGCGAATGCCTTTGGCAGCCCGACTTCTCGGCCGCACTGCTGCAGGCCGCAAAGGAGCGCGGCATTTCCACCGCCATTGAAACCACCGGGTACGCAGAGATGGACGTGATCCGTCGCCTGCTCCCTCACGTGGATACGGTGCTCATGGACATCAAGCACACCGATGCCAAAAAGCACCAGGAATTTACCACCAAGGACAACGGATTGATCTTGGAAAACGCGAAAGCCATTGCAAGAGAATCCAAATGCCTGATCATACGAACCCCCGTGATCCCTACCTTCAACGATTCGGAGGAGGAGATCGCCGCCATCGCCGCCTTTGCCAAGAGCCTGCCCGGGGTCAAGGAGATGCATCTGCTACCCTACCACCGCATCGGCTCGGACAAATACGCGGGTCTGGGGCGCACCTACACCATGGCGCACATCTCGCCTCCTCCCAAGGAGCAGATGCAACGTCTGCTTGCGGTGGTAGAGCGCGCGGGTCTGATCGGCAAAATTGGCGGTTAAAGGAGGTAAGATCCCAAAGGAATGGAACATTACGAAAACAAGCAACGCATCATTCAGGAGCTGGTCCCGGGTAAACAGATCACTCTGGCGCATATCATTGCCAACCCCGACGAGATCCTGTACAAAAAGCTGGGCCTGGACCCTGCGGTGGAGTATTCCAAATCCGCCATTGGCATCCTGACCCTCAGCCCCGCCGAAACCGCGATCATTGCCGGTGACATTGCCATCAAGGCCTCGGGCGCACAGCTCGGCTTTGTGGATCGCTTTAGCGGAACCGTCATTCTCACGGGCACCTACTCGGAGGTAGACGCCTCCCTTAAGGCCGTGACCGATTACGCGGAAGGCACCCTTGGATTTACCGTATGCAAGATCACGAAAACCTGATGATGAAAAAAACCCTTCTCGTGGGTCGCCACGGTGTGGGAAAAACCACCCTGAAGCAGGCTCTGCGAGGAGAACCGATCCACTACGTAAAGACCCAATACATGGATTACGGGGACTGGCTGATCGACTCCCCCGGCGAATACGCCGAGGTTCACGGCCTGGGAGCCGCCCTTGCCATCTACTCTTATGAGGCAGACATTGTGGCGCTTCTCATTGCCGCCGACGACGATTATTCCCTCTTTCCCCCAAACATCACCTGCATGGTCAACCGCGAGGTGATCGGCATTGTGACCAAGATCGACCACGCGCCTCCCGAGCGTGCCGCCAACTGGCTTCGCCTTTCGGGATGCGAAAAGATCTTCCCCATCAACTCCCACAGCGGACACGGGGTAAAAGAACTCAAAAGCTATCTGCAAAAGCAGAGCAAATAAAACCGTTTTTAAAAAAATATTTATCATATTAAGGAGAACAAAACAATGGTAAACGAGTATGAAATCAAGAAACAGATATGCGAGATCGGTAAGCGTATCTACGACAAGGGCATGGTTGCTTCCAACGACGGTAACATTTCCGTAAAGATCAGCGACAATGAATTCCTCTGCACCCCCACCGGCGTATCCAAGGGCTTTATGACCCCTGAGTTCATCTGCAAGGTGGACGCCAACGGCAACGTGATCCAGGCAAACAAAGGCTTTAAGCCCTCCTCCGAGATCAAGATGCACATGAGAGTTTACCGTGAACGTCCCGACGTTAAGTCCGTGGTTCACGCGCATCCCCTGTACGCTACCTCCTTCGCCATTGCAGGCATCCCGCTGACCGAGCCCATTATGCCCGAGGCAGTGATCGCTCTGGGTTGCGTTCCGATCGCCGAGTACGGCACCCCCTCCACCGAGGAGATTCCGGACGCCATCTCCAAGTACCTGCAGCACTACGATGCAGTTCTGCTGGCAAACCACGGCGCTCTGTCCTTCTCCGACAGCCTGCTCAACGCTTACCACAAGATGGAATCGGTTGAGTTCTATGCACAGCTGATGTACCAGGCAAAGATGCTGGGCGGCCCCAAGAAGCTGACCGACGCGCAGGTTGAGAGACTTTACGAGATCCGCCGTCAGTTCGGTCTGAAGGGTAAGCACCCCGCAGACATCTGCCCCAACGCAAAATCCGGCAAGCCCAGCTGCCACGGCTGCGGCGGTCACTGCAAGTCGGGCTCCGCAGACGCTGACACCATCGCAATGGTAACCAAGCTGGTTCTGGAGCAGTTGGGAAAATAATCCCTCGGGGTTAGTTCTATGAACCAATCCGAGATCAAAAGAATCGTTCAGGATACGGTTTCCAAATACAAGACCGACAAATCGGTCATGACCCTCTCCCTGGCGGAGAAGATCGCAGGCGCGGTATTGGCCGAAGCCGAGCGCATTGGGGTCAAGGCCGTGGTCTGCGTCAGCGACGCGGGTGGACATCCCAGGCTGGTCAAAAGCATGGACGACGCCTACATCGCAAGCTACGACGTGGCCGTAAACAAGGCCTTTACGGTGGTGGCACTCAAAATGTCCACCATTGCCCTGAAGCCCCTGGCACAGCCCGGCGAATCCCTCTACGGGATCCAGTTTACCAATGGCGGCAGGATCGTGATCTTTGGCGGCGGCGACCCTCTGGTCAATGCCGACGGTAAGATCATTGGAGGTCTTGGCGTCAGCGGCGGGAGCGAGGAACAGGACACTGCCCTCTCCGCCTTTGGAAAAGCCTATTTTGAAGGACTCTTCTAAAAACAAATTACTTGCATATACACGAAAGGATAGACAAAATGGATATGAAATCCGCAGACATCGAAAAGATCGTCCGTCAGGTCCTGGAGAGCATGGGCTCCTCCGCAGCTCCTGCACGTGCGACCTCTGCGTCGGTTCCCGCCACCGCCCGTGTGGCTATGCTTACCAAGCTGGAGCACTTCGACCTCAAAGAATATCCCATCCCCGAGATCGGCGATGACGATGTTCTGGTAAAGGTAGAGGGTTGCGGCGTATGCGGCACCGATGCTCACGAATTCAAGCGCGACCCCTTCGGTTTGATTCCCGTGGTTCTCGGTCACGAGGGCACCGGTGAGATCGTAAAGATGGGTAAGAACGTAAAGGTAGACAGCGCCGGCAAGCCTCTGGCCATTGGCGATAAGGTTGTTACCTGCATGATCTTCAAGGATAATCCCGACATCACCATGTTCGATCTGAACAAGCAAAACGTGGGCGGCGCAGACGTTTACGGTCTGCTCCCTGACGACGACAAGCACCTCAACGGTTGGTTCTCCGATTACATTCTGGTAAGAGGCGGCTCCACCATCTTCAACGTAAGTGACCTGGATCTGGATTCCAGAATCCTCATCGAGCCCTGCGCAGTGCTGATCCATGCGGTGGAACGTGCAAAAACCACCGGAATCCTCCGCTTCAACTCCCGCGTTGTGGTACAGGGATGCGGCCCCATCGGTCTGATCTGTATCGCAGTTCTTCGCACCCTTGGCACCGAGAATATCGTTGCCGTAGACGGAGAAGCCAAGCGTCTGGAGTTTGCAAAGCTCATGGGTGCTACCGAAACCGTCAACTTCAAGGATCACAAGGGAATTGAGGCTCTTGCAGGTGCTGTGAAGGATGCCTTTGGCGGCTACCTTGCCGACTTCGCCTTCCAGTGCACCGGTTCTCCCGTGGCACACGCCAACATCTACAAGTTCATCCGCAACGGCGGCGGACTTTGCGAGCTTGGTTTCTTCATCAACGGCGGCGACGCCACCATCAACCCCCACTTCGATATTTGCTCCAAGGAGATCACCACCGTGGGATCCTGGGTATACACCCTGCGTGACTACGCAACCACCTTTGATTTCCTCAAGCGGGCAAAGGCCATCGGCATTCCCCTGGAAAAGCTGATCACCCACAAGTATCCCCTTGAAAAGATCAACGAGGCTCTTGAAACCAACCTCAAGATGGAAGGTCTTAAGATCGCCATCGTGAACGATTGATCCGTAGGTGATCGCTATGATGGCAACAGGTATTATTGAGGTCTACGGTCTGACCGCCGCCTTCGTTGCGGTGGACGCCGGCTGCAAGGCCGCCAACGTGACCGTGGAGACCTTGGATAAAAACAAGCCCGGAAACGCCGACGCGCTTCCCGTTCCTCTGATCATGGTTGTAAAGTTCAGAGGCTCGGTGGAGGACGTGCGCGCCGCTCTGGAGGCCGCGGAGACCGCCGCAAACGGCGTGAGCGGTGTGATCAGCAAGCACGTGATCGCAAACGTGGAGCCCTCCACCGAAAAAATGCTCCGCATCAACGCATTCGATAAAAACTAACGAATTATTGAAAGGAAATAAAAACAATGGCATTTGAAGCTCTTGGAATGGTAGAAACCAGAGGACTGGTAGCCGCAATTGAGGCGGCAGACGCAATGGTAAAGGCTGCAGAGGTATCCCTCATTGGTACCGAAAAGATCGGTTCGGGTCTGGTATCCGTTATGGTCAGAGGCGACGTTGGAGCCGTAAAGGCTGCAACCGAGGCAGGAAGCGTTGCCGCTTCCAAGCTGGGTGAGCTGGTAGCAGTTCACGTCATTCCCCGCCCCCATGCAGACGTTGAGAAGATTCTTCCTTCTCTTGACTAATTCTCCCAACACTCATTCATCACTCACGGAGGCACTATGAAATCATTGGGATTTGTCGAGGTGAGCGGAGTGGTTGCCGCAGTGGACGCCCTGGACATTATGTGCAAAAGCGCGGACGTTTCCCTGGTTACCTGGGAGCGTAAGCTGGGCGGCCGTTTGGTGACCCTGGTGGTTACCGGCAGCGTATCTGCGGTAACCGCAGCAGTAGATAACGCCTGCGCGCGGTGCATCAAAAAGCCCTGCGCCAGCGCGGTGATCGCCAACCCCCACCCCGAAACGGTAAGACTTGCGGAGCTTTCCGCAAAGCGTCTGGAAAAGCAGGCGCAAGCCAAAAAAGCAACCAAAGGGGGCAAAAAAGCCGCCAAGCCGGCCGAGCCCCAAGAGGTAGTATCCGAGCAGATAACGATCTCGGATCCCATCGTTCAAAATAAAACAGAAATATAAAAGGAGATCAAAATTATGGCACTCGAAGCACTTGGAATGGTAGAAACCAGAGGTCTGGTTGCCGCAATCGAAGCAGCAGACGCAATGGTAAAGGCCGCAAACGTAGAACTCATTGGCACCGAGAAGATCGGTTCCGGTCTGGTATCCGTCATGGTTAGAGGCGACGTTGGAGCCGTGAAGGCAGCCACCGAAGCCGGCAGCGTTGCCGCTTCCAGACTGGGTGAGCTGGTAGCAGTTCACGTCATTCCCCGCCCCCACGCAGACGTTGAGAAGATTCTGCCCTCTTTGAACTAATTAAAAAACAAAAAACGGAGGTACATTTATTATGGCACTTCAAGCACTCGGAATGGTAGAAACCAGAGGTCTGGTTGCCGCGATTGAGGCTGCAGACGCAATGGTAAAGGCCGCAAACGTAGAGCTCATCGGCACCGAGAAGATCGGTTCCGGTCTGGTATCCGTCATGGTCAGAGGCGACGTTGGCGCCGTTAAGGCCGCCACCGAAGCCGGCAGCGTAGCCGCTTCCGCTCTTGGTGAGCTGGTTGCTGTTCACGTGATTCCCCGTCCTCATGCAGACGTTGAGAAGATTCTTCCTTCTCTGAACTGATGAAATAATATAGGAGGTATATGGATATGGCACTCGAAGCACTTGGAATGGTAGAGACCAGAGGTCTGGTTGCCGCGATTGAGGCTGCAGACGCAATGGTAAAGGCCGCAAACGTAGAGCTCATCGGCACCGAGAAGATCGGTTCTGGTCTGGTATCCGTCATGGTCAGAGGCGACGTTGGCGCTGTAAAGGCCGCCACCGAAGCCGGTAGCGTAGCCGCTTCCGCTCTTGGCGAGCTGGTTGCTGTTCACGTGATTCCCCGTCCTCATGCAGACGTTGAGAAGATTCTTCCTTCTCTGAACTAATTTGAGGCATCGGAAAATAAATCATGTTTATACGTGGTTTATTTTCCGAGCGGCGCGCTCGGAGCCCTTCGAGCGTGGCGCTGGGAAAATAAACACACCAAAAATTCGCCGAAAGGCTGTTGGAGATGATACTATGTTAATTGGAAAAGTTGTTGGAAGCGTCGTTTCTACCAGAAAGAACGAAAAGCTGGTGGGAAGTAAATTTATGATCGTGGAGACCTGTGCCCAGACCGGAAACGCCAAGCGCATCGTTGCCGTGGATAACGTAGGCGCCGGCATTGGCGAAATGGTGCTGGTAGCTACGGGCAGTGCCGCACGCATCGGCTGTGATCAGCCCTCCTCCCCCATTGATGCCGCCATTGTTGGTATTATTGACAGCGGCATTGGTATCGTTGAGGAATAATCCAATTTGAAGCAAGGATAAAGAACCATGCAACTAAACGAAATCAAAACCCTCCTGCGAGATATGGGTGTGGTAGGAGCCGGCGGCGCCGGATTCCCCAGCTACGCCAAGCTCTCGGATCACGTGGACACCATTCTTCTGAACTGCGCCGAGTGCGAGCCGTTATTGAAGGTTCACCGCCAGGTGCTGGAGGAATACACGGAGGAGATCCTTTCCGCCCTCTCCCAACTGCTCAAGGCATCGGGAGCCAAGGAAGGCATTGTTGCCATCAAGGCACACTACACCTCCACGGTAGAGGCACTGGAGAGCGTGATCGGGGAGTATCCCGGTCTGTCCATCCACAAGCTGGCCTCGGTCTACCCCGCGGGAGATGAAATCATTTTGATCAAGGAGGTTACCGGTCGCACCGTGCCTCCCGGAAAGCTTCCCCTCTCGGTGGGCGTTACCGTTTGCAATGTGGAATCGGTCTATAATGTCTACCAGGCAATGAAGGGACATCCCGTAACCCAAAAATACGTCACCGTGGCCGGCGAGGTCGCCCACCCCATGACCCTTTGCGTTCCCCTTGGAACCACCATTGGAGAATTGCTGCAGGCCGCAGGCGGTGTGACCGTGGAGAATCCCCGCTACATCAACGGCGGTCCCATGATGGGACGCTTGATCTCTCCCCGTGACGTAGTGACCAAGACCACCAACGCGGTGATCGTTCTCCCTGAGAACCATACCGTGGTGATGAATAAAAATCTGAACCCCTCCATCAACCTGCGTCGGGCCATGTCCACCTGCTGCCAATGCCGCAGCTGCACCGAGCTCTGCTCGCGTCACGTCCTTGGCTACCCCGTAGAGCCGCACGCGGTCATGCGTCTGCTCTCCAACGGTGGAAAGGGCGATCCCACCGCCGTGGAAGGCTCCATGTTCTGCTCGGGCTGCGGACTTTGCGAAACCTATTCCTGTCCTCAAGGACTCTCCCCCAAGGCCATGATCACCGCGCTCAAGAACGCGGCACGGCAATCGGGCTATAAGCCCCCCGAGGAGGTTCCGCTGGTACAGATCAAGGACCCCGACCTGAAAAAGGTCTCGGTGGAACGCTTGACCATGCGTCTGGGACTGAAAAAATACGACGTTCCCGCGCCTCTGAATCACGCTTTTGAAACCAAAAGCGTAAAGCTTCTGCTCTCCCAGCATCTGGGTGCGCCTGCCGTTCCCGTGGTGGCCGAGGGCGACACCGTTGCCTGCGGTGATTTGATTGCCGCCTACAAGGAGGATGCCTTGAGCGTCAACATTCACGCATCCATCAGCGGCACCGTGGTTGCCGTTACCGATAAATACGTTAAAATCAAGAAATAACCGCTTTTTTGAAAAGGAAAACAACAAATGAAAAAAGCACTTGGAATGATTGAATTCAAAACCGTTGCCTCGGGCATTACCGCCACCGACGTCATGCTGAAAACCGCGGACGTGGAAGTGGTTCAGGCCAACCCCGTGTGCCCCGGAAAATACCTGGCAACCATTGCGGGCGAGCTCAGCTCGGTACGCGCCGCCATTGACGCCGCCGAGAAATACAATCCCGCCATGCTGGTGGACAAATTCGTGCTGGGCAATCCCCACGAATCGGTTCAGCCTGCCATCAGCGGTGCCCTGGAGATCCAGAATAAGAGTGCCATTGGTATTCTGGAAACCTTTACCGCGGCCTCCGCTGTGGTTGCCGCCGACACCGCCGCCAAAACCGCCTTGGTGGAATTGGTAGAGGTTCGTCTGGCCAAGGGAATGTGTGGCAAATCCTACATCATCCTTACCGGTAGCGTTTCCTCGGTGAGTGCCGCCATTGAACGCGCAAAGGCAGGTGTGGAGGACGGTCTGTTGCTGGATTCCTCCATTATCGCCGGTCCCGACGAACGCCTCTGGGAAAGCATTCTTTAATTTTGAACGGAGGTATTCCCCTTGCTGGCCATTGAACGAAGAAGAGAAATTATCGCAAGACTCGCCACCAACGGAAAAGTGATCGTTACCGAGCTGGCAAGAGATTTTTGCGTTACCGAAGAAACCATTCGGCGCGATCTGGAAAAGCTGGACAAGGAAGGCCTGGTCTCCAAAACCTATGGAGGCGCGGTCTCCAAGCACAGCCCTGCCCTGGATCTCCCCTACAACATTCGCGAGAGCGTGAACGTTGCCGAAAAGCAGCGCATCGCCAACAAAATTGCCGAATCCATTGAAGACGGCGAGCGGATCATGCTGGACTCCAGCTCCACCGCCCTCTACATTGTAAAGCGACTGAAGGACAAGAAAAATCTGACCATCATCACCAACGGCATCAAGATCCTCTTTGAGGTTGCCGATAAGCAGGATTGGACGGTGCTTTCCACCGGCGGCGTGCTCAAAAAGAACGCCCTTGCCCTGACCGGCTCCTCGGCCGAGAAGATGATCGCCTCCTACCACGTGGATACCGCCATTTGCTCCTGCAAGGGCTTGGATGCCGACGTTGGAGTTACCGACTCCAACGAAAACGATTCCCTGATCAAGCAGGCCATGTTCCAATCGGCAGAACGACGGATCCTGGCGGCGGACAGCGGAAAGTTTGACAAAAAATCCTTTGTAAAGGTGGTCGAGCTCTCGGGAATCGATATGATCGTAACCGACGCTCCTCCCTCTGAAAAATGGCAAAAGGCCTGCGCCGAGCGCAACATTCCCCTGCTTTACTGATCCCTCTGATAATAAAACCGAAAGGATAGCAATAAATCTTATGAAAATTCTTGTATTGAACGCGGGAAGCTCTTCCCTGAAATACCAGCTTTTCAATATGGAAAGCTCCGAAGTACTGGCAAAAGGAACCTGTGAGCGCATTGGCGCCGGTGGCTTTATTACCCACAAGCGCGGCGGTGAGGCCTACACCGAGGAAGTGGATTTCCCCAATCACGGTGTCGCCCTGGAAAAGGTGCTCTCCCTGCTCTGCTCCAAGGAGTACGGCGTGATCGCCTCCATTGACGAGATCAACGCGGTAGGACACCGCGTGGCTCACGGCGGCGAGATGCTGAAGGAGTCCTCCATCATCACCGAGAGCGTGATCAAGTATCTGGAAAACATTGTTCCCATCAATCCCCTCCACGGCCCTCCTGCCATTGCCGGTATCAAGGCCTGCCTGGAGCTGATGCCTGCCGTAACCCAGGTTGCCGTGTTTGATACCTCCTTCTACTCCACGGTAGAGGATTCCCGCTTTGTTTACGCCATTCCCTACGAATTCTACGAAGAAGATAAGATCCGTCGCTACGGCTTCCACGGAACCTCCCACCGTTACGTCAGCGCAAAGCTGGCAGAGGTGCTGGGCAAGCCCATTGAAGATCTGAAGATCATCACCTGCCACCTTGGCAACGGCTCCTCCATCACCGCCATCAACGGCGGCAAGGCCATGGACACCTCCATGGGCTTTACTCCCCAGGAGGGCGTGGTTATGGGCACCCGCTCGGGCACCATCGATCCCACGGTGGTCACCTACCTGATGAAGACCAAGGGCTACTCCGCACAGGAAGTAGAGGATATCCTCAACAAGAAGAGCGGTCTGCTGGGTGTTTCGGGCATTTCCAACGACCTGCGCAACGTAGTGGACGCCGCAAATCAGGGCAACAAGAGAGCCGAGCTGGCCATTCAGCTCCTCATCAACAGCATCAAGAAGTTGATTGGTGCCTACACCGCCGAAATGAACGGTCTGGACGCTCTGGTATTTACCGCCGGCATTGGTGAGAACCAACACAACATCCGCGAGATGGTTTGTGAGAACATGAGCTACCTTGGCATTGAGATCGACAAGGATAAGAACGAACACTTTACCCGTGGCATTCCCTTTGACATTACCAAGGAAGGGGCTCACGTTGCCACCTGGATCATTCCCACCGACGAGGAATACATGATCGCCATTGACACCCAACGCTTGGCAAGCAAATAATAGGCAAAGGACAGGTATTTGAACATGGCAAATATTACCGAAGCGGAAATCCGCAAAATTGTAGAAAACATCATCAAGGGCAACGGCAATCCTGCCGCCCCCAAATATAGCTCCACCGAGTACAACGGCCGCAAGCTCATTGGCATCTACGCCGATATGAACGAGGCCATTGACGCCGCCGAGCGTGGCTACAAGGCAGTTCGTGCCATGACCGTGGAGCAGAGAGAAAAGATCATTACCGAGATCCGCCGTTTGACGGTTGCCGAGGCTCCCATTATGGCCGAGATTGGCGTAGCCGAAACCGGCATGGGTAAGGTGGAGCACAAGAGACTGAAGCATATTCTGGTGGCCGAAAAGACCCCCGGAACCGAGGACATTGTGTCCGAGGCCAAGACCGGAGACAACGGTCTGACCCTGACCGAGATGGCTCCCTTTGGTGTGGTAGGCTCCATCACCCCCAGCACCAACCCCTCCGAAACCGTCATTTGCAACTCCATTGGTATGATCGCCGCAGGCAACGGCGTGGTATTCAATCCCCACCCCAATGCCATTTGCACCTCCAACTACGCCATTGACCTGGTCAACCGTGCCTCTGCCGCCGCCGGCGGTCCCGAGATCCTGGTTTGCTCCATGGTCAAGCCCACGCTGGAGAGTGCGGGCATTATGCAGTCCCATCCCAAGATCAAGCTTCTGGTTTGCACCGGCGGCCCCGGTGTAGTAAAGGCAGTGCTTTCCTCGGGTAAGAAGGCCATCGGCGCCGGTGCGGGCAATCCCCCCGTGATCGTTGACGACACCGCCGACATTCGCAAGGCCGGCAAGGACATCATTGACGGCTGCTGCTTTGACAACAATCTTCCCTGCATTGCCGAGAAGGAGGTCTTTGCCTTCTCCAACATCGCGGATCAGCTGATTGCTGAAATGCAAAAGAACGGCGCCTACCTGATCAATCAGGAGCAGGCCGATAAGCTCGCTGCCATCGTCCTGGAGGAAAAGACCAACAAGGCCGGCAAGACGGTTAAGACCGTGAGCCGCCATTGCGTTGGCCGCGACGCCGACGTGCTTCTTGCCAAGATTGGTATCAACGTAGATAAGAGCGTGCGTTGCATCATTTGTGAGACCTACTTTATGCACGATTTCGTTCAGCACGAGCTGATGATGCCCATTCTTCCCATCGTCCGTGTGGACAACATCGAGCAGGCCATTGACCTGGCCGTTAAGGCAGAGCACGGCAACCGCCACACCGCTCATATGCACTCCAAGAACATTGATCACCTCTCCGCCTTTGCAAAGGCCGTGGAAACCACCATCTTTGTAAAGAACGCTCCCTCCTACGCCGGCATCGGCTTTGGTGGCGAGGGACACACCACCTTCACCATTGCGGGTCCCACCGGTGAGGGCATCACCTCGGCACGCTCCTTTACCAGAAAGCGCAGATGCGTGATGGCAGACAACTTTAGAATTATTTAACGAGGATTGCGGCATGAAATATACGGAACAAGAATTAAAGGCCCTGGTCAACAAGGTGATCGAGGCCGTAAAGGATGAAAAGAATCCCGAAGGCGATATTCCCGTTGGCATTTCCAACCGCCACATCCACCTGACCCGTGAGCACGTGGAGATCCTCTTTGGAAAGGGCTATCAGCTCACCAAGATCAAGGATCTGTCCCAGCCCGGTCAGTACGCCTGCAAGGAGCAGTTGACCATTGTAGGCCCCTCTATGCGCGCCATTGAGGGTGTTCGCGTCCTGGGTCCCGAGAGAAAGGCATCTCAGGTAGAAATCTCCAGAACCGACAGCTACGTGCTCAAGCTCAAGCCCCCCGTAAGGGAGTCGGGTGACATCGGCGGATCCGCCCCCATCACCATCATCGGCCCCAAGGGCATTGTCACCCTGAAGGAGGGTTGCATCATTGCCAATCGCCACATTCACATGAGCGAGGAAGAGGGCAAGGCCTTTGGTGTGGTAGATAATGAGTATGTGGACGTAGAGCTCTCGGGCGAGAGAAGAAGCCTCTTTTATGACGTACAGATCCGTGTGCACAAGGATTTCCGCCTGGAAATGCACATCGACACCGACGACGCCAACGCCGCAGGTGTGGGCAACGGCTTTAAAGCCAAGCTCCTGAAGCGCTGACGCCTCGCCGAGGATAGGAAACCGTCCCTTCCTGACCAAATGAGACACCAAATCGGCAGAGAGCAGCATCGCCTCCTCTGCCGATTTTCTCTACCCACCATTCATTCAAACGAAAGGAATTCGCCATGCAACGTCTTTGCGACCTTCACACCCATTCGATCTATTCCGACGGCTCCTGCACCCCCGAGGAGCTCCTGAATCTGGCGCAGCAGGCCGGCCTTTCCGCGGTCGCTCTTTGCGACCACAACACCGTGGACGGACTTCCCTCCTTTTTGTCCGCGGCAACCAATACCAAGGTAGAAGCCATTGCCGGAGCCGAATTCTCGGTGGATCTGGAGGGAACCGAGCTCCATTTGCTGGGGCTGGAAATTCCGGTAACTTACTTCTCCCAGATCTCGGAGCAAATGCGCGAGGGAATGAAACGCAAGGAGATCAGCAATTTGGAGCTGATCGAATCCCTGGGGCGGGCAGGCTATTCCCTGGACTACAAGGCCATCAAAGACCAGACCCCCAACGGGAAGGTCAATCGGGCGCACATCGCCATGGAGTTGACCCGACGGGGCTACACCGGCTCGGTGCAGGAGGCGTTTGCCACCCTTCTTTCTCCCGCGGCAGGCCATTACATCGAGCCCAAACGCCTTACCGTTTGGGAGATGCTGGACGTGCTCTGCTCCATGGGGGCCATCCCTGTGCTGGCACATCCCTTCCTGAATCTCTCCGAGGAACGGCTAAAGGAACTCCTCCCCCAGGCGGCCCGTCGTGGCCTGCGAGGCATGGAATGTCAATACTCTTTATATGACGAAACCACCACACAAACCGCCATGCAAATGGCAGACGCCTACGGACTGAAGTACAGCGGCGGCAGCGATTTTCACGGTACTGCAAAGCCGGACATCCGTATAGGCGTTGGCAAGGGGAATTTGCAAATTCCCTACCAATGGCTGATCGATCTGCACCGCGCGTAAAAAACAGGGGCTGTGTCGTTTGACACAGCCCCTGTTTTCTTATGGATGAGATGACATTCTTCGGGAAAGCAACTTCTCCCGATAGATTGGCATCTCCCGCGGCTTTGCGAATTGCGGATGGGGAGAATGAGCAAGACGGTTCCACAACCAACCTGCAAGATCCTCGGTACCGTAGGTACTCATAATTAGCTCCTTGATCACGGCATCCTCTTTAGCCAAAGCCATCAGATCCTCCATGGCGGCGAATTGCCTTTCCCGCACGCGGATCAAATCCTCCACGGCGTCCTCCATGTTGGCCTCCACCCCAAGCATTCCTGCCAACACCTCGCAAACGGCAATTTCAGCAATGCAAAAAGATGCAAAGTCTTCCCGCTTCCGCAGTTCCCCAAAGGCCTTCGCCATCGCTTCCAAACGGACGGTCTTTTCCGTCAGCGAACACGCGGGATCAAACCGCAATGTTCGCGCAAGCCGAATTGCCATCGCGTCCATCAATCCGTAACAGTTTTTTCGGTTCCAATGTCGAAATTCTTCCGTATTTCGGTCAAACAGTTGTTCTTTCATCATGGACGCCGTCTGATTTGACTGTTCGGAAAGTACCGCGAGGGCTTCCTGTGTATTTCCTGCGGCGTGAAGCAGTTTCGCTTTCATATGAATCGCTCGGGCGCGAAGTCCGTCCTCCTTACTACCGTCCAGAATGCATTCACAGATCCGCAACAGCTCCTCCCGATGTGCCAGAAGCTTGGCTGCATCGGTTCCAACTTCTCCCCCGGCCATGTCCCACATATAGGCATTCATGATTCCATAATCGTGGGGAAATTGCCTTCTCGCTTCAACAATCGTTTCCCGCGCCTCAGGATATCGGCCGTCCAAATGCAATCGACGATGCTCCGCCAAGATTTGATCAACGTCGGCCTGCTCCTTCATGACATCATATCCTAAAAGCGTGTCCACACTGACCCCAAAGATCCGGGCGAGGGGAAATAGAAGAGTGATGTCCGGATAGGTGTTTTTCGCTTCCCATTTGCTAACCGCCGCAGTAGAGATCTGCAAAAGCTCAGCCAGCTGCTCCTGGGTAAATCCCTTGGCAAGCCGAAACCGCTTAATATTTGCTCCTATGTTCAGTTCCATGTTTTTCTCCTTTTTTTCTATAAGGTAAACCGGCCGATTTCCAATTCTATTATAGCATAATCCTCCAAAAATACAAGGGAAACCAAGGCAACCTCTTCTTAACCTGCAGTTAAAAAAACATCAGAACCTTTTTGAAATCAACAAAAAAGAGCCGTTGCAAAAGCAACGGCTCTTAAATGTTTCAATTAGCCAAACTGAAAAATATCGTTAAAGTCGATCACGTCACCGTCACCAATGCCGGCATCCACCAACACGGAGGCAGTCAGGATATCTTCGTCAGATACTTGGATCAGTTCAATTTCGGGGGTAATATATTTCATATTTGTTCTCCTTTCTGAATGACTTGCTCGGCAGATATTACTGAATACCGGCGGTCGAATGATTCCATTCGCCATACACAAAGGAGCCATCCTGAAGCTGCACAAAGGAACGAATAGAAAAAGGAAGATTGGTGGGGAAATTGGTCACCGTGAGAGCAATAAAGTAATTGGACTCGGCAACAAATGCCTCAGCAGGCGTACGATCGTCGCCGGAAAGTGCTGTGTAGGCATTCTTGGTGGTAATCTTGAAGGATTCTTCGCCAAATTGAATTTCAAATCCGGCGCACTGGTAATCCACCAAAGAGTTGACAGTAGTTACAAAGCGTACGTCGCGCACATCAGCTACACCCTTATCATTAATCTGAAACTGCACATTCAGCGTTTTCAAGCTCACAAACTTGTTGGCGCTAACGCGGAAGGTACGAATATAGTTTGCAACGTAGGTTTTTCCATCCACAACGGTCTCATTGGACATATCCATACCAATAGACAACCATCCCTCAAAGCGCATCAGTCCTGCCATTTTGGCAAGATCAGGAATCAGAATTGCGGCGGCCTCATTAACCGTCAAGGAAGCACTCACGTTGCCGCTAACGGTTTCCTGAGATACCATGGTACCGTTCTCGTCAAATACGGGGAACAGGAAACTAACGGTAACGGTCTCGTCAACGGTGTCGGTGGCAAATGCAGGGGCTACGAACAAAAATGGAAGGGTCAAGAGAATGCACATCAGTTTGATCCATCTTAATTTCATTTTATTATCCTCCTTAATATAAATCAAGGTTGTTTGCTTATTCAAGAATTGTCTCGATCGTTAAAACGTCAAGAACGGGAATTTCAGCACCATTTACGGTTTTCAGTGTAATGATGCCAAGTACACGAACCTCACTTCCCTCTTTTGCTACCTTGGTAAGGCCATGGAGAGGAAGTCCGAATTTAACGTCCATACCTTCAACAGTTTGCGTACGGTAGAGGAACGGCGTCTTGTCTGCGTAGTAATCGGTCGTAATATAGCCCTGCAACATGTAGATCTGACCCGAATAGGGAGAAACATCTTGCTGCAGAGAAGTAATGAAGGATACAAACTCCTCCTTGCTGACCTTGTTAGTCAATTCATCTACGGTCTCGATCAAGGTGATCTCATCCGGTGAGAGGGTAATGATTCCACTGGTGGTGGTTGCGTGATCATGGTCATGATCATGGGAGCAGGACACACAGGAGATCACAATGGAAAACAATATAATACCAATAATTATTTTTTTCATAGTTTTTATACTTTCTTATTTAACAAATCCTGCGGGGATTTGAATCCCCGCAGGACCGTTTGAAAAATTCAATTAGTGAACGTCAACCTTGGTCTTGTCGCACAGTTCACACTGATACATTACAACGTACTCGCCGTTAGCATCGAAGCCTTCGGAAACTACCTTGTACTGGTGAGGAGCTGCAACAACCTTGCCCTCGGTGAGAACAACGTCACAGTGAGCGCACTTGGTGTAAGCGGTCTTACCGTCTACACATACGCCAGGAGTAACAGCCTGAACCGTCTCAGAAACGTGCTTGCCAACCAGGCAGTTCTTCTCTGCGTCGGTCAGAGCGGTTTCCTTGGTAGTGAATACAACGTTGATGTACTCACATACAGAGCAAACCTCGTACATGGTGGTGTACTTGCCGGCGGAGGTGAGCTGCTCACCGTAGGTGTGGGTGGGAAGCTTGGGAGCGGGAGCGTACTTCACGGGAACGTTCTCAGCCGGGCAGCTGCAGGTGAGTCTGTAGATACCAGCAGTAGCGCAGGTGGGAGCGAGAACAACGGTCTTCACGTCATATGCATGAACGGAAGGAACCTTATCGCCGGTAATAGGATAGTTCTCGTTGTCAGCGACCAGAGCACCAACCTCCTGGCAAACCAGGCAGTTGAATACGTAGTGAGCACCCTGCTGGCAGTTGCCATCAACCTTGGTGATCTCGCCAAGAACGAACTCGTCCTCGGTAGACATATCAGCGATCTCCTTGGACTGCTCATAGCAGTTGATCTTATCGGCATCGCCGCAAGTGGAGCAGGTAGCAATGTGGTAACCAGCGCCATTGTAGACATAGGAACCAGGAGCGAAGGTGTGACCGGTAGCCTTAGCACCACCCTCAAAGACGATCTTCTGCTCGTAGTCACAGTTGGTACACTCAACGAGGAAGTGCTCGTCGGTCTCACAATCAGCTGCAACATGGGTCTCAACAGTATTGTGAGCAGCCAGCTCTGCGCCAACGTATGCCCACTTATCCTTGGGGGTGTAGCAGTTTACGCAAGCAACACCGATTCTGATACCAACCTGGCAGTTAGCAGGTACATACATATCTTCCTCGGAGAATACGTGCTCGGCAACAGGCTTAATTTCGGTTACTTGCTTGTAGTCACAAACCTTACATACTCTGTACTTGGAGCCGGGCAGGCAGGTAGCTTCCAGAGTGGTGGTGTAGGAACCGTACTCGTGAGGCTTGTAAGCCTTCTCGGTCTTGGTAGCATCGCAGAGAGTGCAAGTGAAGAGACAGTTAACGTAGTTAGCCTCCTTGTTCTTAGCGCTACACTCATCGTTTACGCGAACGCCTGCATCCCAGGTGTGCTTAATGTCAAGAGTATCGTACTCGATTCTGCTGCAGTACTTGCAGGTACGCTTCTGAATACCCTTGGAATCGCAATCAGGAGGAAGAATAGTGGTCTTGATATCGCTGTGCTCGGTGCCAGTAGAAGCCTCGAAGATAACTTCGTCGCTTACGTTCTTCTTACAGTTCTTGCAGATGAGGGTGTAGTAACCACCATCCAGACAAGTGGTCTTCTTACCGGTGAGGTAAGACTTTTCGGTCTTAAAGCCAGCATCCTCTTCCAGAGCGCAAGCCAGCTTAGCGGACTTGGAGATAACAACATTTTCATCGCACTTGGTGCAGATGTAGAAGGTGTATCCACCCTTCTCACAGGTAGCGTCTACCTCGAAGATATCATCTTCATCAGCAGGTACGTCGGAGTGACCGTTGGGTTCACCCTGAGGAACGGACTTAACAACCTTTTCGCAACGAGTGCAGTAATCCTGCAGCTGTGCAGCGGCAGTACAGGTAGCAGCCTTGGTCTGCTTAACCAGGCCGGTAGCATTCTCATGGTTTACACCATAGTAACCGCTAACTTCGTCACCATCGTCAATTACCTGAACGTTGGTCTGATCGCCACAGTAGATGCAAACGTCAGCAACATAAGCGTCCAGAGTACAGGTCTTAGCAAACACCTGGGTCTCGTAGGTGCACTCGCCGGTACCCTTCTTATCTACGTACTGATTTACGTAGCTACATACGATACAGGTGCGCTCCTTAATGATACCGCCACAAACGGTATCAGAAACGGTTACAGAAGAACCGTAGGAGTGAGCTGCCTTGATTACTACAGTCAGCTCGTCAGCCTTGATCTGATCCTCGTTAGCTTCGATCTTACATACGGTACACTTGTAGCCGTAGGTACCATTTTCAGTACAGGAAGCAGCTTCCTTTACGTACTGGCCGTCAGCAAAGTTGTGAGCATAGGGAGCAACTGCATAAGCAGAGCCATTGAGAGTAGTGTACTCGCCGCAGAGCTTGCAAACTACTCTTGCAATACCGGAAGCACCGGTGATGCAATCGGGAGCGAGCAGGAAATCAGTCTTGGACTCTACGCCAATGTGGGTCTCACCATCGGGAGCCTCATTGTTGAGAATACGAACGTTCTCCTCCAGGCCGCAATCATTCTGACAAATGTTTGCAATGTAACCGTAGGTGGAGCAGGTTGCTTCAACGTGAACATCTTCCTTGATGTTATGGCCATATGCCTTGTCATAGCCTTCCTCGGCTACAGCATACTCGCCGCAACGCTTACATACGTAGATATCAACCTCGTCCTGAGTACAGGTAGCCTCAACGTGTACAGGCTTAATCTTGGTGTCAGTATCGTGCTTAAGAGCATCCTGAACACCGGGGATTGCTTCGATGTAAACGTAATCACAAACGGTGCACTCACGCTTTACAGAGGTGGGAGCGCCGCAGGTAGCAGGAACAACGGTTTCCTTGATCTTGTGACCAAGAGCGGGCTCATCTTTGTGGATGGTTACGGTACCGGAAGCGGTTCCGCAAACAGTACAGATCTTACCGGTACGGCCGGGGTTCTCGCAATCTGCTGCAAAGTGGCCGGTCTGGTAGCTATGCTCCAGAATCTTAATGGTTTCCTTCTGCTGAACGCCGCAATCCAAGCAGGTCAGAAGCTTGGTTCCGGCCTTGGTGCAGGTAGCATCCTCAAGAATCTCAACCTTATTGTTGTGGCTTGCCTTGATTACTTCCTCAATGGTCTGAGCGCAAACAGAACACTCGTAGGTGCGGAGACCGGGAGTGGTACAGGTCTTGGCAGTCTTAATTACAGAAGTGCCAGCCTTCTCGGTATGAGCTGCATCGATGGGGCCGTAGCCAATAAATGCCTTACATCCGGTGCAGAAGAGCTTTTCGATACCGGAAGAAGTACAGGTATTGGGAACCATTACCTCGCCGGTGGTCTTGTTCTTTCCGTGGTTGTTAGGATCGATCTCGATAACGATTACGTTTTCCTTATCGTCTACCTTCTTCTGCTCGGTCTTGCAACCGTTCTTGCAGAGCCAGTAGTAGTAACCAGTGGTGGTACAAGTAGCAGCCTTTACAGAGGGCTCTGCGGTCAGATCAAAGTCATGACCGGACTTCTCCAGAACGATGGTGTAGGAGTCACCGCAGTGATTGCAGGTGTAAACTTCCTTACCGTCCTTTACGCAAGTAGCCTCGGTGGTGGTCTTCTTGTAGTTGTGATTTGCAGCGTGCTCATCGCTGGGAACGTCCTTTGCGTCAGCCTCGTCGATGGTCTTGCCGCCGCAAACGGTACAAGTGTAAATGGTGTGAGTAAAGCCGTCGCAGCCTTCCAGCTCGCACTTGCCGGGAGCAACTACGCCCTTATTCCACTTGTGGCCTGCAGCCTCTACGAGGTAAGCAGCCAGAATCTCTGCAGGAGTCTTGTCGCCAGCGATTTCTTCAGCCAGCTTGCCGCAGTAGATACAGGGCTTGAACTCGTAGCCAGCCTCAGCACAGGTTGCCTTGGAATAAGCAACGTCATCGGTCTCATCCTCGGCAGTGCCATTGTTGAATACGAACTTAACATTGTCCTTGTAGTAGTGGTCAACCTTCTCGCCGATCTCAACGGGAGTGGTATCTTCCTTCTGCTCGCCGCAACGAGTACAGAACTGACCAACCAGAGCAGGACGAGCGCAGGTAGCAGGCTTTACAGTCTCTACGTACAGGTGTCCAAAGGCCTTAACTTCCTCAACAACCTTCTCAGAACATACAGAGCAGGTCTTTTCAACGGAGCCAGCCTTGGTACAAGTAGCCTCCTCCAGAACAACACCAGCATCCAGGGTGTGCTTGGGAATAGCCTCGTACTTGGTGTCGCCACAAGCGCATACCAGCTTCTTGATACCGGTGGTGGTACAAGATGCTTCGATCACCGTGGTGCTCGTGTAACTATGCTCGTGCTCATCGGCTGCAAACGCTGCAAAAGGAATCAGCGAGAGAACCATGAGACAAGACAGAATTACAGCAAAAATTCTTCTTTTCATTTTTTGTTTTCCTCCAAAAAAATTTTTTTAAAAAAGATTTCACACTATTACGAATTTGACAACCTATTAAAATAGGGCTGTCAAGGCGGAACAGTGGATAGGTTATCCAAACTTGTGTCTGTTGTCCGCCTTCTCGACCGCGGCAGACCAGATGCGCAAGGTGTTAACATATCGGTGCTTCCCTCCTATTCTTTCAAAATTTTCCGCAATGCGTATAGTCACGGGGGTATTCTACCACAGTTTTCTTATAAATGCAATAGGTTTTTTGAAAAAATTCGCCTTGTTCACAAAAAATTTGCATTTTCAGGCATAATTTCCCCATACCCTGCTGAATAAGATGCGTTTGCGGCGGAAAGTCCACCCTAAAAACGTCAGTTGGAGCAAGAATCCCCATTGTCATATAAATTCCCCATTCGGGGGGAGAGATTCCAATCCATCCCCATTATATCACATTCTTTTTCAAATTGCAACCACAAAATACAAAAAAATATTTTTTTCTTTTGCAGGGAGAAAATCCCTTTGCAACGATCTCCGTTTGGAGCCCCTATATAATAAAATGATAAAAATCGGCGTTTCGCTATTTACAAGCGGCAAAAAAGATGATATAATAGTCACGAAAAAATCAAAAGAACACAAAGGAGTTTTTTATGATCGGGTTTGATATTGGCGGCACCAAATGTGCCGTGAGCATTGGAGTGGAAGAAAACGGACGGCTGACGATCCTGGACGAGCGTCGGATCGCTACTGACCTCTCGGTTCCTCCCATAGAAATGATGGAACGGCTTTGCGCTCTGGCGGAGGAGATGACCGACACCATCGACGCCATTGGCATTTCCTGCGGCGGCCCTCTGAACAGCCGCACCGGAGAGATCCTCTCGCCTCCCAATCTTCCCGGTTGGGACAAGGTTCCCGTGGTGTCCTATCTAAAGGAGCGGTACCACTGCCCCGTGGCTCTGCAGAACGACGCCAACGCCTGTGCCATGGCCGAATGGCGCTACGGCGCGGGAGAGCGTTGCGATAATATGCTCTTTTTGACCTTTGGCACCGGACTTGGCGCCGGGTTGATCCTGAACGGACGTCTTTACGAGGGCTCCAACGGCATGGCAGGAGAAGCCGGACACATCCGTCTTGCCCCCTTTGGCCCGGTGGGCTACGGAAAAGCCGGATCCTTTGAAGGCTTTTGCTCCGGCGGCGGACTTGCGCAGCTGGGACAGACCTTTGCCACCGAGCAATTACAAATTGGAAAGAAGACCTCCTTCTGTCAAAGCCCCGAGGAGCTTTCCTCCATCACCGCAAAGCGGTTAGCCGAGCTGGCACGGGAAGGACACGGAGACGCGCTGGAGATCTTCCGCATCTGCGGTGAGAAGCTGGGCGAGGGGCTTTCGATCCTGATTGACCTTTTCAATCCCGACCGCATTGTGATCGGAAGCATCTTTACCCGTTGCCAGGATCTGTTGCGCCCCTCCATGGAGCCGGTGCTGAAAAAGAACACCCTGGCCCAGTCCCTGGAGATCTGCCAGATCCTGCCCGCCGTACTGGGGGAGCAGATCGGAAACTACGCCGCACTTTCGGTGGCGGCACAGGCTTTGGCGGATGCCAACGAAAAAGTATAACATTCCCACTTTTTCTTACGGGATTCTTCCAACCAAGCCATAACAAAAAAATAAGGAAATTTATCCTCGCAAAAGAAAGGAACCCTTTTATGAAACGCATCTCACTCAACGGCACTTGGACCTTAACGGGAAGATTGCAAACCGCTCCCCATTCCAAGCAACTGTCTCTGACCGCCGAGGTTCCGGGAACGGTAGCGCTGGAGCTTTCCCGACAAGGCTATCTCCCCGAGGATCTGTATCTTGGAAACAACATCACCCAAGTCCGGGAGTTTGAAGACTATGAATGGTGGTACGAGCGAACCTTCACCGCGCCTGCGGAACGGGAAAACGTATTTCTCGTCTTTCGCGGCGTAGACTGCCTGGCCGAGTATTTTCTCAACGGCGAAAAGCTTGGGGAGAGTGCCAATATGTTCATTCCCTTCGAATTCGATGTTTCGGACAAGCTGACCGACGGCGAAAATACGGTCACCGTCCATCTCTCCTCCCCCACGGTCTATGAGCACTCCCTCTCAACCCCCATTCAAGCCATCGGTTATTCTTTTGCCTTTGGCCCCGAGAGCATCCATACCCGTCGCGCCGCCCACACCTACGGCTGGGACATCTTCCCGCGGGCCGTTTCCTGCGGCCTTTGGCGGGACGTAACCCTGGAGATCCGTGATCCCGTTCGCTTCGGTCAAGCCTTTTTTGACACCACCAATCCTCAAAAGCTCCGCTTTTGTTATGAGATCGAATGTCCAAAGTTGGATTTTGAAAATATGGAGATCGAGGTGGACTGCGTTTGCGGGGACAGTGCCTACCATACCCGCGTTCCCGTCACCTATAAGAGCGGATATACCGAGATCGAAAGTCCAAACCCCAAGCTCTGGTGGCCGCGGGACTACGGTGAGCAAAACCTCTACACCGCCACCCTGCGGATCTATTCCCACGGAACCTTGGTCTGCCAGGAAACCGCTCGCTTTGGCATTCGAACCGTCAAGCTGGAGCGAAGTGATATTACCGACGGAAAGAAGGGCTGCTTCCGTTTTTTGATCAACGGCGAGGAGATCATGGCCAAGGGCTCCAACTGGGTCCCCTTGGACGCCTTCCACTCCCGGGCCAAGGAGCGGTGCGCCAAGGCATTGGAGCTGGTCAAGGATATTGGTTGCAACATTCTGCGCTCCTGGGGCGGTGGAGTGTACGAGGATCATGATTTCTTTGACTTCTGCGACGAAAACGGCATTCTGGTCTGGCAGGATTTTGCCATGGCCTGCCACAACTATGTGCCCACCCCGGAATTTATGGAAAATTTCCGCCGCGAGGCCACCCACGTAGTACGGGAATACCGTCACCATCCCTCCATCATCCTTTGGAGCGGTGACAACGAGGTGGACGAGATGAAGGCCAAGCGGGGTGTGGATCCCTCCACCAACGTCATCACCCGGGAGCTTTTGCCCGAGGTCGTGCTTTGGAACGACATTGGCAGACCCTACCTGGAAAGCTCGCCCTACGTCTCCAAGGAATCCTTTGCCACGGGCGGCTTTGTCTATCAGCCCGAGGCACACCTCTGGGGTGCCCGGGACAACTACAAAAGTCCCTACTACAAGCATTCCCTGGCCCACTTTGTCAGTGAGGCGGGGTACCACGGATGCCCCTCTATGGAGTCGATCCAAAAATTCATTACCCCCGAAAAGCTCTGGCCCTATCAGAACAACGACGAATGGATCCTCCATTCCAGCGATCAGAAGGGCAACGACAAGCGAGTGATGCTGATGGAAAAGCAGATCCGTCAGCTCTTTGGAAAGGTACCAACCACCCCCGAGGAGTATATTTTCGCCTCCCAGATCTCCCAGGCCGAGGCATTTAAGTACTTTATTGAGCGAATGCGAGTGGGACGCCCCCACAAGAGCGGCATCATCTGGTGGAACCTCCTGGACGGTTGGCCTCAGATGTCGGACGCCGTGGTGGACTACTACTACGAAAAGAAGCTGGCCTACGGCTACATCCAGCGTTCCCAAGCCCCCTTTATCATCGCTATTGACGAAATTTACAACTGGAAATCCAAGGTCTTTGCCTGCAACGATACCCTGACCGAGAAAACGGGGCGGGTTCGGATCCTTGACGTGGATACGCAAGAGATTTTGCTGGACACCGTCTTTGCGGCCAAGGCAAATACCTCCACGGTGATCGGCGAGCTTCCCCTTTACTATTCCGACAAAAAATTCCTGGTCATTGAGTGGACCGTAGATGGAAAGACCTGCTACAACCACTATTTGTGCGGAGAATTCCCCTTCGACCCGGAACAGTACCGCGGCTGGCTTGACGCCTATGAGCGTTTTGGTGGAAAGCTTCTATAAAAAGAATGGCGGCGTCCTTTGACGCCGCCTGCTTTTTTTGTTGTATCATCAAAACTCCTTAGCCGCTTTTTCTTTTGACCATATAGGCGCAAAAGAAAAAGCTTGCAAAAAGAAAACGCCGTACAGGTTTTTTCGCCCTCTGCGGAGGGCGAGGAGACCTACGCGGCCTCCACTGCGCAAGCTTTTGAAAAAGCTTGACCAAAACCTTTGCCAAAAGACAGTACGAACTCTATTGAAAGCTAACCGGCGGCGTCCTTTGGGCGCCGCCGGTTCTCTATATTTCAAATTATGCCCAAGACATGGTGGTGGGCTTTTCCTCGGTAATGATGATGTCCTTGAGGAAGGCAACTGCCTTTTGCAGACCCTCGTCAATGGTCATCAGGCTGTCCTCATGCTCAATGGAAAGCACGCGGTCATAACCAACCAAACGCAGATTGGAAACCAGATCTCTCCAGTAGGTCTCGCCGTTGCCGTAGCCAACGGTACGGAATACCCAAGCGCGGTTGATCTCGTCACTGTAATGCTTGGTATCCAGAACGCCGTTCTTTGCGGTGTTGTACTTGTCGATCTTGGTATCCTTGGCGTGCACGTGGTAGATGGCACCCTTCAGCTCACGGATCGCGGCAACGGGATCCATGCCCTGCCAAATCAAGTGCGAGGGGTCAAAGTTGGCACCAATCACGTCGCCCACTGCCGCGCGCAGACGGAGCAGGGTCTCGGGATTGTAAACGCAGAAGCCGGGATGCATCTCAAAGGCGATGTGAGGAACGTTGTGGGCCTTGGCAAAAGCGCCTGCTTCCTTCCAGTAGGGGATCAGCTTCTCATTCCACTGCCAATCGAGAATGGCAAGGAAATCCTCGGGCCAGGGGCAGGTGACCCAGTTGGGATACTTTGCGCCCTCGTGGTCGCCGGGGCAGCCCGAGAAGGTGATCACAGTATCCACGCCCATCTTCTCGGCCAGGAGTACCGCGTTGCGGAAATCGGTGTCAAACTGCTCGGCAATCTTTTGATCGGGATGCAGGGCATTGCCGTGCGCGGCCAGAGCGCAAACGGTAACGTCGTATTTTTTGAGGGTATCCATAAAGGCATTGTACTTGGCCTCGTCCGCCAGCAGCTCTGCGGGATTGCAGTGTGCCTTTCCGGGATATCCGCCCGCACCGATCTCTACGGTGTGAACGCCCAGACCCGTGAGGATCTGCAGAGTTTCATCCAGCGATTTGGCGCCGTACAAATTAGCAAGAACACTTAATTTCATTTTTGAAAACCTCGTTTCTTTCAATATCGGTATTATCATCATACCATTTTTTTGAACAAATTGCAATAGTTTGGCAAGTTTTTTCTTGGTTCCCGGCGGCTTTTTTTTCGCAAGCCCTTGTAAAAAACCGCGGATTATGCTAAAATAGGGGAAGAAACGTGAAAAAGAAAAAAGGAGTCTCTCCATGTACGTTGATTTGTTTGAAAAAAAGCGATTCAAGGTCAATCTGCATACCCACACCTCCCTCTCCGACGGCAGACGCAGTCCCTCGGAGGCTTTGCGGCTCTATCGGGAGCATGGCTACGACGCCGTAGCTCTGACCGATCACTGGGTCTGGACCGAAAACGCCGAGGCCGAGGGCATCACCGTCCTCTCGGGAATTGAATACAACTGCGGCGGATCGGATGGCAGGGACGGCGTCTTTCACATCGTTGGCATTGGCTGCACCTCGGCCCCCGCGGCTACCAAAAGCATGGGTGCCCAGGAGCTGATCGACGCCATTCACGCCGCCGGCGGTCTTGCCGTGCTGGCCCATCCCGCCTGGTCCCTGAACACCCACGACCAGATCCTGCCCCTGGAGGGCGTGGACGCCACCGAGATCTACAACACCACCTCGGGTCTGCATCACTCCCGCCGTCCCGACGCCTCCCTGATCGTGGATATGCTGGGGGCCCGTGGACGATTCTATCCGCTGATTGCGGACGACGATACTCACTACTACGACGGAGACGAATGCAAATCCTTTATTATGGTGCGCGCTGAGGACGCCTCCACGGAATCCCTGACGGAAGCCATTGCGGCAGGAGATTTTTACGCCTCCCAGGGCCCCGAGGTTCACCTGAAGAAGGAGGGTGACGAATACGTTGCCTACACCTCCCCCTGTGCCTCCATCGTCTTTCTTTCCAACCTGGTCTGGTCCCGCCGCGCCTTTGAAGGCGAGGGCTTGACGGAGGCCCGTTACAAGCCCCGGGAGGGCGAGCGTTACCTGCGCGTGGAGGTCACCGATGCCGACGGAAAGCGCGCGTGGACCAATATTTTGCCGCTCTGATCCGGGGACGGCTGCTGAACAAACAGAAAGGAACCCTTATACATGAAAATCGGATTTATTTCCCTCGGCTGTCCCAAGAATCAGTTGGACACCGAGGTTATGCTCCACGAGATCTGGGAAGCCGGCTATGAGATCACTCCCGAGGATATTGAAGCCGACGTGATCATCGTAAACACCTGCGCCTTTATTGAAAGCGCAAAAAAGGAGGCCATTGACAACATTCTGGATGTGGCCTGGCTGAAGAAAAACCGCAACCTCAAGGCCATTATCGTTACGGGATGCCTGGCAGAACGCTACGGCGAGGAGATCTTCAAGGAGCTCCCCGAGGTAGACGCCGTGCTGGGCGTGGGCAGTATCCACAACATTGTGGAGGCCATTGAGGCCGTTACCTCCAAAAAGAAGAAGGGCTCCAAGCAAAAGTACTTCTCCCACGAGGACAAAAACACCGTGCGCCTGGGTGGCGATCGGGTGCTCACCACTCCCGATTACACCGCCTACATCAAGATCGCCGAGGGCTGTGACAACCGCTGTGCCTACTGTGCCATTCCCTCCATTCGCGGCAGCTTCCGCAGCCGCCCCATGGAGGACGTAGTTGCCGAGGCCAAGCAAATGGAGGCATTGGGCGTCAAGGAACTGACGGTGGTAGCCCAGGACATTACCCGCTACGGTCTGGACCTCTACGGTAAGTACAGCCTGGCCGAGCTGCTCCACAAGATCACCGAGGAGACCTCCATTCCATGGATCCGTCTGCTCTACTGCTATCCCGATAAGATCACCGACGAGCTGATCGCCGAGATCCGCGACAATCCCCGCATCGTTAAGTACCTGGATCTTCCCCTCCAGCACATCAGCGACCATATGCTCTCGGCCATGAACCGTCACGGCGACGGTGCCATGATCCGCGAGGTGCTCGCCAAGCTCCGCCGCGAGATCCCCGGCATTGTGATCCGCACCACCTTTATCGTGGGCTTCCCCGGAGAGACCGAGGAGGATTTTGAGGAGCTTTGCCACTTTGTAAAGGAACAAAAATTCGATCACGCCGGCGTATTCACCTACTCCCGCGAGGAGGATACCCCCGCCTACGACTTCTCCGATCAGATCGACGAGCAGGTCAAGCAGGACCGTATGGACATTCTCATGCGGATGCAGATGGACATTAACGAGGAACTGAACAAGGAGAAGATCGGACAGGTCATTGACGTGCTTTGCGAGGACTACGATCCCGTAGCCGAGGTCCACTTTGGTCGCAGTGCCACCGATGCACCCGAGATCGACGGCAAGGTCTACTTCCGCAGTGAAAGCCGCATCGCCCCCGGCAGCTTTGTTAAGGTCAAGGTGCGCAAGGTGGTAGACTACGATCTCTTTGGCAACATCGTCACTAAATAATTTCAGAAAGGATATTTCACTATGAAAATGAATCTTCCCAACAAGCTCACCGTCCTGCGTTTGATCCTGGTTCCCATCTTTGTGGTGATCATGATGGTCTCCAACGCCCTGTGGGCAAGCGCCCTGGGCCTGGCCCTCTTTATCATCGCCTCCCTTACCGATATGCTGGACGGCAAGATTGCCCGAAAGCACAATCTGGTCACCGATTTTGGTAAGTTTATGGATCCTCTGGCCGATAAGTTTATGGTCATTGGTGCCATGTTCGTTATCCTCTACCGTTCCCTTTCTCTCTACTCCGATAAGCTCTTTTCGGGTGTCTTCTTCTGGGCGTTTATGATCGTCATCTTCCGTGAGCTGGCTGTTACCTCCATTCGCCTGGTGGTGTCGGGCTCCAGCGGCATCGTCATTGCCGCCAATATGCTGGGCAAGATCAAGACCTGCACCCAGATCGCCTGCGTGATCTGCTGCATTGCAGAACCGGTGATCTACGGTCTTCTGGAAATGGAAACCGACTTCCTGCCGGTCTCCCTGGTCACCTCGGCCCTGATGCTCATCTTTACCCTGTGGTCGGGCATCAACTATATCGTCTCCTATTGGAAGTACCTGGATCCCGAAAAATAATGGAATACACCAAGCGGCCGCCGCAACGTTGGAGTTGCGGCGGCCGCTTTTTTGATCAATGCAATCAACCACCGTCCGATTTTTTCCGCGTTCGAATCTGCCGTTGCAGTCGGTGGATGAGGGCTTGATACCGGGGATCGTTGCGCAGGGAATCAAAGCCGCTCCAGCCACGCTTGGCAGTAAGGTAGCGGTAATAGGTGGAGGGGTAGATCATGTAGCAATATCCCGTATGGTGGATCCAGATGTTGTACTCCTCTTCCCCATCGGGATCGTTGTTCTTGTTGAACCATCCGGGGCGCGCCTCCCACTCCAGCGTTTGGAGCCAGGGAGAAGGGGCGGGAAGGATCTCGGCCTCGGGAAGCGCCATGATCTTCTCGATCATCTCTACGCAATCCTCCAAAACGGTGAGGGCTTCGTCTCCACGCTCCAAGGAGGAAAGACACTCCGCCATGCGAAATCCGATCTCCAACCGCTCCTCGATCAGAAAATCCATTCCATCGCCTCCGGAGATCGGTCGCTTCGGGTCGGGCGTTCTTTGACAGAGGGAATGAAGCAGACCCATTTGAAATTGCAGGATCGCCAGCGTCTCCTCGGGAGACGTTTTCCTTCGAAAATCATAGAAGTTGGCCCTGTTGCAAAGCTCCCCTACCTGCAACCAAAGATGAAGCTGTCGGTAGTATTCGTACTTGTCAAACTCCCGCCGAAACCGATAGCGGGCGCGCAAAAGCGCCTCCTTGGAAATATCCGAATCCGTAGCATATCGCTTCAAAAAGGACTCCAGATGTTCCTCGTCCTCCACACGGGACATCAGCTCAATGGCCGAGTAACGCAACGGGGACTACACTCTCTCAAGAAAGGCCTCCGCCGTCAGACGAACCTCGGGAAGCACCTCCGGGTGACGGTAGCAGGCGTCGTTTCCAAGATTCCAGAATTCCCACATATGCTCGCTGTCCAAATAATTTCGACGAATGTCACGGATCTTCTCCACAATAGCGGGAATATTCCTCTCCTTCTTCAGGATCTCGCGGCGAAGATCGTCCATGGCGGCTTTGGCTTTGGCCTCCTTCTCCGCCTCGGGAATGCCAAGCAACGCATCCACACTCACCGAGAAGAATCCGGCAATGGCAGGAAGTAGCTCCATATCGGGATAGGTAACCTCGTTCTCCCAACGGCTGACCGATTGGTAGGAGACTCCCAGATGCTCCGCCAGCGCCTCCTGGGTAATGCTTTGTTGCTTGCGCAGGGCGCGAATATTTTTCCCAATGGTAAGATTCATAGCGTTTCTCCTTCTCTTTTGTTTGCCGGCACCTTTATTATAATACGCCGCGCCATAGAAATCAATAACGCAGAAAGTGAAAAAAACACACGCGGAACGAGAATTCAAGACAGTTGACAAGCAACGCCATCCCTTCACCACTGTGCGAATAGCCCAACGCAGAGAGCAAAGCCGCCGATGGAAGGAAAAGCAACGGTGGAATTTCATGGAAAACCGAAAAAGAAGCAAAAAAAATCAAAAAGGGGCTTGACAAAGACGAGAGAATCGTGTATAATGTAGGATGTCGCAAGCCTATGCAACCGGCGGCTGGCGATGAGTACACGGAGAAGTACTCAAGAGGCCGAAGAGGCGCCCCTGCTAAGGGTGTAGGCCGGCTATACCGGCGCGAGAGTTCAAATCTCTCCTTCTCCGCCAAAGAAAAGTCCTGAAATCGCAAGATTTCAGGGCTTTTTCTTTATTTTTCTCACTTTTTGTTGTCAACCGTGTTGTCATTGACCCTTATTGTGACCCTTATAGATTGGGGTATATCGAACGAAAGAAATAGATAAAAAAGAGTTGAAACGGCTAAAAAACAGTTTTTCTAGCCTTCCATCTTCAATTTCGAATTCGAATATATAATCTTTTCTACATAGAAAAGGGTTCTCCCATTATTTTTCACTCTCCTCATTTTTTTCTTAGTCACAAAAAATGACCATCTTTCTTGGTAGCTCCTCGAAGGAGTAAGTAAACACTTAGACATAGCCTCAGCAAAAAAGAGTCGGATGAACCGACTCTTTTTACTGGGTCAATCTTCGGGACAACAGGAGATGTAATAATAACTTATTCTTTCTGTTGTTGTTTCACCACACCGCGAACAAGTAGTGATTTCAAAGTTTTCTAACAAGCATCGGGGCGCTTTGGTATCCACGCGATGAGTAATCGTTTGTACCGCTTCCGTTGTGTTTTTATGCCCAAACAAAGTACACATTAATCCATAAGTAGAGTGCTCCTGTTCGGGGCTAACTAACTGTGTCACTATTGTTTGTTGTTCTTCAATGGAAAAAGCAGATGATTCGTTAAAAATAATGGTTTTGTTTCCAATTTGGTAAATATTTTCTCCTGATGCATTGGCCGAAGATCCAAAAACACACATGTTGGAAAGCAAAATGATTGCAAATAAAACAGATATTACTTTTTTCATAATTAAATTCCTTTCATATTGTTGAGTATGGAAATTAGCATTTCATAATCGTTATAAATTATATGATATTCATAATTTTCAAAATATCCAACAGCCAGATATACGTTATTCGGTTTTGCATCAATATAAAAAGTGATGTTAGACGTTTCATATATTTCAAAATGTTGGAGATCTTCTTCTAAAACACTTGAATTACTCGAAATAGAAAAAACCAGATTAGGATCATTGGTTTGAAGGCTTAAAATCACAGAATCATTATCAAAATTTTGCTGTTTTATTTTCTCAATTACAACATTATTAGGCAATTTAGAAGGATATAAAATATTATACTTTTCTTCTTTTATCAACTGCTCAATGGATGCATAAGAGATGCTTTGTTCCCCTTTGATCAAAGTAATATTTCCTTCTTCCATTTTGTCACCAGGTTTAAGTTTTATAATCTTTTCAATGTTTTGAGATACAAAATCCCAAGCACTGGAATACCCTTGCGTCTTCGCCGCAACAGTAATGCCAGAAAACAGCGCGATAAATGCCGCGGCTAAAATGATTACGGTTCGAACAAATTTCTTTCTGTAACGCTTGATCGGAACATCCATGATTTTAGAACGTTGAAGATTTTGCTTTATTTCCTTCAGTCCCTGTTGTAATTTGTCTTCGCTAACAGCGACCTCCGCCTCGGAAAGCTCATACAAATAATCCGAACATTCCGAAATCAAATCAATATCCTGTTCATCTTCCGGTTTTTCTGTCTCATTTTTTATTATTTGGCACAGCCAAGCAATTTTCTGCTCATTAGTTGCATTATCCACATCTAAATTACACAAAAAATCGTTGTTGTTTATTTTTTCATGGGGGATCATGATGACTTCGCTCCCTTCTCTTTCTACCAAGCCACACATAAATCACCTCCTTCCGTAAGGAAGTGATTCCCTATGTGCTTATTTATTTCACATTTTTAAAACGTTTACGTTTTATTTATTATCAAGCATTTTCTTTACTAACGGTTGTAATTTTTTACGCAAGCGACTCCAACGTATCCTTACTGCATTTTCTGTCAAATTCATTTTTCTTGCAATCGCCTCAATTGATAATTCTTCTACTACAATGTAATGAAAAAGAATTTTTGCTTCTAATTCCAAAGATTTTTCCAAATCGCTTGCATAGTCAAGAAATTTTTGCCACTCATCAAAATAATCGTAATAGCCACCATTTTTATATTGCTGCTCGTCAACCAAGTCTTGGCACCAAGGTTCATCCAGGGGCTCATAAGAGGACGGTTGTTTTCGTCCAACTTCCTTCATCGTATTTTCTACTGCTTTTATCAACCAGCTTCTTAGGACCTTTTCATCATGCGATCGTAATGTGTCCCATTTTTTATATAACACTTCAAACGCTTTTGCAGTCGCTTCTTCCGCTAAATAACGATCTCTGCCGTTACGGTAAAAACAATAGGCTGTAACCGTTGGAAAATGCTTTAAGTATGCCTCATCAAAAGTCATCATTCTCTCCTTCTCAACATTGACTCACATGTAGCCTTTAGGATTCCAATAATCATCCCCTGCTCTTCTGATGTAAGATCGGCTAGCATATCATTGATTTCATCAATGGAAATTGTGTTGTTAAAACGGCTATACCCAAACACAAATTCATCTAACGACATATCTAGTACATCTGCGAGACGAAAGATATTTTCATGACTTGGAAAGGTTTCCCCACGTTCGGTACAGCTGACCGACTTGGGAGTAATTCCTAAAAGATCCGCCAGATCCTGTTGTGTATATCCTTTGGATTTACGGTGCCTTTGAATATACTTCCCAAAATCTTGTTTTAATTGGTCAACGTTCATTTTTGGAATTTCAGAATTTATTTCTTTCATGTCATTTGAAAACTCATTACGTTATGTTATAATTATACACGAAATGTTCAGTTTTGTAAACCCTTCAAAAGGTACTATTTATACATGATGTGTATTGTTTTTCAAATAAGCAGCATCTTTTAAGATAAACCCAATTTGTAAAAATACAAATATCTCTTTTTTGATTTTAGTTTGTACAAAATAATTCCTTGCATTTTATAGATATCAAAAATGAAATAATCTTGGAAATATTTGTCACCTTCCTTATGTAAGGAGAGGCCATTGTGATTAAAAAAGCTTCAACATTAAGGTTCAAAATCATTGTTTTAAAACAAAATATGTCTATAAGTATATTGAAGGTCGGAATTCATTATGGAGGCATGGTGTGAAATTAATAAAAGCAGAATTTGCGAAATTTTTTTCAGCAAAAATTTTAAGTTTATTACTACTGACATTATTAGCCATAAACTTTCTAGTAACATTTTATCTTTCGCAACCGAATCCGTGGGAAGACACGGTTGAGCGCGTTTATTCCGATTATTTGAAGGATCCTGAACCGTATGAGCATTATTTTAAGGAGCTGGAGCAAATGATGATGGAATCCATCCGTGACGAGACTCCTTCCCTTCCCCATATCTTTTCGGGAACACCTACATACGACGATTATCAAATACTGCTACATGTGCAAGAGCGGAATGCCTATTTTAAAAATTACAATCAAACGATTCAGCAAGTGATCCACCTGACTGAAATTAAGATCCGCGACCTTCAAAGTTACGGCTATAGCGATAAGACCTATACAACGAAATCTCAAATAGAACTGAAAAAGCAATATGAAATACTGCTGGATAATGTAAAACTTCAAAACGAGTACACATCAGGATACGATTGCTATTTGCAAAATCACATTGTAGCTGCGTTTATTTTGATCTTTTTGACAGCTACGGTTTCCTATCTTTTCTTACATGACGAGGACATAGGCTTTGGTTCAATCCTAAAAACCACCAAACACGGTCGAGGTTCCACTGCCGTGGCAAAGCTTTGCACAACGTTGATTATTACGGCCCTTATAACATTGCTGTTTCTCGGAACAACATTTCTGGCGGTTGGATTGGCAACGGGATATTCCTCCCCTTTTAATGCTATACAGGCTTTTGAGGATTTTGCAACCGTGCCCAACGCAATGACCGTAATGGAGTACCTCGGGTTACATACCTTGCATCGGTTATGTGCATTTGCAGTATACGCCATGTTCATTGCACTCCTGGCGTCTCTCAAGCTACAGTATTTCTTTTGCTTTTGCGGCACAGCTATCTTTGCGGGGTTCAACGGATTTTTAAATTATCGCACTTACTATGGCACGGTTCCCGCCATTCGTTATTTGAATCTTGCCTCAATGACGGAGGCGTGCTCTCTGACAAGCTTCTTCCGTACGGTGTCCTTTTTTAAAATTCCCGTACGCATCTCTGTAGTGTTGATTGTGGCGTGTTTCATTCTCTGTCTGTTGTTTGGATGTGTTGTATTTTTTGCCTTTTCGCACGATTTTCGTTTGTTTTATCATATTGGAAAAAACTTCTCAAGGACTTTAAAAACAATCACCAATCAATTTCAGTCATTATTATTTGGGATAAAAAGACGCATATATCGAGCACATGCAAGTCCACTTTGGATATTCGAGCTTAAAAAAGCTCGCCCGCTTTTGATTATTTTGATCGTTGGGTGTCTGCTTTTCTTGCGTATAAGATACGTTGATCAAACCATCGGCGATATGGAAAGCTACGGGGAAGCCTTGTACTATCGGTATATCACCGAGATACAGGGAATGACCGAAGATGCTCGCGTCAACTATTTGACCGATGAACGCTACCGTATCGATCGTATAAAGATGTCCTATGATCAAAACAAAGAAAAATTTGAGAATGGTGATATGAACAGTGCCGAATACACGGTATATCTGGAAACTTACTACACCGTATGTGCTGAAGAAATTGCTTTCAATCGTGTGGAACAGTATGCCAAGGATTTAAGTCGAAGCAGTCGTCTGGCGGGGATCACCGGCGATTGGATATACACCAGTGGCTATGAATCTTTTTTGGGCCTATCCTCAAACCTATTTTTATATGTGGCATTGATTTTTCTATGCACCGGCAGTTTTTCGGTAGAATATATTTCAAAAAATTCTTCAAATGGCTTTGCGCAGATCTTACGAAGCACCAAAAAAGGAAGAAACAAAACCTTTATTTCCAAGTTTGCAGTTTTCCTTAGTCTTTCCGTACTTCTTGCCATTGTCTTTCGACTTTGTGATCTTTGGATTGTAAAACAAAACTATACTATGAATGCCTCCCACGCCACCCTACTCTCGGTACAATCCTTTGCAGGAATCACTTCGGATATCTCCATCGGCAACTATATTATTTTTGATCTGCTCTTAAATGCATTTTCCGCGGCAATGCTGGCATTAATTATCTGCCTGTTATCTTGTTTTTTTAAAAAAACGTTTGCGATCCTTACCACATCCATGTTGTTAACCGGGCTTCCGGAACTATTAGCAAAAACCAAATTGAATAACTTCTCCAATTGCAGTATCTTATCATTTACGGCTCCGCAAGCCATTGTTTACAGATCTTTTGAAAAGCATTGGCTGGGGTGCAATTGGCTGTATTTGATCATGCTGTGTGCAGCATACCTTCTCCTCGCTATTTTGCTTTTTTATCTTGCCTGGAGAAGATTTGAGGGAAAAACACGTTCCTTTATAAGAAAGGAAAAACATGATGAAGCTTGAATTTCAAAACATTAGCAAATCCTATGGTAATACCAAAGCGTTACAAAAAATCACCGCAGTATTAGAGCCTGGAATTTATGCACTGTTGGGGCCCAATGGCTCTGGAAAATCCACATTGATGAATATTCTTACCGATAATCTTAAAGCAGATACCGGGTGCATCATCTATACGGACGATGCCGGAACGTCCGAAAATATTCTCCACATGGGAGTTCGTTTTCGGGAAAAACTCGGATTTATGCCACAATATCCGGGGATGTATCCCAACTTCACCGTTGACCGTTTTTTGTGGTACATTGCGGCACTCAAGGACATTGGCATCGGTCTGCGCGGTAAAGAAAAGCCTCGCTATATTGCAGAACAAATACACACCGTTCTCGCCGAGGTTGAGTTGGATGATGTATCCCATCATCGGATCAGTACATTATCCGGCGGCATGAAACAACGCTTGGCATTAGCACAAGCGGTATTGGGAAATCCTGAAATTCTGATTTTAGATGAGCCCACCGCCGGACTTGACCCCAAACAACGCATTTCCGTTCGTAATTATATCTCCCGGATCGCCCTGAACAAAATTGTCATTATTGCCACGCACGTCGTTTCGGATGTAGAATTTATTGCCCGAGAAGCCATTCTATTAAAAAAAGGGGTGATTGCGGACATGGCACCACCACAGGAATTGATTGCAAAAATGAATGGAAAGGTATGGGAAATTCGATGTCAAGAATCGGAGGTGTCCAAGTGGCAACAGCAACATCCTGTAACCAAGCTTACCAAATGTGAGCATGACGATGGTGTGATCTTACGTGTTTTGGCAGATCACAAACCACACGAAAAGGCTTCCCCGTTGTTGCCATCCTTAGAGGATTGCTATCTGCATGTCTTTGGACAGCAGTAGAAAAAAGGCAATCTTTTTAACATTAAAAAAGTGAAAGAAATGAATCGAACCTTGTCACTTACCTCTTGAAAGAGGGAAAATGGAGAACGATAGATATGAAAAAAAGCATAAATGTTTTAAAATTCATTATGGTGATTTTCCTCTTGTTATCGCAGTCACTTTCACTGGGATCTTGTTACTATAAAACGCCAATGGTTACATTTGATTATGACTATATGGGAAAACAAGCTGTTCAAGCACCTATCAACGGATTTTTGACAGAGCCTGCATTGCCCGAGCGAACCGGTTATGTTTTTGACGGTTGGTATTATGAAGAAAAGCGATGGATTTTTTCAGAGGATACAACAAACGATAATATTGTACTAATCGCAAAATGGATTCCGCAAAGCTATACACTCACATTGGACACCAACGGCGGGATATGCGACGCAGAGTCTATAACCGTCTATTTTGAACAACCGTACCGATTACCCGAAGTAACCAAAGAAGGATATTATTTTGCGGGATGGTATATCGGGAACTCGCATCATTTGGTAAAAGATGAAATATGGACTTACACAACCGATAAAACGTACCAAGCAAAATGGAGTGTTTTACCCGAAGGTACAACGGTCACGTTTGGAGTATATGAGCAGGATAACAACATTGCAAACGGCGCTGAGCCGATCGATTGGTTGGTACTGGACGAAAAAGACGGAAAATATCTTTTGATCAGTCAATTTGTTTTAGACGGTCAGCATTATAACGAACTTGAATCAAAATACAATCTTTGGAAAGATTCTTATATACGAACATGGTTAAATACATACTTTTTGGAAGCTGCTTTTACTTTGGAAGAACAGAAGGCCATTTCAGAAACCTATCTTTCAGATGTTGATACAACGGATAGAATTTTCTTTCTAAATCATGCGGAAACGCAAGCCCTACTGCTAAACGACACGTGGTGTTTGGGAAAATGCACACCTTATGCTCTGTCCTTAGGCCTAAAATTAAATGTTAGTAATGAACGATATAAGTCTTGGCATTTAAGAGACGGAGACAATCATGGGCGTTTTTCCACAGCAGCAGCATCCGGTGTGTTTTGTGGCACCGATGTTGGACGTGGGTTACAGGGCTGTCGGCCGGCACTTTGGGTAAATAAGGATGCTGTACAATTAAACTAAATGTATTGTTTATGTATCGTTTCTGATCAAAACGATTTACATAAAAGGAGAGGGTAAATTTTTATTTTTGTTTTTGCGCGCAAAACATTTGTAAAAATGATTATTTGATTGGTTTCGTCACCAATCATGCCCGAAATTTGACGGAAACAATTTTTAAAAAGAAAGGATTTCTTATGAAAAAGAGAAAATTATTAAAAGGTTTATCGTTGGTGCTTGGTTTGGTTTGCTTGATAAACACGTTGACCATTCTATCTTTTGCTGCAGTTAAAAATTATTTTGATAAAGATTGGCAGTACACGTCTGATACCCGCACCGCCGGTTACAGTATGATCGACTGCTATGCGTACGACTATGGTGTTGATGATCCGGACAACTATGCTATCATTATCGGTGAATCAAAAGGCGGAGCGGTCTCTGCTTTTGAAACTACTGTATTGGCTCAATATCTTGATGGCGTAAGACATATTCAAACAGCCTCTTCGGATGATACCGGAACTGCTCGTGTTTCTGCACAAGTATCCTTTTATGAGGGGGATCTTATAGGAGGCGCAACCGGATACACCGAACATTGGAGCACCAGTAAAACAGATGATAGTGATTATTGGTGTTATAACTATGTGGTTCGTTTTGTGAACTGTGAAGTGGGATTTGTTGAGACATAACAATATTTGACGCCGCAATTCATAATTTAATGTTACATATCATATCCCTGTAGAAGCATAATAAACCGAACCCCCCCTCCCCGAAGCTACTGAAATTCAGTAGTTTCGGGGGGACACTAAGGAGGCGAGTAAAACGATGAATAAACGATTCATGCGGGTACCAATTTTTATATTAACAGTTACCATATTGATATGCGTATTATCCTCATGCTCCGAGCAACCCGACGAACCATATCATGAAATGCTAAACACAGTACCTGTTTCTCAGAAAGATAACGTTATCGAATATGGAAATTATGTTTTTTATGAAAGCGGAAAAGGCATAATGAAATATGACCGTTCCACAGGAGAGATAAGAAGTGCCTGTGTTGATCCGGAATGCAAAGGCAATTGTTTACTGGAATCACCACTGAATTATTTTTCACAAATTGTAGATGGAAAGCTATACTTTGCTACGATGACAGCATATACACATGAGTATACCTATGCTTATTTGGATATTCAAACCGGAATAGTCACCGTATTACGTATATGCGAAGAGATTGAAAGCGTTATGGGAATACCCCCATTGGTAGAAAATGGCTATTGCTATTATAGTTGTAAAAAATTAAAGGAAAATGGCAATAAACAGGACCCGCAGGACTATTTGCCCTATATTTGCCGTATTTCGGCAGATGGCTCTGGTTCGGAAGAGGTCTTATGTGAACTTTTAGGCGAATCAGACATCCTTTTGTTTGTGTACAATGGCAATGCAATTACACATTATGATGCAAAACTCCATTTAGTAAATCTTTCCACAGGTGAACGTCAAATTATATTCGATCAATATAAGGAAGGATATACATTTGTAAATGGAGATCTCGCTTTCTTAAATGGAAAAATATATTTGCTACTAAAAACAAATGCCTCTGTTACTTCGGAATATACAAAAAAAAGTTATAAATACAGTTATTTGGTATGTGTCGATCCGGAGACACGTACCCACAAGCGTGTATTGGAAACTCCAGTTGTCAGTTTTCATATTACTAACAACAAAATATATTATGCCCCCTTTGAATTAAGGCATTTAAATATTCCTGAAGATTACGAAAATAATCTTTCTCAAATAACAATCATGTTGGCTTCTCCTGACTTGCATTGTTGTGATTTAGACGGAAAAAATGATCAAATTCTTTATTCAAATCCAACGCTTAATTACATGGAATCCTTTACCGTAGTTCAAGATAAACTCTATGGTTGGCTGATTAATCACGACGAACAAACAAATACAGAAAATAAGAAAATGTACTTTGGAGAAATCGATTTTAAAACAAAAGAAATTGTCATAAAATAATAAAAGATTGTGCACATGAGATGCAACGCTCCTTCTCCGCCAAAGAAAAGTCCTGAAATCGCAAGATTTCAGGGCTTTTTCTCTTTTTTCTCACTTTTTGTTGTCAACCATGTTGTCATTGACCCTTATAGATTGCCTCGTATCAAACAAAAGAAACAGATAAAACAGAGCTGAAACGCCTAAAAAACAGTTTTTCTATCCTCTGTGCTTATATATATTTATTCGCCCAAAACAGAAGAAAGAAATTTTATGGTTCCAAAGCATCGATACGCAAATCGAACAGTAAAAAAAGAGAAAGCTCATTGCAATAATGAACTTTCTCTTTTTTCGCCTAAGCGGGTTATAAACAACTTTGAAAGATATAATTTAACTATATGTTATGGTTCCAAAAACGAAGGTTTTTGAAACTTTTTGCAACCGTCCCAAAACCGTCTGAAAAGATGGGTTTTGGGACGGTTGTTTGTGTCAAAACGCGTTTCAAAATCAAGGTTTCAAAACTCAACCCTTTATGGCACGGTATAGCGTATTTTTGGAAATACCCGTTAAGTCTGTTACTTCCGTGACGCTATATTGATTCGTTTTGTAAAGTGCCACTGCCTTTTGAACAGCTTTGGCATCGGTCTTTGGTCTGCCGCCGCATCGTCCTCTGGCTCTGGCGGCGTTGAGTCCTTCACGTGTCCGTTCAACCAATACGTCGCGTTCAAACTGCGCGAGGGATGAGAGAATCGTGAACAAAAGGCGTCCGGTTGATGACGTGGTGTCTATTGTTTCCTTTAAGGACACCAACCGAACACCCTTCTCGTTCAGAAGCTCCATGAGCTCGGCGAGGTTTTTCACACTCCTGCCAAGCCGACTGAGGCTTTCGATTACAATCGTATCCCCACTTTGAATCGTCCCGAGCATTTGGTCAAGCTCGGGGCGATTCTTTTTTGTTCCCGACATCTTCTCGCAATAGAGCTTGTCAATGCCGTACTTATAAAGCGCATCCTTCTGCCGATCCAAGTTCTGATCGGCGGTAGACACGCGCGCATAGCCGTAGATCATACTCCTACCTCCGATCCTTGTGCTTGTTATACATTTCGGCGATGATCTCAATCAAAGCCCAGATCAAAATTCTTGCGTATTTCATGTAAAAGATCGTTCCTTTCATTTTCAATATTTTGGCATAGAGTTGCCAATATTTTTTCTTATCCGTATTCATAGTCGTATATATACTCCTCGATCATTTCAAGATCCCAACCTTCCTCAAGCAGCGCATCCACCACGTCCACCGAAATGCCTTGGTATGCTGCTATCGATTTAAGTGCGTTGATGTAATCCTCCCTTGTGTCACCCGTGGATTGACCGAAGAATGCTCGGTAGGCAGAGAAACCATCATATTCCCACCAACCTCGGCTTTTGTAATAGCTGTAATGAAAATGGTACCGCTCGATTTTGCCATCAGAACGAATCTTTAATATCTCGCCCTCCTCGACGGGGATTTCCTCATAGTCCCCGATCTTTAACGCCTCAAACAACTTGGTATCGACCAACGCCTTGTAGAGGATCTGCTCAGTGCTGGCGTAGATGTAGATCTTCTGCTTTGGGAAGTGCAGGATCGAGAGCGGTGAATCCCCCTTGACGAGATAGACGTTGTTCCGATCATCCAAGATGGAAAACGAAAAGCTGCCCTTGACCTGTTCCGCCATGTACTTGATACTGTCGATATTAAAGACTCTTCGGCTTTCTATCAACTGCACCGCAATGAAGGAATCGGTTTCAATCTTGGTTTTGGAAAGGTTCAAAGACTTCCGCAGTTCTTCATCGTTCATCAGGACACCGTTATGGGCAAGGGCAAATCTTGTTCCTTTCGCCTTTCCATAGAAGGGATGGTTGTTGAAGTTCTTTTTCTCATCCCCCTGTGTTGAGTGTCTTGTATGACTAATCAATGCAGGGATATCATCGGAATGCTTGAAATCCAAGGAATACGCTGACTTCGCCTCCTTGTGAATGTTGATTCCTCCCGGTCTGCAAAAGGCGATTCCCGTGGCATCAATGCCTCTTACGGCGGATTGCTCGGCAAGGGCGTTGGTCAGATCCGAAAGCCCTTTTATAGGCTGATCGGCATAGGCAGAAAATCCAAATAATCCACACATCTTACATGCCCTCGCTTTCATCTGCAATTTCATTTACAGGCTCATTGACATAGAGTTGCTTCAGTTTGAGATAGGCGATCAATTCATCTCTGCTTTCCTTGTCAATACGAAGAACAAAGTCACTCCAAGAAAGGTTTTCCATTTCCTTGTCGGTCAAGGCAATGGCGGCATTACAGATTTCAGAGACCAACTGCAAGGTGGCGATAAATGTTTCGTAGCGGAGAGTTCCTCTGAACAGACGGAACTCAATCGTCTCATAGTTCTCCAGATTGACCGCGACGTATCGTCCCATACGCTTGTCCTTTGCCTTCTTGAAGGTCTCCTTTGTAGTGGGAGAGATGGTGGCATAGCGCGCAGCCCATCTTTCCAGAGCGTCGGCATGACGGCGAGAGAAGCGGACAAGCTCGTTCCAGTGCTTCTCTACGAAATAGACGACGCGACCGATTGCGGCATCCTGTACGTAGGAATCCGCTCCAAAGGCATAGCGGCTGCAATGCACGTGAAAGCCACAGGTCGAGGTATTATGAGAAGCATATTTCATCTCCAACGCCTTCTCAAAGACCTCTTTCCAATTCATCTTGGACATGTGGTATTCCAAGGTCATGGGATGGCTGACGATCTCAAAGCAATCACAGATGCTACCGTCATGCTTGCAGTAGATGTGCTCCCTAGAGAAGTTTGCGACGTCGAGAAGATTCTCGGCGTTCTCATCCAGCTCGCCACCCTTGTCGATTTCCAACTCTACGCCCATATAGAGATCGCTTTCCGAGCCGTAGAAGATCGGCTCTGGCTTGTATCCGTAGGCGTGGATCGGACGCTCCCGAAGCTTTTGATAGCAGCTTGCGCAATAGGGATAGTCCGAGTCATCGTCATAGTAGGCATCGTTGGTGGGGATCAGACATCCGCAGTCCTCGCAGGTGGTGTAGCGATCCTCGTAGCAACGAGTACAAAGAATCAGCGAATCGTTGCCCTCTGCATCGTCCCGACGGATACGTGTGGAACAGCAATCGCAAAGGACGGTCAGATCGTCCAGACAATCCTCGCAATAGAGGTGCCCCTCAAATTCGTGGGCATCATCAGTGGTCAATTTCGCGCCGCATTCCGAGCAGACGTGGATGGCTTCTTGATTTTGTTCGTAGGTGTTTTCGTTCATGGTATTATCCTCCTGAAAGTTTATTTTTGTTTCCTACTGCGAGAATAATATATAAACAAAAAAATAAGGCTTGCGATGGCAAAACAAACCGAAAAGGGCTGTTTCAAACCATTGCAAACCGAAAATAACGATAGAAAGGATTTGATTTTTATGTACGAAAATATCCCCGAAGTAATGACATTAAAAGAGTGCCAAGAACTCTTGAAGGTTGGAAAGAATACCATGCTGGAGTTATTACATACAAGGCAGATCGAAGGATTCAAGATCGGGAGTAGGTGGAAAGTAAAAAAAGAGAGCTTGGTGGAGTTTTTGAGATATCAATAGAAAATCGAGTAGAGGTCTATTTAAAGCTCTCTACTCGATTTTTGATATAAAATATATATTATTCCAATCCAAAGATTAAAGAAGTCCAAAAAACATCAAAAAGAAAAACTTGGAAAGTCGTTTAAAAGCGTTGCTTTCAATGAACCTCAAAATCGGGAATCAGCTTGCGCCTTACGTAATTGCAAAGACACTTGCATTCCTTGGTCACCGCTTCTGCAAGGAGTGGATCTTGGGAAAAATTCTCGGGGTCATCATTGGGAAAATCCCCACGAACGCCGAGCACCTCGGCATCCTTTATGTATGCTTTTGCAAGCTCGACGGCGCGGCGGGTGTGAAAATAGGAGGTGACGATGGCAAGACGCGGGTATTCCTTTGCGCAACCTTCGGCAACGATTTGACGACTGCAGGTCATATTTTCACGAGTTGTAGTGGCATTGGTTTCGGTTATGATCAATTCCTTCGGAACGCCCATATCCGTCATATAATGCTTCAATGCCTCTGCCTCCGTAACAAAACCGTATTGGGTATCACGGAAAACGCCGCCTGTGGTGATAAACATACGGCACTGTCCGCCAAGATAAAGTCGGGCAGCCGCCTCGGCACGCGACTTCATAAAGAGATCGGGACAGCCGAGAACAAGCGCGGCGTCAAAGCATCCCTCGGGGGCTTTGTAGTTCCCGTATGCCACACGCCCCTTGACACGTTCCGGAAAGAGCTCTGCTTCAGCACCGGTGAAATCCGACATCCGCGCGCCTTCTTTGACCACGGTCACGGGACCTGTCGGTGCCTCCTTCGGCGTGTCAAATATGTCCACTCGCTCCATATAGCGAAATCCATCGGGACCTCCATCCCTTAAGCAAAGAACAAAGGGAAAGGAATTGACTTTGGTACAAAGCTCAAAATAACTCGTCGGAAAAACATCCTTTTGCGCTTCATCAAAGAAACGGGCTCCGCTTGTTTTCTTAAGCTCCTCTATTTTTTTATTAATATTGGGAATAGACTTGTTTTCAATCAGGCTCTTGATATATTCAGCGGCAAGGATATCCTCGTCCGCAGGAGTTTCGCCTGCCTCTCCCATACAAACCAGAGAAACCTCCTCGGGATTTTTTCTCCTGACATACTCCGCAATCGCCTTAGCGCATACCAGGTTTCCGCCAACGATCTCGTCTGCTTCGGTTGCAACTTTCACCCCTTGCGTTCCCGCACTGGTAGCATGTATAACGGTTTTGCCCAAAAAATCTCCCTTTTCGATCTCGGTTGGAGAATTCCCGTAGTCGAAGCCTTCTATCTTGATTCCGCCCCGTTCACCGCAAAGGATCGCGTCCGGATGGTTCTTTTTAAAATTCATGGCAGTGTTGATATCGCCTACGGGGATGACCGTTTTCGCGCCCGCCCTCATCAAATATGCCTCTACAGAAAAGTCATAAAAAACATCGATGATGACGGTAAGACCGCGTGCTTGCGCTGCACCTTTCGTAAAATGCAATACGTTGATCTTCATATCTTCCTCCTGTTTTTATTTGCTAATATCATTTGTCATTTTTTCGTAAATTTTGATGGTGGTACACCCATGATTTTTTATATGTGCGAGAAAAACAGGAGATGCTCTCAAAGCCGCACTCGTACGCGGTTTCGGTCACCGACTTTCCCTCCGCCAAACAGATTTCGGCATTCTTGCATCGGACCATGTTCAAATAGGTCATCACGGTTTGCCCCGTGTAGCTCTTGAATTCTCTTGCAAGATAACACTCGGTGATCTCGCATACTATGTGGAAAGTTATCGGAAGTTTCTCCCTCTCCTTTTCCCTGTTTCATCGTAAAATTGAAAGGCGAAAAAGTAGAAGCTTGAAGTACAGGGTTAAGGATTGTTATTCAGGCGCTACCACGTTGCTGTTTTCCTGCAAGAAGCTTCGGTAACAGCAAAGGGGGGCGCGCAAAAAAGTGCCGTCATCGTCATATTCGGCAACCGTTACCGAACAACTGTGAAAGCCCTTGATTTTTCGCTGTGTCATTTCCTCGTCCAGCTCCTTGTCAAACTGTCTCCAATAATCGGCAAGAACACGGATCATTCTGCTATGGCAAAAGATGGCGACGCACCCTCCTTGACAAGCCTTGATAACGTCCCCAATGGCAGCGCTGACGCGCTCCAGAACCTCCTCGCGGCACTCAGCTCCCTTGGGACGCGGCGTGTTACGATCCATAATATAATTAGTCCACGTAGCGTGGATCTCAGGGTAGGTTTCTTTTAACAAACTCCAAGGTTGTCCATCCCACTCTCCCACGCAAACCTCACGAAAACGGGGATCGGCAATCGGCACCAAACCAAATGCCTCTGCGGTGGGCTGTGCTGTTTGAGCGGTTCTGCAAAGGTCACTGGTATAAACGGCGGTTATAGGATAGATTGCCCGCAAATAGTCCGCAGTCTTTTGCGCTTGGGCAAAGCCTTTCTCTACCAACGGAAAATCAATTTGCCCGCTGCAAATTCCTTTCAGATTCCCTTCGCTTTGCGCGTGGCGAATAAAAATCAAGGTCGTCATAGTTAGCCTCCTTATACATTTTTCATGTCAGTAAAGATCGAAATGTCCACAAAACACTCTCTGTAGCCAAGCTTAAGATTGCACCTTTCTTTGCTTGGTAGGTGACAGCACAAAAAATGCAATATTCTGTATTTTACTTGAATCAATTTACTGTGATTGCGAAACATACCTACATTTATTACTTATTTTCCAATTTAACTCCCCGATATTTGGTCAGCCACCTTCCGCTGATCACCCTCCACAAAAAGAGGATCGCGCGGAACAGCCAGTCTACGCTTACGGCAACCCGAACACCCATGATACCCATTCCAAGCCCCGGGAAAGAAAGGATGCCAAACAAGGATACGGTCTCTTGTGCCATCACGTAGGCAAGTGCCACACGGAACACCCACATCGAAAAAATCGAGATCTTCATGGTGTATTTCACGTCGCCGGCGGCACGGAGGGCGGAGGGCAAACAAAAGGCAATCGGCCAAAGCAGGAGTGTAACGGCACTTTGGTAGATGAGCAGCCAACGGGCGACCTGGGAGGTCTCTCCCGAAAGCCCGTAAAAACGCAACAACGGAGTTGCAAATACCGAGGACGGAACGGCTATGGCAATGACAATAAGGTAAGCGATTCCCACAAGCAACCACGTGTAATACTTTGCCTGCTCCTTCTCTTTTGCTCCCACACAACGTCCCACCACGGGCACCATAGCGCTCTGACTTGCCCCACCCGCGCTATACTGGATATTACAGATCGAATTTGCCGCGGCGTTTGCGGCAATGGCGACGGTTCCCAAAGAGGAAACCAGGCTTGCGGTAATCAGATTTCCAAAATTATACATGGATTGTTCGATTCCGTTGGGAATGCCGAAACGCAAAATAGGCTTGATCATGGCTCCGTCGGGGCGGTAATGAAACAGTTTTTCAACATAGATGTAGCGCTTTTTATTGCGAATGACGATCAACTTGATAAATGCCCCCGTCATACGGGAGAAAAGCGTCGCGATAGCGGCTCCCGCCGCTCCAAGATCCAACCCGTAGATCAAAACCGCGTTGCCCGCGATATTCAAAAGGTTCATCAAAATCGAAACTTTCAGCGAGGTCATGCTATCGCCTTGCGCGCGCAGAGTGGCGGCTACGCTGTTTTCAATGGCTAAAAACGGAAAGGAGATGGCAATAAAAAAGAAATAATCAAGTGCGTTGCGCAAAACGTCGGCTTCGACCTCTCCAAACAAAAGCTTCAGGATCGGCACGCGAAGCAGTAAAACCACCGCGCTGATCGCCGCCGCTACTGCGGTGCTAACATATAACATTTGCTTGGCGGCCTTGCAAGCATAGTCACGATCCTTTCGTCCTATTGCCTGTGCCAAGACCACAGATCCTCCGGCGGTCAGAGCCGAAAACAGGGTGATCAAAACCGTATCCAGGGAATTGACCAGCGAAACTCCGGCAAACGCCGCCTCTCCCTTGTTGGAGACCATGATGGAATCCGCCATACCAATGGCGATCGACAAAAGATTTTGCAAAAGCAAGGGGAAAATAATCGCCGCGATCTGCTTGCGGGAAAACAGCATTTGTTCTTTATCTTTGATCATGAGGATTCCTCTCATTTCTGTTCTTCAACGGTAATGCAATCATTTCCGTTACTGTCAATACAATCGTTCCAACGGAACTTTGCGCCACCCGAAAGCTTGATCGCATTTACGGATTCCGGTGCGCCAAAAAAGCAGCTTGTCATCATCGTGGAGCCACCGTGGATCTCGATCTTAACAAAACGCAAAATATTCATGCCCGTAAACTGAATGCGCGCCGAATTGTCCAAAACGATATTAGAAAACCCAATTTGACATCCGCTAAACACGTAGCCGCTTCTGGCGTTTACGATCTTAATGCCGATCCCCTTGTTGTCATCGGAATGATGGAAGGTACAACCAATAGCAGACCCGTGGGAATTGTTTTTTGCCATACCGTCGCTGTTATCAATGAGAAAGCCCAGCGTGTTGCCGCTGAAATCGCAATTCACAAACATATTGTTTCCGCCGTTGTTGATGCAACCGTACCGATTATGGGTACAATGCATATTGGTAAATTGATGGAATTCACTGAAATGAGGAATATAAATTCCCACGCCACACCGCGTGATATGACAGTTTGACGCCGTCATGGAGGAACGAACGTGATAGCCCGTATCCAGGCATTTCAAGCCTCCGCCCGTAAAGGAATGGATATAGCAGGACTCCACAATGGCGTTTTGAGGTCCTCGGTCTCCGCTATGCCGAGCAGTACCCATGAACAAAAGACCCGTGCGCGTGCCGATCTCGGCAGGGCGCTCAGAAAATTCCTCCTCCGCCCCCGCGAGGCACAGATTGCGAACCGTACAAAAGGAGCCGATCTGAATTGCGGCGCCGTCACTCACCTCAGGCGAGAGAATGACACGCGTGGCATTCCCCTGTCCCCAAAGGGTGGAATGATCGGGCATTTTGACACCCGTAACATAAAACACGCCGCTCCCCAGAATGCAAACACCGTAAAACTTCAGCTTTTCTTCGATTTCCGCCGAGCGGTCACTTTTGTCATTTTTACTTTTCAAAAAATATTCTTCCATGCGTTTTCCTCTTTTCTCAAAGCACTATTTTGTCAAAAGGCTCTTGACTTTTCGAACGGTCCAATCTATAATAAGTATAATGTTTTGGCTTTGCAATTTCTTGCCAAAAAAAGACTTTATTTATGCCATTTGGGAGGATGTATGCGAGCGATATTCCATATGAAACGAGATCAGATCAATCATTTTCACATCGAGCGTTCTCCGTCACTTAAAATCGTTGGAAAATTGAATTTTCATTCTCATATAGAAGTTTTTTTGGTCAATCAAGGAAAATTAGATTTCCGTGTCAACGATACGGTGGAAACACTGCGTGACGGAGAATTCGTCGTGATTCCCAGCTACATCCCGCACCAGTTCCTTGCCAATCAATGATCTGTCGATTGCACCTTCCTGTTCATCCCCACCTTTCTCTGTCCCGATTTTACGGAGGCGATTGCCGGCAAGCACGTGTCGCGCCTCTTTATCAGAGATCCCAAAGCCATCCAAAAGGCACAAAACGCCGTGGCGGAGCTGGAAAAAGACGATTTAAACGCCGTTGAACAAGCGGGATATATTCGCGTCATATTGGGAACCGCGCTACGGCATATCACCCTTGAGAATGGAAAGCCGCAGGGCGACATCGATCTTCCCACCAAGCTTTTGCTTTACATTAACGAGCATTTTAAGGAGGATCTTTCCACAGAAGGCATTGCAAAGGAAATGGGATATAGCCGAAGATACGTAGTCGAGTGCTTTCACTCCAATTTTCAGATTGGAATCAACCGTTATATCAACACGGTGCGCCTGAAAAACGCGCTGCTGATGATGCGCGAAAACAAGCATACCGTGACCGAATGCGCCATGGAGAGCGGATTTTCCTCTCTGCGTACATTCTACCGCGTCTTTGCCGAGGAGTGCGGTTGTTCTCCAAAAGAGTATTTTAAAACCAAATAGATTCTTTTTCCATTCATTCTCCGTAAAAATGACATAACAGAGGGATCTTTTTGGCAAGAATCTGTCAAATAAACGTGTTATACTTGATATACATACTTATCAAAAAGGAGTAATGACATGGAACACAAGCTATTTGCCAGATACCCCATCGGAAATCCCAGACGCAAGTGGAGACAGGATAATTTTTTGTCACGCTCCTCCAATCCCGGTCCAAGAGGCTTGTCCCCTCAAAGCGAGCTGACTTTTCGCAAGACGCGTCGCGCGGTCAAAACGGCCTTTGATGCAGGATTTGACATGATTGGAACCGGGTGGTCGGAGTCTCAGATCGCCATGGAGATTGTACGCACGGCGGAACGCTATGGCGGCAAGGTTTTATTTACCGACTTTTCGCGCTTCGGCGGTATGGGAAACAAAAATGTTTTTTGCCCCACCAATGATTTTGAAGGTGCGATGAAAGATACTGAAAAATGGAACTCTGTTCAGGGCTATTGCCTGTGGGATGAGCCAATTCTTCCCGAGCATCTGGAGGAGGTGCGCCGTATGTACGACTACTGCGAGAGAACCCGTCCACATATGCTCCCCTATACCGTTGTCAATCCCGATTATCACAAGCTTTGCCTATGGCAGGATAACGCATACGCACCTTATATTGAGAAATGTCTTTCGGTAATCGATCCCGTGCAGATCGACTTTGATTATTATCCCATTGGCAGACTGGAGTACGATCCCACCCTTCAGCTGGACAACACCACCATGTGGAGTGATTTGGAGATCGTCCGCCGCGCCTCCCAAAAGCACCAAACGCCCTTTTGGTTTTGCTATCAGGGACAGCGGTTTGCATTTCATAAGATCCACTATATTTTCCGATTTCCCATGGCACGTGCCATGGCTTACGCAGGAATCCTTCACGGTGCAAAAGCACTCACCGTATACACTTCCTTCGGCGGCTACATCGATCCCACCACGGGCGGCAAGGGCGTGTATTTTGAGGAGCAAAAGAAGCTGAACGCCGAGATTCACGCCCTTGGAAACACCTTGATGGCTCTGGAATGCCTCCGCGTCATTCACGATGATAGCCTTCTTCCTGACCATCCCTCTATGGAGGGGCTGCGCACGCCTTTTGCGGAAAGTGAATTGTTGAACACTGACAGACCGCTTACTCGGAGAATCTCGATCTCCGAGCACAAGGATGCTTACGGTCACAAATACCTCATGGTGCTGAACCGCGACTACGATAATCCCCAGCTTGTGAGCCTCACCATGAAAAAGCCCTCCCATATTTACGAGGTCAGCAAGGAGGACGGAGAGGAACGCTTCATCTTTGAAACCGCCGGCTATATGACCCTTGATTTTGCCCCCGGCGACCTGCGCCTGTTCCGTATCCAGCCCGCCGAGGAAGAGCCTTATACGATGGAATATTATCTCGATAAATAAGCCAAATAAGAAATAACAACGGTGCTTTGATAATCCTCAATTCCGTTTTTAGAAATCCAAAAAATTATGTCGAGGTTGAGTAAAAGCCACCTCCGTCAATGCAATTTTAGATGCATTGACGGAGGTTTTTGTATTAAAATATAAGCACGTCGAACATCGACGGGGCTCTAGAACCCACCTGATTGGAAAGGAGGCAACCAATCCATCCTCGGCCAAGGTATTGATTGGTACATCGTTATGAAGTAACCCACTAATGTGAATTTCTTGTATAACTTGTGCCGTGTGCCGCATTGTTTCTTACCTTTTCACAGATAGGCAAGAATAGAGTAACCGCCGTACCTTTATAAAATATAGTAAAAAGGTGAAAATGCATTCGGCACGCGGCACACCCTGTATGAATTTTTAATTGAATATTGAACTATGAAAGAGAGGTAATTAATAATGATTGACATAAATATGCCTGCAATTTTTACGCTTATGGCAGGGGGAACTGTTTCTTTTAATAGAGAGAGGGTGACCACAAACTTACCACAACAAAAAATAAGACAAAACAAAGGATTTTAACGTTTTTACGCCTTTTTTCGTTTCAAAAACGTCTATACGGAGGTTTTGAGACGTCCCAAAACCTATCAAACACCGTTTTTGAGACAAATCAAAGCTCCAAGAGATAATAAAAGCTGTTGTGTACATGAGATGCAATGCTCCTTCATATTTTCAAAAAACACGTGATGCCGGAGCGGGCACATAAAAACAGGAATCCCCCACAGTGTGCTCAATTTGAGCATTCTGCGGGGGATTGGTTGTTCCCTCCCCCATATGCGGGGGAGGGGTGTTTTGAATTCCTATCAGAGGGCAAGCAGATCCTCGTCCTCGCCGGAGAAGCCGGCGCTGGCTGTGAGGATGTCCTCCTCGTCCAGAAGCGTTGCCTCGATCATCGGGGAAACATAGCTCTTCTTTTCCATTTCGATGTCCTCCTTTACTTGTTCAGGTAGGCCTCGGCAGAAGCACCGTAGCGGTAGAGGGCCTTTGCCAGCTCTGCCATGGTTGCGTTGGCGCTGTGCTGCTTAGCGTTTGCGTAGGAATTGATGCTGTAGGTCAGGGTCTGTACCAGGGTCTCGCCCTCATACAGCTCGAAGGTGTAGATCGCGTCAAAGTCGGTTGCCGCGATGTCCTCGGTGTAGAGCACCTTCTCGGTCAGATC
>JAFTNJ010000039.1 GCA_017451915.1 Clostridia bacterium
CGGCATCACGGAGTCTCTGCAAAACCATCTTATCCTTGCGCAGATCAATGCCGTTCTCTCTCTGGAACTGGTCTGCCATCCAGTCGATGACGCGCTGGTCAAAGTCGTCGCCGCCCAGACGGGTATCACCGTTGGTAGCAAGCACCTCAAATACGCCGTCGGAGATCTCCAGGATGGACACGTCGAAGGTACCGCCGCCCAGGTCGAAGACCATGATCTTCTGGTTGGCTTCCTTGTCCATACCGTATGCCAGAGCGGCCGCGGTGGGCTCGTTGATGATACGGAGAACCTCAAGGCCGGCAATCTTGCCCGCGTCCTTGGTGGCCTGACGCTGTGCGTCGGAGAAATATGCGGGAACCGTAATGACCGCCTGGGTCACGGAGGTTCCAAGGTAGCTCTCGGCGTCGGCCTTCAGCTTCTGCAGGATCATTGCCGAAAACTCCTGGGGGGTGTAGGACTTGTCGTCGATGGACTTCTTAAAGCCGGAGCCCATTTCTCTTTTAATGGAAATGATGGTTCTGTCGGGGTTGGTGATGGCCTGTCTCTTTGCAACCTGGCCTACCATTCTCTCGCCGGTCTTGGAAAATGCCACCACGGAAGGGGTGGTTCTCGCTCCCTCGGGATTGGGGATTACGATAGGCTCGGAGCCCTCGTAAACGGCAACGCAAGAGTTGGTTGTACCTAAGTCAATACCAATAATTTTTCCCATGATAATGTTTCCTCCAAAAATATATAAGATATTATAGAACAAATGTGAATTGGAAAGGTGTTAGTTCGCAACCTTTACCATTGCGTAGCGGATGACCTTATCGCCCTTGACGTATCCCTTTTGGAACACCTCTACGATCTCGTTTTCGCCCAAAGATTCATCCTCTACATGCATGACCGCATTGTGAAGGTTGGGATCAAAGGTTTTGGTCTCCACCTCGGTAACGCCCATCTTATCCAGGGCATCGGCAAAGGCCTTCCCCGTCATCTCCAGGCCCTTCTTTACGGCCTCCAGATTGTCCGATCCGCTGGCCCGCTCCAGATTGTCCAGGATGGGGAGCAGATTGGCAATGCAATCGGCGTAAGCGTCGGCATAAACGCCTTCCTTTTCCTTGGCACTGCGCTTGCGGAAGTTATCGTACTCCGCCATCATGCGAAGGTATTTGTCCTCGCACTCCCGATGGGCCGCCTCCGCCTCCTCCAGCTTCTTCTGAAGGGCCGAAAGCTCGGATTCCAGCTTTTTGATCTTCTTTTTATCGGCTTTGCCGTCCGCGGTCTTGGCGGACTTTGCTTCGGGCTTTACAGCCTCCTCCGCCACCGTGTTTTTAGTTTCCTCCATTGGATTCTCCTCCGTTTGATTTGTTTGAACCGATTAAATTGGTGATATTACCGCTCAATCCCTCCAGGGTCGCCAGCACCTTGGCGTAGTCCATACGCCGCGGGCCGAGAATACCGATGGCCCCCAGAGTCTTGCCATCCTTGACGATGGGCTTGAAAACCAGGGCCGAGTTGTTCATGACCTTGACCTCGCTCTCCGAGCCGATCAGAACGCTGATGTCCTGACTCTCACTCCGGGAGACCAGATTGAGGATGTCCTCCTTCTTCTCCAAGGTTCCAAGAAGCTCCTGCAGCTGCCCTACGTCACTGTACTCCGGATACTGCAAAAGGTGATCGATGCCGCTGACGCGCATCTCTCCCTCATCCAGCTCGTTGAGCAGATCGTAGACCACCTTGATTGCGGCGTTCACCAAGGAAGATTCATACCCCATCTGGGCTTCCATCTCCATAATGATGGGCAGGGTGATCTCGTTGGCAGAGAGCCCCTTGAGGTGCTGATTGAGCACGTTTGCCAGCTTTGCCGCCAGCGCCTGGGAAATGGGAGTGGCCGTGTGCACGTGCTTGCTTTTTACCGAGCCCGTGGACGTGACCGCGATCAGGATATAATGATCGGATTCCAGATAGATGATTTCAAATTTGTTGATACTGATGGCACTCACCGGCGGCTTGATGGCAATGCCGGTGTAATTGGTCAGGTTGGAGGCCAGATTAGAGGCCGCCAACAGGATCTGATCCAATTCGCCCATCTTCGCCTTGAGCAGATCGTTGATCTGGGCAATCTCGTGGGTGGTCATGGCATAGCGCTCAATCAAAGAGTCTACGTAGAACCGATAACCAAGCTCGCTGGGAACCCGCCCCGCCGAGGCGTGAGGCTGTTCCAGATAGCCCATCTCCTCCAGCTCGGCCATTTCGTTTCGAATGGTAGCAGAGGAACAGCTCAACTGCTGATTTTGAAGGATATATTTGGAGCCCACCGGGCCGCCGCCCTCAATGTGCGCGTCGACGATCGCTTTTAATATCTGCTTTTTCCGCTCTGTTAATCCGCGATTTTCCGAAGCCATTCCAAAAACATCCTCCTTCTGTATCTTTTTCTTCCCGGTTTTAGCACTCTTTTGTTCGGAGTGCTAATTCACGATACAAATTTATCACTTTTTTGCGGTTTTGTCAAGAGCTTTCCGTCATTTTCTTGTGAATTTTTTGTAAACATCACATTTGAGTGCTAAAAATCAAGGAGTTTGTTCAAAAAAACAAAGAAATTAATTCATAAAATGAATAAGGAGACCAAAAACGGCGGCAACGGTGGGATTCCCCGGGGAATATCCAACCGTTGCCGTCGTGTTTACGGGTTATGCAAGCGTGTTATTTTTGCGCATCCTGCTTCCAATATACAGGGGGCGCAAAGGTACCTGTGTGGTAACCGTTGATCAGACGTACTATCAAGGAATTCAGTGCCTCCACCGTGACGTTGGGAAGCTGGGGATCGTGGTGGGAGTTGCCGATACCCGAATCGTCGGTGACGAACACAAAGGTTCCGCCGGTGGAAAGCGCCGCCTGACGCATCAGATACTCGGTAAGGCTATTGGCTCCGCTGCAGATCACGGGACAGATCCGAATTCCCTTCTCGGCGGCGCAAAGAACGGCATCGTAGAAGTTCTTTCGATTCTCACTTCCGGAGTGGGGCGGCGCATCCAGGATCTGGAACAGGATCCGGGTGGTGGAGTCGGAGCTCCATTGCTTCTCTATTGCCATCTTCAGCGCATCCTCCACGGCCTCGGGGGTATCCCCGCCGCCGGTGGCGCGCTGGGCGCGGATGGTAGACTGCACCGCCTCCAGACCATTCTTATTGGTTACGTCGGTGAAATCGAAATAGGCAAAGGTCTCGCTATCGGTGTGATCCCGATAGAACAGGAGTGCCAGACGGATCTGCACGCCGGGATTGGCAACCACCACCCGATTGACCACGTCGGCAATTTCGTTGTTCAGGTAGGACAGCTCATCGCCCATGGAACCGGTCACGTCCACCACGAACATGAGCTCGATGGCGTTGTTCTTGGCAGCGGCGGTGCTGACCGAAAGGGTCAGGTCTCTTTGCTCCTTGGTAAAGGGCACACTAACGGTTCCCGTGGTATGAGCAAGGGACACGTTCCCCGCCTCGGCATTGGGAAAGAGGTAGGCCACGCCTGCGGCGTTGGACACGGCGCGATAAAGGACTGCACCGCCGACATCGGTGGCAACCACCTCGGCTCCTGCCACGGGTGCTTCCCCGTTCAGCACCGTCACACGAACACGCTGTTCGGTGGTAAAGTGCCAGGCGTTATCCCCGGTGTAGGAAGCGAATTTCCCATTTTCCTCCACCGTTTGTCCGCGGAAGAAAAGCTCTGTCCAAAGGGTGTAATTTTCGTTGTCGTCCCAGGCACCTGCGGTAATCAGGCCCGCGGGATAGGAAGTGTTGTTGGAGCCGGATTCCCCCTCCTCGGGAGCCATTCCGTCCTCGACCTTGTCGGCCATATAGCCCTCGTCCATGTCGTAGGCACCGCCCGGAGCCTCCGCCCCTGCGTAATAGCCGCCGTCGCCGGCCACGTCCTCATTCATCGCTCCGCTACAGGAGCTAAATCCAAGCAGGATACAGAGGATAAGACCAACGGCAAGGATCGTACGTAACTGTTTTGGATGCTTCATAACGGTTCCTCCTTTTTAATAGGATGTGTTTTGACGGATCAATCTTCCTTTTTGGGCGTCTCACCGATGACCGCGGTAGCCGTGGCAATGCGCGCCTTCTTCTTTTTTCTGCGAATGGCACGGATCAAAAATCCAATCCCCGTACCAATCCCCGCCAGGAGCACCAGCGTGGGAAGTGCCTCGGCCAGCCAGATGGCAAAATCCTGCAGACCAATGACAAAATCGTTCCAGCCCTCCTTAAAGGCCGCTCCGAGACGGCTTCCAAAGCGGTTGTTTTGGCTAACTGCCGAGTAAGTCAGCACCTCACGCACGCTCAGATTGATGGTGGAAAAGGCGATCTTTCCATCGTAGCGGTTGAGCTGCCCCTGGTACACGGCGATCTGCTGGGTCACCTCGGAGAGGCGTTGCTTGACCGTGAGCCAGAAATTATAATCCTTTTTGGTAGCGGTATCATTGAGAATGTCCAGCAACGAATCCCGTTCCACCTTCAGCTCCTCCAGGCGAGCCTCAATGGAATAATAGGTCTCGCTCACGTCCTCCACGTAGGAGCGGTTGCTGGTAATATTGAACATCTCTCCCATGGAGCCAACAAACGCGTCGGCATACTCGGCGGGAACCCGAATGGTAAAGGAAGCGTAGCGGGTGTAGGTAGCCGAGGAATAGTTCAGGCTTTGGTTATTCATGGAAGCACTTTCCACGTAGCCCCCCTTCTCGGCGATCAGGGCGTTCAGGGCCTCCAGAGCGGCGTCGAATTCCTTGGTCTCGGTGGAAATATCAAAGGTTTTGATGACCTTGCGCTCCGCCACCTGGGAGGAATCCACACTCACGTTCACATCGGTAAAACCGATCTCTCCCTTGCCCGCCTCATCATAGCTTCCACCGGAGGAATTGGGCTTTTCCATGTCCGAACCGTTAGACGCCTTTGCGCAGGAGGCAAAAAACAGGCACAAGCAAAGCAGACACAGAAGGACAGACGTCCATTTTGTAAAAATATTCCGTCTCATAATAGAGCTCCTTTCAAATATCTTTTTATCGGGAACCAACCAGCGCTTGAACAAGGGATTGAAACTCGGTACGCTCGGGGGAAGCAGTGAGATCCAGGGCCTTCAGGGTAGTCAGGATCGACTCCGGGGTAATGTTTCCGAGATACTGACTGCTCCGCAATACCATGGAGGTCTGAATAACACAACCGAGGAAAACGTCATCTGCGCTCGGCATCTCGCTACGCTGGGCGGAGCCAATGGAATAACGGTTCTCCAGGCTTGTATCGGTGCCGGGCTCCTTATAGCGCACGGCCAGGGACAGGTATTCGCCCTCGGGCAGAGCGGCAAGGTCGCCCATGTCCAGCTCGAAGCAGACCGTAACCTGATGTCCCGCGCCCACCTCGCCGGCGTCCTTGGTATCGTCGGTAAAGTCCTCCTCATTGAGCAGGCGGTTTTCGTAGCCGATCAGTCGGTAAGCCGCGACCACGTTGGGATCAAAGGTGACCTGGAGCTTCACGTCCTCGGCCACGGTGTAAAGCGTACCCAACAGATCGGTACCAAATACCTTTTTGGCTTCGCTTTCGCCGTCAATATAATAGTAAACACCGTTGCCGTTGTCGGCCAAAGCCTCCATGTTGGAATCCCGATAGTTACCGGTACCAAAGCCCAGGACCGAGAGATAGATCCCGGCGTTACGCTTGGCTTCCACGTAATTCTTCAGTTCCTCAGAGGAGGAAATGCCAACGTTCAAATCGCCGTCCGAGGCCATGATGATACGGTTGTTGCCACCCTCGATCAAATTTTGCGCGGCCACCTCGTAGGCCTTGGAAAGTCCTGCCTCGCCGTTGGTGGAGCCGCTGGCCACCAGGGAGCGAATGGCCTTTAAGATCTTCTCGGTATCTCCGCCGGAGCATCCCGAAAGGACGACCTCCTCCTTACCGGAATAGGTGACGATGGACACCACGTCCCGATCGGTCAGCTGCTGGGTCAGGGTCTCGAAGGCTTTTTTGAGCAGAGGAAGCTTATCCTCCGAGCTCATGGAGCCCGACACATCGATGAGGAACACCAGATTATTCCCCTTCTCATTGACCGCGACCTCGGCCTGCAGCGTCATACGGAGAAGCAGATTTTGGGGATTCCAGGGACAGGAAAAAAGCGCGGTATCCACACCAAACAGCTCTCCCTCCCCGGGAGCGGTCACGTCGTAATCAAAATAATTGATGAATTCCTCGGTACGAAAATGGTTGCCCAGATCCTGCAAGGCATCCAACGTATATCCGTGCTGTATCAGCTTGCGGAAATAGGCGTACGAGGCGGTATCCACGTCGGCCGAAAGGGTTGCCACCGCTTGATCGGCGGTCCGGATAAAGGGATTCTCCAATGGCCGCTGATCCCCGTCGGGTGTGGTTTCGGGCATGGCGTCCTCTGACGGGAGTGCCATATCTATGTCGGGGGCATCCAAATTCGGCATCTCGGGCGCGTAAGCATCCCCGGCGGCCGCGCAGGACGCAAGGGAGAGCAAAAGGGCTCCGGCAAGGAATATTCCTACAAGTGTTTTCATTCGTTTCATCATTTTATACCGTCCTTTCCAAAAAGCATCAGGTTAAAAGATCCGAAACAAGAGTTGTAAAGGATTGGGAGGGATATAGCTCGGGATCGTAGTCAAAGAGCTCACCGTAGCCAACGGTGCCCGCGGTTTGTTGGAGGTAAGGGGTGATGACGGTGCCGTCACCGCAAAGGATCCAAACGCGATATTGCAGGGATACCTCCTCCTCCCCCACCGAGGTTCCTTCGGTGGCGGCGCGGGTCAGACGCTGCAGCTCGCCGTAAGTCAAGGGGCGACTGACGCAAAGGGTATCACTTCCCTCCTCCTGCCACACCAGGTAGGCCTGCTTTCCAAAGAAGTTCAGCTCCTCCCGAGAGGAAAGCTCGGTGTAACGCAGTTCGGCACTTGCATTGGTCAGCATGGCATCCAGAGAGACGTAGGGGGCGCCATCGCCGCTGGAGTTGCTCTCCTGGCCGGCGTTGTTTTTGGCAGGCAACAGCAGGGTGACGAATAGGATACAGCAAACCAAAAGGCTGGCCGCCACGGCAAGATACTTGGGCATCATGCTCCTTCGTTTGGGTCGGTAGGCCATGGCCTCGGCTACCAACACGTCGCTGATGCCTCCGATCTCATCGAACAGATAAGCGACTTTTTCTTCTTTCGTGTGTCTCATAGCAGCTCCTGTTCCTCCAAAAATTGACGCAGACTCTCACGTACGCGGTGAAGCGTGACCTTGACCTTGGATTCCCCCAGCTGCATGGCCGATGCGATCTCGGCCACCGGCTGAGAATAGAAATAACGGCGAATGAACATCACCCGTTTTTCCTTCTCCAGAGCGGCCAGGAAGGCATCCAGGGCCTTGGAAAGCCTGCCGTTTTCATATTCCTCCACCACGCTGATCGAGGAAGGAATACACTCCCCCAGCTCCTCGGTGAGATTTTCCATTCCTCCCCGCTTTTGCCGATGGGTGGCGCGAAAGCGATCCACCGAGATCCGACGGGTGATTTTGGAAAGAAAGGCACCAAGATAGGCGGGACGCGCCGTGGGCATGGCGTTCCAGGCATCCAGATAGGTGTCATTGACACACTCCTCCGCATCCTCTCTCGACGATAGCAGGGAGAGGGAGAGGGCCTTGAGCATTTTTCCGTACTTTTTGTCGGACTCTCCAATGGCATTCTCATTGCGCTCCCAGTAGAGATCCACGATCTTGCAATCCTCCATAATAAACTCCTGTTTTTTCGGGCTTCACCTAATATGTCGCCGTTTTTTGGAATTGGTTACAGCTTTTTCGAATTTTTAGAAAAATTTTTTCTACCTTTATCATAGCAGAAATGAGAACAAATGTCAATAACAATTAAAAAGGAAGAGAAGCTCCGCAGGGAATTTCTCTTCCTTTTGTTTTATTTATGCTTATTGATTGAACTCATCCACGATTGGGGTGAGAATATGAGGGCATTTATCCTCGATGGCATAGGCCTCACGGTTGGGAGCCGCCCAACGCACGGCGTTGGTGATAACTCTTTGTACGTAAGGATTATAGAAGGACTTGCAGGTCTCGTGTCCGGGCTGGAAGTAGAAGACCTTCCCTGCTCCCCGATGGAAGCACGCGCCCGCGCGCAGAATGTGACCGTCCTCGTACCACGCGCCCATGACCAGGGCATCGGGCTGGGGAATGTAGAAGGGCTCGCTATAGAGCTCCTCCTCCTCGATCAGGAAATGATCGGGAATTCCGTCCATAATGGCGTGAGAGGGCATGAGATTCCACAAAATCTCCTTTTGGTTGCGGCCCCAGGTCAGGTTGCCGTTGGTACCAACGATGGCACGGAAGGGCTTGGAATGATGGGCCGAGTGAAGGGCGATAAAGCCCATCTTGCCCAGATATACCCGATTGCGGATCCGCTCCACCAAAGCGTCGTCCACCTCACCGTGCTTGATGTGTCCCCACCAAATGAGGACATCGGTGTTCTCCAGCACCTCGTTGGGCAATCCCTGATCGGGATCGCAAAGTGCCGCCAGGCGGATCTCCATATCCTCGTTGCACTGCAGGAAATTACGGATGCAGCCGTGGATACCGTCGGGATACAGTGCCTTGACATCCTCCTTCTTCCGCTCGTGGAAGAACTCGTTCCAAACCGTTACGCGGATCACGTTGCGCTTTTGCTTCTCAATGGAGCGCAGAGGCATCCAAACCTCGTGCAAGGAACGCTCGTCCCAGGTCTTGCCCGCGCTGGAGAAGTCCACCAGGGTCATGCTCTTACCGCCGGCCAAAGCCACTTTGACAACGCAAACCGTTTCAAAATCAACGGCGTCGGGCTCCAACAGCTCGGTCACGGCGTAGCCGTCGGCATCCACCAACATCTCCACGGGATCAAAGTTGTTGCCCGTAATCTCGGCGTCCCGCGCCAGCATCAAGGGACCGCGGCGCAGAGCAAAGAAGTTACGGTCCTCGGGGTCCTCACGCACCTCGATCACCTTCTTCCCGTTGCGGATCACGTCTCTATCCCAACAATCGGGACGGTAGAGCTCGGTTCTCATATCCAGAGAAAGCAGGATCTCGTCGCCGTTCTTCCAAACGCGGTCAATCACGGTGTAGCCGGGGGTAACCTCTGCCGCTTCCCCATTGATCGAGATGGCCGTTTTCACGCTCCAGGTGGGAATACGCAGAGAAATTGCAAAGGCTTCCTTCTTTCGCAGCTTCAGGACGATCTTGATCTCGCCGTTTCTGGGGTAGCCGCCGGAAATACCGATTCCCAGCTTGTTGCCCTCGGGGGTCTTGGTCTCCATGTCGCAATCCGAATAGAGGTTGAGAACAACGCCGCCCTCGGCCTTCATCAGGGCCATGTGGCCCACCAGTCCCGCGCCGGCCGCGCCGATGCAGGCACAGCAGCCGTAGTAGGTTCGGTCGGCCTTGAACTGCTGCAGACCGCCAACCTGTCGGCCGCGCACGTTGAGACGCATCTCGCTGTAGCTATCGAAAGGCATATAAGTAAGCGTGGGGTTTCCGTATTGCATCAGCTGACTTTCCACCTGATGAGACGGAATCGTTACGTGCTGCTGGGTGTTCAGCGCGCCAACGTACGCGTTGTAAAGGGATTGCTCAAAGCAATCGGCAAATTTGGGGTCCCCCGTCAGGGTCAGCATCCGCATACAGAACTTCATCCAGGTCACGGTTACGCAGGTCTCCTGCTTGATGCCCGTGAAATAGGAAGAGGTCTGCCGCGCGGCAGAGTGATCAAAGAGCTCGTGCGTCATGCCCGCGCAACCGATGACGGTGATATCGGATTCCAGCACACGCTTACCGAAGTTCTCCACGGCCTTGCGGTACTTTTCCTCCCCCGTAACAAAGGAATATTCCAGAACGCCCTCAAAGAAGGAGATCATCTCATAGGCCTTGGTAACGGGATACTGATAGGGATACAGGTTATCCTGCATGGCGAGATTGAGGATGTTGCCCCAGGTGGAGCCGCCGCAGGAAATGATGTGGTGGGCAAGCTCCAGGTAGTTTTCCTTCTTCGTCAGATTGTAGAGCTTCATCATGGGCTCCAGAATGGAGGAGGAATTGAGTCCGCCCCAATGCTTTGCCGCCTTGGTAATGGATTTTTTGCCTTCCCCATCGCCAAATTTTTCGGCAATATAGTCGGCGTGGGCGATCACCTTTGCAAGGATCTCCTGTTTCAACTCCTCGTCACGGCAGATCTCCAGGAAATACATGAGGGAGAGCATCACGTACTTTCTGCCCCATACGTCCCATTTCTCAAACTCGTTTTCTACCGTGTAGGAGGAAATGCGTCCGTAGCCGTCGGCGGTGGCCAGAAGATCACGGGTGGTCTTTTCCAGCACTCGATAGAGCTTTGCGTCTCCCGTAATCGAATATACGTAAACCGCGCCGCGCATCATCTTGCCCCAATACTCGCACCTCCAGCCGCCGGTGGTCAGATCGTCCTCACGGGTGCGGAAGGGGGAAACAAAGCGCTCCCACATCTTTTTGTCCATCAGCGTGGTATCGGTGATGAAGCGGAGCATATCCTCCACCTGGCCGTGGTAGTGGACGGCTTTTTCGCGGTCAATGGCAATCGTGGGGATGCGCTTGGCATCCTTGGATTCATGTCTCAAAAAAATCGGATTGTTCATATCGGTCATCCTTTCTGTTTCAATCAATGGCGTTCAGGGTAAAGAGCACGGCGTCAAAATCGCCGGGCATCCGTTCCAGGAAAATACCCACGTTGCAAAGCACCGAGCCGCGCAAGGTCATGTCCAGCTCCTCAATGCGGTAATGCTTCTCGGGATCCAGACCTGCCGCGCGGGCAATGAGATCACCGTTGTGGGGATTGAGTGCCTGATAGAACACCATCATAGCATGATTTTTGTCCTTGGACACCACGGTCTGGGACATAACGTTGCCGTGAAGTCGGTTTTCGCGGCGATAGAGGTCGCCCTCCAGAATCAGTTTTTCGGTGGTTCTGTGCTTCTTGATATTCTCGGCAATGGTAGAAAGCTCCTCCTCGGAGACCCGCAGAGGATCAAACTCATAGCCCAAAACACCCTGCCGCGCAATGTTGGTGCGCGCCCGCACCGAGGTGGATCTGCCATTTCGGATATTGGGAGAGGCAGAAACGTGGCTGGAATGGGTGCTCAAGGGGAAGCAAAGTCCCGTGCCGTACTGGATCTCTACCCGATCGTTGGCATCGGTGTTGTCGCTGGTCCAATATTGGGGGAAGAATTTCAGCATAGCGCCGTCAAAGCGTCCGCCGCCGCCCGAGCATCCCTCAAAGAGGATCTCGGGAAAGCTCTCGGTCAGATAGGTCGCCAGCTCGTACACACCCAAAATATAGCGGTGCTGAACCTCGCCCTGTCGGTCGGCAGGAAGGAGCCGCGACCAGTTCTCGGTCATATGGCGGTTGCAGTCCCACTTGATGTAGGTGGCTCCGCTCTCGCTGATCACCCGATGCATGGCGTTCTTGATGTAATCCAGAACGTCGCGGCGTGTCAGGTCAAGAATGCATTGATTCCGCGAGAGCACGGGCTTGCGATCGGGGGCGGAAATGATCCAATCGGGATGGGCGCGATAGAGATCGCTGTCGGGATTGATCATTTCGGGCTCGATCCAAAGACCAAAGTTCATGCCTGCCTCGTGGCAATGATCCGAGATCTCCTTCAGCCCCCCGGGCAGCTTTTCGGTGTTGACGAACCAGTCGCCAAGTCCCGCTTTGTCGTTGTTGCGAGCACCAAACCAACCGTCGTCTAAAACAAAGGTATCAATTTCGCTTCCCTTCACCGCGTCAATGGCGGCAAGGAGGCGTTTGTTGTCAAAGTTAAAGTGCATACCTTCCCAGCTGTTGAGAACCACGGGTCTGGGACGGTAAACAAAATTGGGGTTGATCACGTAATTACGGTAGAAATCATGATAGGATCGGCTCATCTTGCCAAGTCCCTCATTGGAATAGCACAGGATGGCCTCGGGGGTCTCAAAGCGCTCACCGCTCTCCAGCTTCCAGGTAAAGGTTTCTGGCTGGATGCCTGCCATCATACGGGTCTTTCCGTACTGATCCACCTCGGCACACTCGTAGTGCGAGCCGCTGTACATCAGGCTGCAAGCATACACGTCTCCCGTCTCCTCGGTCACGTTGGGACGGAGCAGAGCGATGAAGGGAGAATGCTGATGAGAGGAATTTCCGCGGCAGTTGCCTACGGAGATTTTGCCGTAGTTGGCAGGGGTCAGGCACTCGTGTCTCTCCTCGTGGTGTCCGCCACGAAGGGTCAGCACGTTGAAATCGTGATCGTAAAAATCCAAGGACACCGACAGAGCGCGGAGCAGCTTGACGGGATCCTTTCCGCAATTCTCGATCTCGGCGCGGCGAGTGATGATATTCTCTTCCTCATACACCGTGTAGTAAAGCTTAACGCGCAGAGAAAGGGTTGCGTCAAACAGAGATACCACCAGCGTCTCCCCGCCTCGAGCGGTGGGAATTCCCGACGAAATCGCAGGCTTCTGCGCGAGAATCTCAAAGCCCTCGTAGTGCAGGTCGGTCACACGGCATCCGCGGCTGTCCTCCACGCAAATGGCATAATCTCTGAACTCGCCGTAGTTTGCCACGGGATATTCGGGATAGATCGAGGAAAAACGGTCTCTGACACCGGGAATATGGGCAGTATAGTCATTGTAAACGTGAGAACGGTAGAAATACCGCAGATCGGCGTCCTCGGAGATCGCTGAACCGTAGTATTTATGGCTCAAGTAGTCAAAGTGGTCGGCTCCGAAGACGTAGGAAAAATCCTTTCCCCGCAGGTGAAATTGCTTTTCCGCAATCTGAATAATACTCATTGGATGATCCTTTCATGATGGTTTTGAAAAACGCCGCAACCGCATAGGGGTTGCGGCGTTTGATAGAACGTCAAAATAATATGGATGAGAGGAATCAGTCAAGCTTTACTTTCCGATCTCCTCGGCTACCATCTTGGCAAGCAGCTCGGTGCCTTCCTTGGAAATGGTATCGATCTTCTTACGAACCACGATCAGGCCCGCCTGCTCGCTGGTGGGAGTAAAGAAATCTACCAGAGGCAGACCGTGCGCCTTCGCGATCTCGATCACGGTGTCCTTCATACCGCCTTCCTGCAGAATAACGGCTCTGCGTACGTCATCGATGGTGCGAAGGAAGGGAGCGATCATGATTATCTTCGCGCCCCAGCCCCCCAGAGTCTCGATCAATTCGTCATATCCCTTAATAAAGTCGGGCTTGTATTCATCCCAAACCGCGGAATTCTCACGGGACAGATCGGAAAGGCCGAACCAGGAAACAATGATGTCAGGCTTGAATTTTTTCATTTCCTTCACAACTGCCTCGGCACCTCTGAGATAGTTGGTCACGTTGCTGTATGCGGCTCTTGCCTTGATCTTGGAATAGATGCGAACATCATAGCCGTCGCCCAGAATGCTTTGCATGATCGAAGCGTAAGGAGCGGTCTCGGAGTTACCCTCACTGAACTGGTCGCCGATGACGGCAACGCGGACGGCATCCTCGCGGGGAACGATCTTATCAATTTCAATGATCTCACTCTTGGGAATGATCTCCTCGGGCATACCAACGATCTTTCCGCCCAGGGTATCCGCAACCATCTTGATGTTGTGCACCAGGGCGTTTTCGTCCACCTTCTGCTCCTCGGTCATAATGGAGGTAGTGAACAGCAGAGGAATGTTATGCACGTAGAAGCCGCGAGTCATGTTGACCGCTACGGTGCTGAAGGAAACAAAGTTCCGAGAGAACCAGTCCAAGCGCTTTCTGCCGCAATCGTTGGCACCAATGGCAACCAGAATTGCGTCGGGATTTGCGTCCAAAGCATCGTTGATCAGCTTCTCATCCTGATGGAACATATAGGAGTGGAGTCCCTTAGTACCGTCGTTCTCGCCGGCGATCATAACGATCTCCTTGGCCTCGGGAACGATCTCGCGAGCCTTGGCCTCCAGCGCGACAAGGTCGGAGCATCCGTCGGTGAACACCACCAGACGGTTGATCTCCTTCTCTGCGGCCTCCTCATATTTTGCCAGAGCCTTGCCCTTGGGAAGCTCAAGAGTAGCAGGCTCATAAATAAACTTCTCCTGGGGCATTGCCTTTTCTCTCAGCTCCAGAACGTCCAGGGTGGCGCAGTTCTGATTCCAAGCGTAACGGAAGCAGCCCTGGGGCTGTACGTCGGCACCGTGGTAGCCGTCACCGCGCACGTAAGCACGGCAGATGACCTCGTCACCGTAGCAGATGGCCAGCTTACGGGTAGCATCCTCCGCGCCAAACTTTTCGGCACAGATGTAAACGTCATCTTTGGTCAAGGAAGTTCCGTAATAAGCATTGAAATCATCCAACGTGTTGGAGCCGCTCTTGCCTCTGAGCCAAACGGTCAGGGTCTGGTGCGCCTTGATCTTTTTGGGAATGCGGAATTCCTGATGCAAACCGCAGTTGTAAATGCGGAACTGATACTTGGAAATATCAATGCTGGCATCGGTTTGGTTGAAGATATCAAAGCAGCAGAAGGGCTGCTTGGTATATCCCTGCGCCAGATTGCTCTTGGTGTTGGTAAAGAACTGGGTAATGGTGAGAGCAGACAGGTAAACCACCTTGTTTACGGCAATGGGCTGTCCCTTATAGGTACCGCGAACCGCTACCACCAGGCGGGTGTCACGGGGACGGATGGGCGAGGTGTAAGCCGCGCGGGCGCTCTTCCCTGCCCCCAGATCGTCCAGGTGAGATACAAAGGGCTTGGACTTTCTTTCGATGCTCATGCAGGCCGGATACCAGGAAACGGTAATATCCTCAACGTCCTCGTCCCCCAGGTTCTTCACGTCGGCAACGGCCACCAGCTTCTTATTCTGGTAGTTGGTTTGGATCTCCACCTCCACGGGAGCGTCCTGCTCTACGAAGATGGCACCGGAAATGGCATACTGCATACCCGAAATGCGCTTAACGTAGGTATATCTCTGATCGTCAGGGATCGTGATCTCCCAATGGAAGCTCTTTTCCTTGCCCGCGTCCACCTGCGCCAGAACGATGTTATGCTCACCCACCAGCTGCAGCACGCCAATGCCGCAATCCTTCTCGGTGGTAGCGTCGATCTCAACCTTGAGGGAGCCGGTCTTCTTGAGTCTGGAGCCGATCCACTCGCCGTTGGCCTTGTAGAACAGCTTGAAGGAACGGTCGGTAGTAGCGTAGGTACGGTTCTTGCGCATACCGTCCAGAATATTCTCGCGGGTCAACTCCTCGGCAAGCACCGCGCCGGTCTCCTCACGGGAGGTCGTCCAGTTTGCACCGTGGGTATCCTCGTTACTTACGGGGCTGATGTGCCAGCCCATACGCAGAGCGCGGTCATATTCCTCTTCAATGCAGGAAATGCCGTACTCGGTGATACGGATCTCCATGATGCTGAAGATATTATCCATACGGGGATCGTATTTGAAATCGTTGAAGTTACCCCATTTGTCGCCGGGATGGTTGAACTGGCCCACACCGGTCTCACCAATTCTTGCCATCTCATCGTACCACTCATCCAAGCTCAGCTTGGTCCAGAAGATTTCCTTGGGAGGAATGATATTGGCGTGTCCGTAGTAACCGGAGGGAGCGCCGTAGGTCATTTCATAGCCGTACAGAGCGGCAAATTTGCCGTCCTCGTTCTTCTCCTCCGCCAATGCGGGCATCACAGAATAGAATCTTTCGGCGGTAAACTTACCAAAGTTATGGTCGGTTACCGAAAAATAATCGACCTTACCCACGTTGCGGGCATAATCGTAAGCTTCTTCAGGAGTTCCTCTACCGTCGGAATGATTGGTATGGGCGTGAACTTCACCGTTAAAAATTTTCATGATGATTACCTCTTTGTTTTTCACAAATATTTGATATCAAGGAGCACCGGAGCGTCCGGCACTCCTTGAAAAAGGGTTTCAAAAACAGATTTACGCGTACATGGCCTTGATCTTCTCGGCAACCATTTCGGCAAGGCGCTTGATGCCTGCAGCGGAGGGATAATCCATATCTCTGAGCAGCTCGATCAAGCCCTCGTTCTCGTAGGTCTCTTTGAAGAAGTCAACGATCTCGGCATCATACTCCTTGGCAATGCCAACGATCATATCCTTCACGCCGCCCTCTTGACGAAGCACGGTCTGGCGGCTGTCCACCACCTTACGGTCAAAGGGAGTGACCACCACGTTCTTTGCACCAATATCCGCGAAGGTCTTGAGAACCTCACGGAAGCCCTCCTCAAAGTCCACGGGATACACGCCCTGATCCCACTCGTCACCAACCACGTGACGCAGGTCCGCGCAACCGAACATGGAAACCACCGCATCCATCTTCAACCGCTTCATCTCATTAACGTAGGAGCCTGCGTTCTCAAGATAATTTTTGGGGGCGCGCTTGGAGGCTCTTGCCGTATCCTTGGCGTAGAGATAGACGTCAAAGCCGTCGCCCAAAAGCTCCTGCAGATAGAAGGCGTAAGCCGGGCCCTTGGGAGTTTTGTCGCTGAACTGATCCCCCACCACGGCAATGCGGATGGCATCTGCCTTGGGCTTTACGGTACAGGGATTTGCCACCGTCAGGGACGCGGGAACCACATCCTCCGGCACACCAACGAAATCGGCGTACAGCGTGCGGGCAACCACCTTGATCATATGCGAAAGCGCGTTTCCGTCTACCATCTGCTCCTCGTTCAGCGCGGGCATGGTAAAGACGAGGGGAATATGGCGAACATAGAATCCACGGGTAATATTCACCAGCGTGGTAGAGAAGGAAACAAAGTTGCGCAGGAACCAATCGGTGCGCTTTTTGCCACAATCGTTACCACCCATAGAAACCAGGACCGCGTCGGGCTTGGCGTCAAGAGCCTGCTGCAAAAGAGCCGTGCCGTTCCAGAACATATAGTTGTGAAGTCCCTTGGTGCCGTCGCTCTCTCCCGCGATCATCACGATCTCCTTTGCCTCGGGAATCATGACGCGCGCCCGACTCTCCAGAGCGGCAAGATCGGTACAACCGTCGGTAAGAACCACCAAACGGTTGATCTTTGCTTTTGCGGGTTCCACGTACTCGGCCAAGGCCTTGCCCGTGGGCATGGGAATGGCGTTGCGCAGGGCGGGAACGAACTCTCTGGGCTTGGCACCTCTGCGCAATCCCAAAACCTTCATGGTGGCAAGCTCGTTGGTCCACTCGTAGTCAAAGCAATCGTTGCCGTCCACGTCGGCACCGTGGTATCCGTCGGAACGGATCCATGCGCGGCAAGCCACCTCGTCGCCGTAGCCAATGGTCAGCTTGCGGGTGTAGGCGTCGGGCTCATACTTCAGGGGACAGCAGTAAACCTCGTTTTCGGTGAGGTTGGTGCCATAGAAGGCGTTGAAATCCTCCATGGTCTTGCTGGACTCGGCACCGCGGAACCAAATGGTGAGCATTCCGTGGGGCGCGATCTTACGGGGAACGGTAAATTCCTTGTGGGTACCGAAGATGTAGTAACGGAAGGTGTATTCCGAAGCATCGATCTCCACGTCGGTATTGTTGTAAACGTCGTAGCAGCAGAAGGGCTGCTTGTAGAAATCGCAGATCTGAGAAATTCTGGAGTTGCAGAAAAATCTCTGAATGGTCAGAGGCGAGAGATAAACCACGCGACTCAGGGTTACGGGCTCTCCGTTGCAGACACCACGGGCAATAGCTACCAGGCGGGTATGCTTTGCAAGCACGGGCGAGGAGAAGCCGGCAAGAGCCGATGCGCCTGCCTCCAGCGCGCCAAGCCGGGAAACAAAGGGCTTTGCGCCAAGCTCGATGCTGGCGCAAGCGGGATACCACTCCACTACCAGATCGGTGACCGCCCGGTCCCCAATGTTCTTTACGTTGGCAGAGGCAACGGTTTTGCCATCCTGGTAGTTGGTTTGGATCTCCAGCTCCAAGGGAGGATTCTGCTCAACCCAAACGGCACCCGAAATAGCGTAGTGCATTCCCGAGATGCGCTTGACGTAGGTGTATCTCTGATCGTCGGGAATGGTGATCTCCCAGTGATAGCTCTTTGCCTGGCCCACATCCACCTGTGCCAGAACGCGGTTGTGCTCGCCCACCAGCTGAAGCACGCCAAGACCGCAAGCCTTTTCGGTGGAAGCGTCGATCTCCACCTTCAGCGCGCCGGTCTTCTTCAGGCGGGAGCCGATCCACTCGCCGTTGGCCTTGTAGTAAAGCTGGAAGGAGCGGTCGGTGGTGGCAAAGGTGCGGTTCTTGCGCATTCCCTCCAGAATGTTCTCCCGGGTAAGGGACTCGGCAAGCACGCCGCCGATCTCCTCACGGTTGGTGGTCCAGAGCGTATTGTGCGCGTCCTCGTTACTCACGGGGCTGATGTGCCAGCCCATGCGGAGGGCGCGGTCATATTCCTCCTCAATGCAAGTAATGCCGTACTCGGTGATACGGAGCTCCATCAGGCGGAAAATATCGTCCACGCGGGGATCGAATACGAACTCGTTAAAGTTGCCCCACTTATCGCCGGGATGGTTGAACTGACCGATGCCCTTCTCTCCGGCCTTGGCCATGCCGTCGTAAAACCGATCCAGGGTATAGGACGTGGGAAAGAAGGCGGTGGGCTGAAGAATATTGATATGTCCATAGTGACCCGTGGTAATATCGTAGGTCATTTCGTAGCCGTAAAGAGCAGCGTACTTGCCATCCTCATTAAAGCTTTCGGCGGTCTCTCCCACCATCGCAACACGAGTGGCATCGTAGCGACCGAGGTTATGGTCGGTGGTTGCAAAATAGTCCGCGTGCCCCACGTCGCGGGCGTAGGTATACGCCTCGGAAACGGTACCTTTTCCATCGGATTCCGTGCTGTGCGCGTGCACTTCACCATAGTAACACTTCATGATAGTCTCCCTCTTTTCTTTGGTATCTTTCGGTTAAAAATTTTTAAGGTTATACAAGACCGCCGTAGGAAACGATCTTTTCACGCAGGGCCTGTACGTCGACCTGCGCCATCGTGCAATCTGCGTCGGTAGCCATGGCGGCGGCAATTCCCGCGGCCTCGCCCATGCAGGTGGTGATGGGCATGATGCGCACCGCTGCCAACGCCTCGTGGGTCGTACAAATGCAACGGCCTGCAACGATCAGGTTATCGGCATCCTGGGGAACCAGGGCGCGGTAAGGAATGGTATAGTAATCGTTTTCGGGCATTTTGTAAAGATAGGTACCGGTTCCCGAAGGATTGTGGATATCAATGGCGTAGGTACCTCTTGCAATGCTGTCCTCAAACTTACGGGTGTGGATCAGGTCGTCGGCGGTGACCTTTACCAAACCAACGATGCGGCGGCTCTCGCGGATTCCCGACTCGGCGGCCGAGCTGATCAGCTCACAGTTCTCCAGACCCGGAATATTCTCCTTCATAAAGCGGTACATTTCCAGCATCTGCTCACGAAGAAGCATTTCGGCCTTCGACACGTCAAACACGTTGGTGGGATCGATGCCGATAGCGCGGGTGGTGTTCATATGCATCACGTTATCGAAGGGATGGTGGAAAATCAGGATATTTTCTCTGGGATTTTGGATCTTCCCTGCCGCCTGGAATTCCCGATAAAGCTTGTTGGCCGCGGCGTGATCAAAGCGGCTCCAATCCACGTTGCCAAGACGGAAGCACAGGGTCATGGGCTGGCAAAGGCCGTCCTCCTCCCGTCCCTGCTCGTAAGCAAAGCCTGCGAACGCGGTAAGGTCGGCGTTGCCGGTGGCATCCACAAAGCGGCCGGCGCGAATTTGGATCTTCCCCGATACGGTGGAAACCGTAATGCTTTGGATCCGACGCTCTGCCCGCTCCACCGAGCAAAGCTTGGAATGGAACAGGACCTGCACGCCGTAGCGTTTGGTCATGCGATCCAGAACCACCTTCATAAATTCCTCTTTATAGTGGCGGGATTCGGCTCCGTCGCTGCCGCCGATCTCGTAGATCTCCTTCAGCAGCTGAAAGTAGAGACCTGCGTTTGCAGGCTTTCCCGATCCGTTTTCAGTGTGTTTCATAAACGGATATACCAATCCGGCAGTGGCCATACCGCCCAAGTATCCGTATTTCTCAATGAGAACCACTTTTTTTCCCTCTCTCGCGGCGGCCACGGCAGCCATCGTACCGGCCAATCCGCCACCAACCACGGCAACGTCAAAGGCCTGCTCCAGGGTCAGCGGAACAAAGTGTTTCTCGGTTGATTTCTCCATAATCTGTACCTCCAGGTTTGAATCGGATTTCGGTTTTAGGGGTGACTCATCCATCCCCGAAACCTACGTCTTTTATTGTACAACAAAAAACCTTGTTTTGCAATACTTTTTTCATTTTTTATTTATATTTTATTATATTTTATTTGCACTCTATTATGAGCGACGGCAAGCAAAGGCCGCGGAGTCGCCCCTCTTTTGGGAAGGCAGAACCAAGGATCCGCTTTTTCCTCTGCGCACCGGCGGCGTTGGTATCACCTTGCCCTGCAAAAAAACGCCTCGACAATTCTTGCGCACCTCACCATTCCCTTCCTCTATTTATTTTTCAATGCGCTGAAAAACACATTTTTATATTTTTTAGATATAGTATTATAATTTTGGGTTCATTTGAATATGAAAACGGATTTGGTATAATATTGGTAAAGAGAGGTGACGGCATGAAACTGATATATGAATCGGAATATATGCAGCTGGGGCTGAAAATTGCCTATTACCGAAAGCTGCGAGGACTAACCCAAGAGCAACTGGCCGAAAGAATCGACCGCACCCCCGCCTTTATCGGTCACGTGGAGGCACCCAACGTCAACAAGGCGGTATCCCTGGATACGCTCTTTGACATTGCCCGCGTGCTGGAGATCCCGGTTTACAAATTTTTGATGTTTGACGAGACCTAAAGCCATCCATCGGCATGGAACCAATGAACGATTTACATAAAAAGGTGAAATCATGGATATTACTTTGCAACAGATCCGCCCCACCGTTCTCTCGGTGAACGGGGCCCAAAACCCCCGGGGGGAATTGAATTTAACCGACTTTTTGATGGATTCCTACCGTTTGATCTATTCCCTGCAGGGTCGCCTGGAGGTATTTTGCGAGCAACGAAGCGTGATCGTTCCCGAGCACGGGGCCTTCCTGTTCTTACCGGGCTACTTTTATACCCTTCGCCCTCTGGGTCCCAAGGTGCACGTCATCGACATCTCCTTTGAAATGGTAGACGTGGACGCCGCAGAGCACCCGGGCAAGCGCGCCACCCGACGCGGAAATAAGCCCTATCGCTTTTTGGATCACGAGATCCTGAACCGTCCCACGGCGCTGACCCCCACCAACCAAACCAAGCGTCTTTTGGAGGGATTGCTGTGGGAACAGCAAAAGGAGCTCTCCTTCTTCAAGGAGCTCTCCAACCTCTATCTGCAATCCATTTTGATCAGCCTGGTACGCGACTCCATGATCCTGGAGGAAGGCAACCTTTCGGACGCCGCCGCGAAGATCATGCGTTACGTACGCAGTCATATCACCGAGAACATCCAGAACGAAACCGTGGCACGGGAGCTTTCCTACCATCCCAATTACATCAATCGGGTGATCAAAAAGGCCACGGGAATGACCTTTCATAAGTACGTGGTGGACGAAAAGCTCCACTACGCCACCTCGCTGCTGCTAAGCTCGGACGAAAGCATTACCAACATTGCCTATTCCCTTTCCTTTAACACCTCCTCCCATTTCAGCAATCTCTTTGCCAAGAAGTACAACTGTACCCCCTCCCAATACCGAAAGCATTACTAAGGACAAATCAAAAAAAACGACCTTCCCGACTCTCTGCAAAATTAGCGGTAAAATTAAATTTAGCCACCACGTTTTCGTGGTGGCTTTTTTCATACGCAGAAAGCAAAGAAAAGCCCCGCGCGAGGCGGGGCAAGTAATTACTCGGACGCTTTCTTGCGAATTTTGGCAATGAAGTCGCTTTCATTACCGTCAAAAAGCACATCCAGCATTTTAATTATTTTGTCCTTATAATGAGTGTCGTTTTCGGTTTCAGAAAGCGCAGTCAAATGATAGGACAGAAGCCAAGTCAACGGTTCTATTGCTGATTTCGCCACTTCCTTTTTTTGTACATCGTCTTTTAAAATGCGAACAAGCGCGGTTTCTCTTGTCTTATAAAGATTCGGTAATTTGGTAGCGTATTCTACCGCCTTTTCATAATCTCCGTATCTGTAATATGCATCGGAAAGATTGCAAAGTGCGGCACCTCTGATTTCCGAATCGTCACAGTATTTTAGAATCTGCTCGTGAAGCATAATAGATTCTTTTAAATACTCCTTTTTCTCCTTGTCGTTACCCTCAAGTCGTTCGAGTGAACACGACAATTGCATCAACAGCAGCGCATTATTAGGGTAGGTTTTCAACGCGTTTCTCATGAGTTCGACGTTTTCTTTATGATTTCCCAATGCTCTGTTTTCTTTCCATTTCTGGTTTATATCGTCAAGGCTTTTGGCGGAGGATATTTCATCCATGCCAATCAACTCGTCAACAGACACCTCAAAATAATTTGCAAGTGTAGGGAGCATTGTGATGTCCGGATATCCGTCGCCTCTTTCCCATTTGCTGATGGCTTGATAGGAAATACCAATATGAGCGGCAACCTCTTCCTGAGTCAAATCTCTGCTTCGGCGCAATTTCTTTAGCTTATCACCAATCATTAATTCCATAGTATGAACCTCCAAATTAAGTTGTTTCGACGCGTCTGAATATATTATACAGCGTTTGGGGCAATAAATCAATAACCGCAGCATAGACTTAATTCTACCAATCGTAGTATTTTTCTACCGTTGCACTCTCAAATTTTTCTGCTTTTCCGACGCTTGCGTCTGGGGCAAGCATAGCGCGTGGACGTCCACCGAGCCAAATCGGGCAGATGCCCGAACCCACTATCCGCAGAGGTATACTGCATGTAAGGCTCCCTCCGGGAGGGAGCTGGCGCCGTAGGCGACTGAGGGAGAGTGCGTTACAATGGAACTCAATAAAACTTCGAAATCACGTAGGCTCCTTCCACCGCTATCGCGGTCCCCCTCCCTCTCGGAGGGAGGCTTTCGTAAGTTCACACCGACAGAAAAACACCACCAAAGAAAAAATCCTTGGTGGTGTTAGTTATTTCTCCGCTAAAGATGCAGGGGCGAGGGAAGGTCGTTTTTTGTTTATCAATCGTAGAGCTTCGCCCAACGACGTTTTTTGAGGATGTGATAAATCAGTAACGCCAGCAGCGCGGCAAGAATCAGGCCGCAACAAACGTAGATCCCATCGCCAATGCTGCTTTCCACCTTCAGCTCCTCCCACAGGGAGTTGAGCATGGTAAGCCGCTCGGGAGTAAGATTCATGTAGGGCTGGGTGGGCACCGACGATGCCATTTCACCGTACAGGATCTCCATGGCATTCTCGTGCACCTCGGACATACATTCCTGATACTCGGCGTTGGCAATGACCGTGGTCAGAGGCGAAGCGTAGTAGGTATACTCGGCATTGGCCACACCAATCTCCTCATTGCACATAAAATTGATGTAGTGCATGGCCAGCTCTTTGTTTTGGGAGGCAGCGGGAACGCACATAGCGTCCACGTAGCGGTTGGTGCCTTCTCTGGGATAGAAGAAAGAAAGATCCTCGTTATCCTCGTACATGGAGAAGAAATCTCCCGCATAGTAGGCGGCCACGGCAGCCGATCCGCTCTTCATCTTGTTAAAGATCTCGTCCATGACGTAGCCCTGGATCACGGCCTTTTGCTGACGCAACAACTCCAAGGCCTCCCGCCATTGGGCATCGGTGGCTTCGTTGACGTCATAGCCAAGCTTATAAAGGGCGGTGCCAAAGGCATCACGGCTGTTGTTGAACTGCAAAATATTGGCGGTGTAATCGGCATCCCACATCAGATCCCAGCTCCCCAGGGACTCCTCGTCCTCGGCAACGTCGCGGGTATTGTAGATAATGCCAACCATGCCGTAGAAATACGGAATCGAGTACACCAGATCCGAGTCGCCCTCATAATAGACGTTCTCGCCCTTGAATTCCTCGGAAATATACGCGTAGTTGGGAATCAGGGAAAGATCCAGAGGAGCCAGCAGCTCCTCTGCCACCAGACGCTCGATCATATAATCCGAAGGGATGATCACGTCGTACGCCGCCGATCCGCTGCTGATTTTAGCATACATGCTTTCGTTGCTGGAGTAGGTGGAGTAGTTTACCGTAACGTTGAGTCCCAGCTCCTCGCGGCAGTATTCCTCAAAGGCCGCGTTTACGTCCAGAGAGCCGTCCGAGCCGTCGGAAATATACTCTCCCCAGTTGTAAACGTACAGGGTAACACTATCCTCGGTCTCCCCGCAGGAAGCCAGGAGCGTAGTGCTCATAGCCAAAAGCAGAAGGCAGGCGAGCAAGGAAAGAATTCTCTTTTTCATCATCCCCGTCCTCCTTTCGCACCGGCGCGGTTCTTCTTACGAAGCTTCCGATCCTCCGCGGATCCCGCAAGGTTTACGGCAATCAGTAGGATCAGGATCACGAAGATCAGCAAGGTACAAAGGGCGTACATACTGAACTTGACCTCGTGGGCCGTTTGGTTGTAAATATACAGAGGCAGGGTCTTGAAATCGGGCGACGACACGAAGTGGCTGATTACAAAATCGTCCAGAGAAAGGGTGAAGCTCATCATCAAACCCGAGATCACGCCGGGAACGATAAAGGGCAGCTCCACGCGGAAGAAGGTCTGTGCGGGAGTGCATCCCAGATCCAGCGCCGCCTCGGTCAGGCTCTTGTCCATTTGACGGAACTTGGGCAGCACCGAGAGGATCACGTAAGGAAGGTTAAAGGTGGTATGCGCGATCAGCATGGTCCAGAGTCCCAGCACGTTGGAGAGCTTCAGAATGGAGGCCACGCCCACGAACAGAAGCATCATGGAAACACCGGTAACGATATCGGGGTTCATCATGGGAATCTTGGAAACCGTCTCCACCGCAACCTGGTAATACCGACGCTTGGCACGGGAAATGCCAAAGGCCGCAAACGTACCGATCACCGTGGCAAAAACCGAGGACGTCACCGCCAAAAAGAGGGAGTTTTTCAACGCCGAGAGGGCTTCCCCATCCCGAAACAGCTCCCGATACCAATGGAGGGAGAAATCCGAAAAATGGCTCAGGCTTCCCGAGCCGTTAAAGGAGAACACGATCACCACCAAAATGGGGGCGTACAGAATGAAGAAGATCAAGGCCATATAAAATCGGGATAAAAATTTCATACGATAATGTCCTCCTCACTGTCCGAAAACTTGTTCATCACCGCAAGGGAGATCAAAATCAGGATCATCATCACCAAGGAAATGGCCGCACCGGTGTGATAGGTCACCGCGTTCTGGAACTGGCGCTCAATGGTATCGCCCAGAAGGTCGAAGGAGCCGCCACCCAGCTTTTGAGAGATGTAGAAGGTACTGATGGAGGGCACAAACACCATGGTCACCCCCGAAACGATACCGGGCGTGGTCAGGGGCAGGATCACCTTGAACAGGGTCTGCCAACCGTTGCAGCCAAGATCGTTGGCCGCCTCCAGATACCGCTTGTCCAGCTTGGTCATGGAGGTGTAAATGGGCAACACCATGTAGGGCAAAAAATCGTAGATCATACCCAGGATCACCGCGCCCTCGGTACCAATAAAGGTCAGTTTCTGAAAGCCCAGACGGGTCAGGAAGGTGCTGACCAGGCCGCCGTTATCCAACAGAGCCATCAAGGAATAGGTACGGATCAAAAGACTGATCCACATGGGGAGCATCAGCAGCACCATCAGAATGGTGCGGGACTTTTCGGAGGCGCGGGACATACAGTACGCCAAGGGATAGCCGATCAAAAAGCACACCGTGGTGGCGATCAGCGAAAAGCCCAGGGACATAACGAAGGTACCCGAATAAGAGGACAGCGAAAGAATGTTCTCCAGGGTAAATCCACCGTCCCGATCGGTAAAGGCAAAATAAACCACAAAAAGCAGGGGCGCTATAATGAACAGCGCACTCCAAACCAGGTGGGGAGCGTTTGCCAGCCGCTCAAAAACAGACTGCTTTTTCATTCCTCTTCCTCGTCCTCCGTAATCACAGAGAGTTTGTCCAGCTCATCGCTGAAGGAAGAATAGTCTCCAAACATTCCGGAAAACTCGGACTTTTTCATAATGTGAATCGCGTCGGGCTCAATGTAAAGACCGATGGTCTCTCCCTCGGCCACAAAATCCGTGGTCTGGATCATCCATTTAAAGCCGTCCACGTCCACGATAATCTCGTAATGGACGCCCTTGAAGGTCACACCGGTGACCAGTCCCTTGAGCATTCCCTTCTCCACGGGCACCACGTCCACGTCCTCGGGACGTACCACCACGTCAACCTGCTCGTTCTTGGCAAAGCCGCCGTCCACGCAAACAAAGGTGTGACCGGCAAAGCGCACCGAGCGGTCGGCAAGCATAATGCCGTCCACGATGTTGGATTCCCCGATAAAGTCGGCAACAAAAGCGTTGACCGGCTCGTTGTAAATATCGGTGGGAGAGCCGATCTGCTGGATCTGTCCGTGGGCCATAACCACCACGGTGTCCGACATGGAGAGAGCCTCCTCCTGATCGTGAGTAACGTAAATAAAGGTGATGCCGGTTTGGTGCTGGATGTTCTTCAGCTCGTTCTGCATATCCTTGCGGAGCTTGAGGTCCAGGGCCGCCAGCGGCTCGTCCAAAAGAAGTACCTTGGGCTGATTGACCAGAGCGCGAGCAATAGCCACGCGCTGCTGCTGGCCGCCCGACAGGGTGCTGACCTTGCGGCGCTCAAAGCCCTTGAGGTTGACCATGGCCAGCATATCCTTGACCTTTTGACGGATCTCGGCGTCGGGACGCTTCTGGATCCGCAGGCCAAAGGCGATATTATCGAATACGTTCAAATGGGGAAACAGGGCGTACCGTTGGAACACCGTGTTCACCTGTCGCTGATACGGCGGTACGTCGTTGATCCGCTTTCCATCAAAAAAGACGTCCCCTTCATCGGGTGTTTCAAAGCCGCCGATGATACGGAGCGTGGTGGTCTTTCCACAGCCCGAGGGGCCAAGCAGAGTGATAAACTCCTTGTCATGAATTTCCAGACTGATGCTGTCCAGAACGGTTTCGCCGTCAAACGCCTTTGAAATACCGTTCAGCCGAATCAAAATATCCTTGTTCATTCCGCATAAATACTCCTTTAAAAGAAAATAAAAAAATATTCATGGAAAGCCATTGGAACTCCACCTCAAGCGGCTGAATTCTTAAAGGATCCGTCCCTTTGGCACTCTGACCATAAACTACGCTCTATATTGTAACAGATATACAGACAAATTGCAATAGATTTCCCAAAAAAAATTAAATTTTCGTTATTATTCACAATCATTCGGTTTTAACCCGAGAAAACCCGATTTACCCCCCAAATCTCTCATAAATCCTCGCTTTTTCTCTTGAATTCTCCCCAATCTACTCCAAACCCCGCTCCATGGTCTCAAAAAAATGGAGGAACAACCCCATCGAAAAAAAGAGCAACGGCCCCCCGTCCCCGATCCGTAACAAAAAGTAGACCGACGTAGCCCACAAAAGGAACAGACAGAGGAAGGAGCAAAGCCGCAGGATCTCCATGGCACAGCGTGGCTCCAGGTGGGACAGGAGCAGGGTCTCCAGCATCCTTCCCCCGTCCAAGGTGGCTACGGGAAGCAGGTTCAACAGTCCCAACAGCAGAGACGCTCCGCAAAGTCTGCCCCAAAAGGGGGACACCGAAAGAAGGAGCCCCGCCGCTGCGGCTACCAAAAAGCTGCTCCCGGGGCCGGCGGCGCAAAGGAGCCATTCCTCCCGATACGAAAGCATCCTTCCACGCACCTCCAGGCGGGCACCGTGAAAATCGGTCCGCAATGAATCCACCGGGATCCCCAGTCGGCGCGCCGCCCACAAATGCCCCAGCTCATGGAGGACGGCGGCCAGCACCGTGGCACGCATCCAGCCCTCTCCATCCCACAAAAGCATTCCCAAAAGCAGGAGCGTTGGCAGAGGTCGCAGACGTAAAAAGCCCTTTTTCTTCATTTCATCCCTCCCGTCAAAGAACCTTATGCAAAAGAAAAAAGAGATATACTTGCAAAAAAAGGTTGCTTTTTTCTTTTTTTGTGGTATACTATCGGTAAAGAACCCCATTTCCAAGAAAAGGAGAACCGTATGGAACACAAAACCCCTCAAATGGATCCCTCTGCCCTTTTTCGCATTGGCTACGGCCTGTATGTGGTCACCTGCAACGACGGGACGAAGGACAACGGCCTGATCGTAAACACGGTATGTCAGCTGACCAGCACCCCCAATCGCGTGGCGGTCACCATCAACAAATCCAATTATTCTCATGACGTTATTAAGGCCGACGGACGCATGAACGTGAACTGTCTTTCCGAGGAGGCCCCCTTTGCGGTATTTGAAGCCTTTGGCTTCCGCAGCGGACGGGACGTGAACAAATTTGCCGATTGCACGCCTCTGCGCGCCGCCAACGGTCTGGTGATCCTTCCCCGCTATATCAACGCCTATCTCTCTCTGGAGGTGGAGCAGTACGTGGATCTGGATACCCACGGAATGTTCATCTGCAAGCTCACCGAGGCCGCCGTGGTCTCCGACGCCGAAACCATGACCTACAGCTTCTATCAAAAGAACGTCAAGCCCCGTCCCCAGCCCGAAAAGAAAAAGGGCTACGTATGCAAGATCTGCGGCTACGTTTACGAGGGGGATCCCCTGCCCGAGGATTTTGTTTGTCCTCTATGCAAGCACGGTGCTCAGGACTTTGAGCCCCTGCAATAACACACAAAAACCCAGCGGCCGTTTGTCTCCCGACAAACGGCCGCTGGGTTTTTGTTTTTATTTCGTTTTCTCGTCGTGGCAATGGCAGCAGGAGCCGCATCCGCCGTCGGAGCAATTCTTTTGTGAACCGCAGGAACCGCTGTCGGGACAACCGATGCACTTTTTCCCGCTCTTTTTGGCCTTGATAATGTAAGCCACGGCACCGCCAACGATCACGGCGATCACGGCCATAACGATGAAATCAATGGGTCCCATACCTTCGTTCCTCCTTTATGGGATTATACCTTTGCAACCTCACGGGCCGATTTCTTCAGCGCGTACTCTTCCTTCAGTTGCTTGTTCTTTTTCACGATCAGAACGGTCAGAATAACCGCAACGGCAAGGACGAATCCCCAACCAACGATGGACATCCAAACCTGACCCATGTCGGAGCCGGTAAAGAGACTTCCAAAGAAGAAGACCAGGAAGCCGACCGAATAACCAACGGCAAACTGGAGTCCAATGCCTGCCCAGAGCCACTTTCTGCTCTTGATCTCGGAGTTCATGGCACCAATGGCGGCAAAGCAAGGAGGCGTAAAGAGGTTAAACATCAGGTAAGCCAGAGCCGCTACCTTGGTGATGGCAAAGATGGCCGCAACCTCGGCACCCGCGCCCTCCATGAGAGCCAGCTCCTCGGTATCGATGAGGTTCTCAAGACCTACAAAGCAAACTGCCAGAGTACCAACCACGTTCTCCTTGGCAATAAAGCCGGTAATGGCTGCGGCGGCAAGCTGCCATGCAACCACGCCAACGATGGGAGCAAAGAAATAAGCAAAGGGAGTGGAAATGGTAGCCAGAATCGACTGGCTTGCGTCCTCTACGGGCTGGAAGGACCAGCTGAAGGTCTGCATCAGCTGTACGGCAAAGTTACAAACCAGGATGATGGTTCCTGCCTTTACGATGTATGACCAGCCGCGTTGACACATGGACATAAACGCCTTGCCAAAGCTGGGAGCCTTATACTCGGGAAGCTCAATGATGAAGAAGGACTTTCGATTCTTGTGCCCCGTCAGCTTATTGACCAGCAAGGCGCAGACAAAGATCAAAAGAATACCAACAAAATACATGGCAGTGCCCACCCAGGTGGAATTCGCAAAGAAGGCACCTGCAAACAGAGAGATAACGGGCAGCTTTGCGCCACAGGGCATAAAAGGAGCCAGCATAGCGGTCGCGCGGCGTTCACGCTCATTTCGAATGGTGCGGCAGGCCATAACACCGGGAATAGCGCATCCGGTACCGATAACAAAGGGAATCACAGATTTGCCCGAAAGACCGACCTTTTTGAAGATGGGATCCAGTACCACGGTCACACGCGCCATGTAACCGCAATCCTCCAGCAGGGCGATCAGGAAATACATGACCATAACCAGGGGCAGGAAGCCAACCACGGCACCAACACCGCCAATAATACCGTCTACCACGATGGAGGTCAGCAGCGGATTGGCGTTTTCCATCCAAACGCTTACCGACTCACCAAAGGCCTCGATCAGGGTGACCAGACCGGGAATCACCAGCTCATTCTCCGCGCCCTCGTTGAACACGTAGCCCTCGGCGATCCAAGCACCAAGCCAGGCCTGGGAGATCTGGAATACCAGGAACATTACCACGGCGAAGATCGGGATCCCCAACCACTTGTTGGTGAGAATGGCGTCCAGCTTATCCTGCGCGTTCTTCTCATTGGTGCGAACCTTTCGATCCTCCACCTTTTTCACGATCTTATTCACAAATTCAAAGCGCTTCCGGTCGGCAGCCTCCACCACCTTCTTGTCGGTCAGGTCGATGTCCCCCTGTACGTAAGGCGCGTCCTGTCCCTTTCCAATCACCGAAACGGCGGCGGCTACCACCTCTTTCATACCCTCGGAAGCAGAAGAAACCGTTTCCACCACAGGGCATCCCAGCTTTTCGGAAAGGGCCTTGGCGTCGATTTTGGTCTCCTTCTTTTTATTGATATCGGCCTTGTTCAAGGCAACCACAACGGGAATCCCAAGCTCCAGCAGCTGGGTGGTAAAGAACAGGCTTCGGCTCAGATTGGTGGCATCCACGATATTGATAATGGCGTCGGGATGCTCGTTCTTGACGTAGGCACTGGTAATGCTCTCCTCCGAGGTGAAGGGAGACATGGAGTAGGCACCGGGCAGGTCGACTGCGATCAGCTCCTCTCCTGTGCCGCAAAGACTCTTTTTGATGGGGTGTTCTTTCTTTTCCACGGTAACGCCCGCCCAGTTACCGACCTTTTCATTTTGGCCGGTGAGCGCGTTATACATCGTGGTCTTACCGCTATTGGGGTTTCCGGCGAGTGCAATTCTCATATTGCGTTCTCCTGTTCTGTTTTTTTATTTTCACAGCCTTGACTGTTGAAATACGGATTCGTTTTTGGTTAGCCGCCGCTAACCGCACGCCAAAAAAAATAATCCGAAGATTATTTTTTTGCTTTTACGAAGATCAAACAATGATCGCCTCGGCAAGATCGTTATCAATGTTGTATCTGCCGTCCTTAATGGAAACGACACAGCCACCCTTGCGATGAGCGATCACCGTAATGGGTTCCCCACTGTAACAACCCAGGGAGAACAGGAACGCATCCAACTCCTCGTCATCGGTTTCGATACGCTGAACGATATACTCTTTTCCTTCCTCAGCCGCGCGCAAATTCATAAAAAACTCCTCATACCCTTCTCGATTTCCCATGGTTGGAACCGAGCAATGGAAATGCAGTTAGCGTCCGCTAACCTCGTTTATTATATAACCTTTTCCTCCATTTGTCAAGACTATTTTCTTGTTTTTCCGAAATTTGGCAATTTTCACTATTTTTAAAAGTTGAGGTTGTCTATTTTGTCGATTTTTACCCCGCGTCATCACCGTGGCATCGGAGTTCCGTTTCCGCACTTCCCCCCGTTATTTTTGCGCACTTCTGCGCATTTGCCGCGGTTTCTTTGCTTTTTTATCTATTTTTTCTCCCTTATTGACAGATTCCGCGCAAAGCGTTATAATAAAAAGGAATGACCCCGACCCTATCAAAACCGTCAAAACATTGAAAGGAAAACCTGAGAGCAATGAACCATCCATACGACATCGCCATTATTGGCGGCGGTGTGGTTGGCGGAATGATCGCAAGAACGCTTTCCGCTTATCAATTCCGCATTTGCATTTTGGAAAAGGAGAACGACGTGGCCCGCGGTGCCAGTGCCGCCAACTCCTCCATCGTACACGCCGGATTTGACGCCCACGAGGGCTCCCTGAAGGCTGAGCTGAACGTAAAGGGTGCCGAAATGATGGCATCGGTCTGCCGTGAGCTGGGCGTAAAATACCAAAACAACGGTTCCCTGGTCCTGGGCTTTGACCTGGCCGACCGTGAAGCCCTGGAGGCTCTGCTTCGCCGCGGAACCACCAACGGCGTCAAGGATCTGCGCCTGCTGGAGCAGGAGGAGCTGCGCGCGCTGGAGCCCAACGTGGCCAAGGATGCCACCTGCGCCCTCTACGCCCCCACCGCAGGTATCGTTTGCCCCTATGAGCTAACCATTGCCTCCATTGGCAACGCCATGGACAACGGCGCCGAGCTCTTTACCAACTTTGCCGTGACCGGCATTGAGGATCTGGGCGACGTCTTTTGTATCTCCTCGGAGTCTGCCAAGGTGTCCGCCCGCTACGTAATCAACGCCGCGGGACTGTTTGCCGACGCCATTGCCGCCATGGTTGGCGACACTTCCTTCACCATTCATCCTCGCCGCGGTGAATACCTCCTTTTGGACAGAGAGTGCGGCGGCATGGTAAAGCAGACCCTGTTCCGCACCCCCGGAAAGATGGGCAAGGGTCTTTTGGTAACCCCCACCGTGGACGGCAACCTGCTGGTAGGCCCCACCTCAGTGGATCAGGAGGATAAGACCGACAAATCCACCACTCCGGAGGGACTTTCCCTCATTCGCGCCAAGAGCGCCGAAAACGCCGAGGGCGTTCCCTTTGGCAAGACCATCACCTCCTTCTGCGGTCTGCGCGCCGTGGGAAGCACCGGAGATTTTATCATCAACCTACCCCGGGAGCGTTTTGTAAACGTGGCCGGCATCGAGTCCCCCGGTCTCTCCTCCTCCCCCGCCATTGCCGAGTACGTGGTGGAGCTTTTGAAGGACGCCGGTCTGGAATTCCGCACCAATCCCGCCTTTGATCCCATTCGTCCTGCCACCCACGCCTTCCGTGAGGGTAGTATTGAGGAAAAGAATGCCATGATCCAAAAGGATCCCGCCTACGGACGCATCCTCTGCCGTTGCGAGGGCGTGAGCGAGGGAGAGATCCTGGCGGCCATCCGTCAAAATCCCCGTCCGCGGGATCTGGACGGCGTCAAGCGCCGCACCCGCGCCCAGATGGGACGCTGTCAGGGCGGCTTCTGCTCCCCCTATATCGTGGAGCTTCTCGCCAAGGAAAACGGCGTGCCCTTTGAGAGCGTAACCAAGTTTGGCGGCGGCTCGATCATCAATTTTGGAAAAACCAAGGAGGAGGCGTAAGATGAAGCAGATCGATCTTGTTATCATTGGCGGCGGCCCCGCCGGCATGAGCGCGGCCCTTGCGGCCTACGAACAGGGTGTGACCAACCTCCTGATCCTGGAGCGCGATTCCCGCCTGGGCGGTATTCTGCGTCAATGCATTCATAACGGCTTCGGCCTCCACCGCTTTGGTGAGGAGCTTACCGGTCCCGAGTACGCCTGGCGTTACGAGGAGAAGGTGCTGGAAAAGAAGATCCCCTATCTTCTGGACACCATGGTACTGGACATCTCCCCCGAGAAGGTCATTACCGCTACCAACACCAGCCTCGGCGTATTCCAAATTCAAGCCAAGGCCGTGATCCTGGCCATGGGATGCCGGGAGCGTCCCGCGGGAGCCCTTGCTCTGGCAGGCGACCGTCCCTCGGGCATTTTCAGCGCGGGTACGGCTCAAAAGTACGTAAACATGAAGAGCTATCTGCCCGGTAAGAACGTGGTGATCCTGGGCTCCGGTGACATTGGTCTGATTATGGCGCGCCGCATGACCCTGGAGGGAGCCAAGGTTCACGCTGTATGCGAGCTGATGCCCTATTCCGGCGGTCTGGCGCGGAACATTGAGCAATGCCTGAACGATTTTGGTATCCCCCTGAAGCTCTCTCACACCGTGGTAAAGATCCACGGCAAGGGACGCCTGGAGGGAGTCACCATTGCCAAGGTAGACGAGAACCGCCGTCCCATTCCCGAAAGCTTTGAGTACATTCCCTGCGATACCCTGCTCCTCTCGGTGGGTCTGATCCCCGAGAATGAGTTGAGTAAGACCGCCCAAGTGGAGCTCAGCCCCATTACCAACGGTGCTACGGTGGATCAAAACCGTCAAACCTCCACCGAGGGCATCTTTGCCTGCGGAAACGTGCTGCACGTGCATGATCTGGTGGACTACGTTTCCGAGGAGGCTGAGATCGCCGGCAACGCCGCCGCGGCCTATCTGCGCGGTGCGCTGCAGAGCAATCTTCACATTCCCCTCTCCACCGACGGCAAGATCCGCTATACCGTTCCTCAAACCATTACCGAGGAAAAGGAGATCACCGTGTATTTCCGCGTGTCGGATATCTTCCGCAACGCGACCGTCAAGGTACTGGACGGCGATCGGGTGATCTACTCCCGCAAAAAGCAGAAGGTGGCTCCCGGAGAAATGGAAAGCATTCTCCTCAAGCCCGTCCAGTTTGCAGGTGCCAAGGCGTTGAAATTTACCCTGGAGGTGGAATAACATGGCAAATACAAGAGAATTGACCTGTATCGTATGTCCCAAGGGATGCCCCATGAAGGTAACCCTGGAGGGCAAGGAGATCCTCACCATTGAGGGCTTTACCTGTCCCCGCGGCAAGCAGTACGCCATTGACGAATGTACCCACCCCATGCGTACCCTGACCTCTACGGTCCGCACCTCGGGCGGTGGCGTGGTAGCGGTCAAGACCGACCGCGCGATTCCCAAGGAGTTGATGTTTGACTGTATGCAGGTCATCAACAAAACCGTAGCAACCCTTCCCGTTCGCGTGGGCGACGTCCTGGTATCCAATCTGCTGGATACGGGTGCCAATCTTATCGTTACGGCAAATCAGGAATAAAACAAGAAAACGCTCATTCGCGCAACCGAATGGGCGTTTTTCTTTGCTCCAATGACTTGAAATAGCAAGGGAAATCTGCTATAATGAGAACAGACGGAGGATTCCCCTCCCCCTTGCAAAAATCTTTGGAAAGACGGAAAAGGAAGCAACGCTATGAAAATGACCACCCTTTGCTATTTGGAGAAGGACGGAAAGTACCTGATGCTCCACCGCACCAAAAAGGAGAACGATGAAAACCGTGACAAATGGATCGGCGTGGGCGGAAAATTTGAGGATCGGGAAAGCCCCGAGGATTGTATGCGGCGGGAGATCCTGGAGGAAACCGGCCTGACCGTGACCGCGTTTCAATACCGTGGCATTGTCACCTTTGTGTCCGACCGCTACCCCACCGAGTATATGCACCTGTTTACAGTCACCGACTGGGAGGGCGTGGAAAAGGAGTGCGACGAGGGCGAGCTGGCATGGATCGAAAAGGAGCGTCTTTTGACCCTGCCCATGTGGGTAGGCGACCGCATCTTTTTGGAGTTGATCGCCAACGCCGCCACCCCCTTCTTCTCCCTCAAGCTCACCTACCTTGGCGATACCCTGACCGAGGCGGTGTTGGATGGAGAGACACTTGCAATCTCTTGACCGGGAGTATTTTCCTTTGGCGTAAATAATAGATCGTTATTGAATGTTTGAGGAGTACGGATGTATTACGTTTACATACTTTCCAACAAAACGGATTCCGTAATATATATTGGTGTTACAAACGATTTGAGACGACGATTGTTGGAACACAAAAACGAAGAACTGGAAGGGTTTACAAAAAAGTACCATATTTACAAGTTGGTTTATTATGAAAGTTATTCCGAAATAAACGAAGCCATTGCACGTGAAAAGCAATTAAAAGGGTGGACACGAGCGAAAAAGAATCATCTTATCGCAAGAAAAAATCCAAATTGGAACGATTGGAGCGAAAGCGTTCCTCTCGTGTAATCTCTGCACAGGATCGCAAGATCGCCCGAACCCGCCCCAAGGGAGGACAACGCCCGCGGGCGAACACAGTTCGCCCCTACGGTATAATAGATCCGTTGGTTTTACGCGTCATCCTGAGCGGAGAAAAACATCCGGGGGATGTTTTTCGCAGTCGAACCCGACCTTAGGGAGGGCAACGCCCTCGGGCGTTGGGATCTTCTAACAATAAACGTGTCATCTCTGAGCAGGCTCCCAAGCTCGCCCGAACCCGACCCAAGGGAGGGCGGCATGCGTAGCATGACGGGATCTTTTAACGACTCCTGCAATCCTTCATGTGCTATAAAAGTTACTTTTCTTACAAAAAGCCGGCAGATCACCTTCGTAGATCCCTTCGTCGCTATCGCTCCTCGGTTTGCTCCGCTCAACCTTGCGTTGCAACTGTTTCGCCTGCGCAAACTTCGACTCCGCTCCGCTTCGCTCAGGATGACACGTTAATCGTTACACAATCCCCTAACAACACCGCCGCCCCCAAGGACAGGAACGCGTCCTGCCTTGGGGGCTTTGATTATATCATCAAAAAATTAGGAGTAAATTATGAAATCATCTTAAAAACATCAGTTTTGGGTTACCGTGTAGTCAATGGAGAAATCGAAACTCTCGCCGACACCCGTAACAACAATTCCAACAAAGCCGGTGGGATTGCCTTCCTCCGAATCGGGTTGATAAAAAGTTACTACACCATTGGCGTTAGGAGTAAAATATTGAACACACAAAACCCCTTCACTATTATACCAATACTGCTGCACCGTGCCTGTTCCGTTGTACATTACCACCTCAAACTCAATGGTACAGTTGGACACCCCTGTCGCGGGTTCAAAGGTGAAATAAACTCTGTCAAGCACATCTGCCGAATCTTCTGTAAAATCTGTTCCCGGTGAATAGGTAATATCTGCCGCAGAGGTATTTTGCAATCCGGAAGTAATAAACGAATAACTGCTTCCCGGAGTAGCAAGATTCACTGACATCCGAGAAAATACATCTGCAAAATCCACAGAGGAATATCCGCGTGCCGCGAGTGCTGCAGTTATTTTGACATCCAACGTCGCAATGCTAAAAGTAGCGCTTGTTACGGAACTTAATTGCTCGTAAATTTCCAGAATTGTTGCGGCACCGCCGTAGTACCGGGCAATCGTTGCGGGAAACAGCATTGCACCACCACCAACATTGGCGGTCATAGACAAACTTGAATTAATGAAAGCATTAAGATTCAAGCCGGTCGTCAATCCCGTAGCCGCCCAGGCCCCCCAATCAGCGCAAGCTTCCTTAAACCAACCTTCGGCACTATGATAGCTATTTTGAATGGCATGGAACATGCCATGAGCAAGCCTTTGCCGTAATACGGTATTACTTGTATTGATTACCCCATTACCGTCTACACTGATGTATAAAGTTGTTGCACTCAATTGTTTATTCCCTTCAATAGAGCCACCTATAGGATTGGTTTCACATGAACCTCCGGAAGAACTGCCGCGTAAAGCAATCACATAATAGCCGTCAAAATCAGGATTTAAAAATGGAATTCCCATATTTTCGTAACTGGAACGAATGCCCTGTGCCATACTTAAAATTCTTTCCAACTCACTCTCTAAAATTCCAACTCCATCGTAGTCATGTACAACAATTTGACCATCGTTAACACTATCGGAATTAATTGCATAAACAGATTGTGTCTGATCTGTTGGATTTAAAACAAGTGATACTTTTTGATTCAACGTGGTATCAAGTCGATGCTTTTTTGCATAATTATCAATTTGCTTATAGATAGGATCCAAACAAACAATGTTTTCAAAATTTCTAGTTGTTAACAAGTCGCAATAACTTTCTATTTTTTGTTCCTCTGTGATCAAATCATTTCTGCAAGCCCAATCTGCAATTGCAAATCGACTCATAGTAGAAAAATTGTAAAACTCATTTAGTTCTACCGTTTGACTATCCGTCAAAAGAGTTCCATCTATTGAAAAAGGCTCTTGTGCCACCAAACGAGAAAGAATCTCTGTTGAAGAAATAGTTGTTGAAATCTCGCCAATGGTAGATGTCGCATCTGCGTCTTTCCCCTCGACATAATCATTATTTTGAGCAAAAGCAGGGGTAACAACCAAAAAAGAAAGCAATAATGTTACGATCAAAAAGCTACTAATAGATTTGCAGAATTTTTTCATGGGAATCCTCCTGTCTTATTTTCTTATTTTCTTATTTTTCTTTTTTCATTTCAATGGAAAAAATTCTAATGGCCCATGGGTATCACCTCTTTCAAAGAATGAATTTCAAATACAATTACTTTGCCAATGTACCATTCAAAACCGACAAAAGATTATAGAACGATTCTCTTTTCTTAATTTTTGCTATACAGGACTCTTCATCTAACACACCGTTTTCATCCGTATATACTTTTTCAATCTCTGCAACTTCAGATATCAATTGAGACCAATCCTCATCACAAAGTATAAACACGGTAAAGATGGGATAAACAGTGCCATTGGAAAGAATAATATCTCTGGACTCCTCTTTTGGGAACAAAAGATATGCCAATCTTATTTCCGTACCGTATTTTCTAAAATCTTCATCTGTAGATTCTTGGTTTACCAAACGGACATATTCTCCATAGTTCATTTTACTAACCAAATCAATATCAACATGATTGTATTCCCCCGTCTGGTATTTTGCGTAAACCATACTTAAATTCTCGGCTGCGGTTTCCAAAGTCATACCTTCCGCAAGAATGTTTTCCACGTCGGAAAAGCTACAAACCACAGGAACACCGCCAACTCCAATATCGTACCAGGGCTCTGCGCCGATTTGATTCAAAAAGCGATTAAGTTCTTCCAAGGAGATCTTACCGTCAACAATCGGAAAACAACCAAGCTTTTCAACGTAAACGTGGGCTACGTCCTCGGTAATCTCGTGCCCATCCTTATTGTCATAAATATGGTACTGCGCAATCTCTAACCGCATCAACAAGGATTCGGCATTTCTTATCACGTCTTTGGAGTATTCACCATCATATTGTTTATAGTCCACGGTACGACCGGTTTCAATAAACAAATTGATCTCGCTACCCTCTTCCAGCGCATTCCAATAGTCTTTGATCACTCGGCATTTTACTAACAAAAATCGATAGTTTTGATCACTTGTTCCCGGGTCATTATAGTAATCGTAGGTGCCGTCTGTTTGCAAATCTGCAATTTGCCGATACCCTTCCTCCACCGACAAGATCTCCAGGTGAGCAAAGGCAAAATTTTCTTCCCAAGGCATATACCGATACGAAAGAAAATCGGGATGGAGCTCCATATACTCCACCATGCTCATGTTCTCGTAATCCACCTGCTCGGGGGGATAGGAGCCAATGGGCAGGTCGGGGCCCTTTTGCGTGCTTGGAGAGGTGATTGCGGGGATCTCGAGACCCGTCTGGCCCTGACGCCACAGCCCCAGTCCGCCAAACACGCCGGTGATCAGCAGGCAAAGGCAGGCCGCCATGGCCGCATATTGCAGGACGCGCTTCTTTATTACGATTGGCTTAAACTCGCTCTTTTTCGTCTTCTGTATCGGAATTTCGTTAAACGATGTTTCACACGCCGCCAGGATCTTCTCCTTGGGCGGCAGAGGAAGATCGTCCACGCGGCTCAAAATTTTCTTTATATCTTTTTTTCTCATTTCAAATCCTCCTTTACAAATAAATGTTTTTTAGCTTTTTCAGGGCTCGTTGGTATCGCTTTTGCGCGGCGGATACGCTGATCGCCATAATGCGCGCGATCTCAAAATAGGATAGCTCCCAATGCAATCGAAGAAGCACCAGCTGCCGCTCCTCCCCACTCAAGGGGGCCGTGAGCTCGGCAAACAGGCGATCCTCCGCCATGCCGTCTTGGGAGTCGGACAGATGGGTAATCTCCTCCAGCGGAACCGTAACCCTTCGCTTTCGTACGAGGTCAATGGCGCGGTTGCGCGCCACGGATAGGATCCACGCCCGGGCGTTGGTTCCCTTTTGGTAGGTATGCGCCGACGTTACAACGCCAAGCATGGTGTCCTGCAGTACATCCTCTGCATCGGCCGTGTTTCCCGTCACCGCATATGCCACAGAAAAGATCATTCGTGCCATGGAATCGTAAATCACCGAAAGGGCCTCTTTATTGCCCTCCGCTATTGCCAATACGGCCTCCTCGCAGATCCTCTTTTCTTTGTGCTCCGTCATACCCTTCACCTGCCTTTCACTCTATATAACGATCCAACTGCCAAAAAACGGACAGAATGGGAAAATTTTTTTGCCCTTGCCAAAAAAATCCCCGACGGCCCCTTGGGTGCCGTCGGGCAAAGGATGTATTTTTACTGCACTCCCGTATGGCCAAAGCCGCCCGCGCCGCGCGCGGTCTCGTCCAGCTCCTCCACGGGCAGGAAGGCGGCGTGCAGCACCGGCATGAACATCATTTGGGCAATGCGGTCACCGCGACGCACCTCAAAGGGCTCGCTTCCGTGGTTGATCAGCACCACCGAGATCTCTCCACGGTAGTCGCTATCAATCACTCCAATGCTGTTGGCCATGGTAACGCCGTTTTTGAGTCCGTGTCCGCTCCGTCCGGCAATCACCGCCACAACGTCACGGCTCTCGGGGGAAATGGCCACTCCCGTGGGAATGCGGGAGCGCTCTCCGGGCAGAAGGGTAATGACCTCGTCCTCCTCCAGCGCGGCGCGCAGATCCACTGCCGCAGAGCCGTCGGTGGCGTATTCAGGGGCCGTCATGCCCCGGGTCAGCTTTATTTTTACGTTCAGTTCCATGGAAAATTCCTTTCTTATTCATTGGATATCGTTGACCTGGAAAAACACCTCATCCACCACCTACGGTGGTCCCCCTTCTCCCACTGGAGAAGGCCGCCGAACACCTTCGTTTTCGGCAATCGTTCCTTTGTTTTGCATGACAAACAACAAAAGAAACGCGCTGTTGTTGAAATGTCAAATTCCCGCAAGCCTTCCCCAGTGGGGGAAGGTGGCACGTGAAGCGTGACGGATGAGGTGCCCTCAGTTCAAACAAATCACATTGTTTATTCGTTGATCCCCTCAAAGAGAAAATCAAAGCCCTCGTCGGTATCATTCACGGTATGTCCGCCCTCCCAGACCGAAAAGACCAGGTTCTCTTCCTTGCCAAAGGCCTTGAAGTAGTCCTTGATCCGCTCGGCCTCGGGAATGGCGTGGCGATAATCAAAGACGGGATCGGCCTTGCCCACGCTCAAAAAGAGCTTGCGGGGAGCGCAAAGCGCGGCCACCTCGGCGTCCTGAAAGCGGTAGCCCGCATCCTTGTAGTACCAATCGGTAAAGGAGGGATAGCAATCCCGGTTGTTGAAGCAGGCGTTGGAATATCCCGCCTTGATGCGGGGCTCCGCCGCCATGGTGTGCAGGGTAAAATAGCCGCCGTAGGAAAGGCCCATCATGCCGATCCGCTCCCCGTCCACCTCCTCCATATTGGAAAAGAAGCGGATGGCGCGGCGAATAAACGTAATCTCCAAGCCGGTGATAGAAAGTCCAAAGCGCTTGAGAGAAGCATCCAGCTGTTGCCGATTGTAGGGAATGGGATGCTGACGGTGCACGGGACTTTCCTCCTTGTAGCGCCACAAAAGAAGCTGAGGAGCAAAGACAATGGCCCCACGCTCCAGGGCGCGGTGGATCATAGAATTGTAATTGTTTTTGCCGTGCATACCACTCGCAAGCTCGGGGGTCCCGTAGCCGCCGTGCTGGCAAATCACCAAAGGCGCGGGCGTTGCGCAAGCATGGGGAACGAACAAGATCCCATAAAAAGGAATCCCCTCGGGCATATGCAAGGCGTACCGGTAAATTTTGCAGACCTCGTCCTCGCCCACCGCCTCGCATTCGGTTTGCTCGGGGGCAGAAACGTCCATATCCTCCACGCCAAGCATCCGGAGATACTCGCGGCGATAGTCCTCAATCTTCTCGGGGAAGTCCTCGGCGGGCATAAAATTCTTGCGCGCGTCTGCCCCTTCACGGTTCAATTTTTCCAAGAACCTTTGCAACCCGTCCGCGTAATTTTGGCGGTAACGGTCCCCCGTTGCGGGGGCTTCGGTATAGATCTTTTTATTTTTGAATTCCATGTTGTCCTCCTGTGTTTTGCTATCGACATTATACAATGCATCCACCTCCGTGTCCATTGCGAATGCCGCACAAAACATTGTCTTTTTTGCAGTTTTTGAAAAGGGGTGGGGGTATGGGGGAGGGGGAAAACTTTTTTCAAAAAGTTTTCCCCCTCCCCCATAAAAACAATCTTCAATTAGTGAATAGCGGTGCCTTCGGGGACGGAATCGTCTACGAAGATGATCTTGCAGCCGCAAGCGTTGTTGGTGGCGGCAAGAAGCATACCGTTGGAGTTGATATTACAGATACGGTTGGGCTTGAGGTTGGCAATAACGATGATCTTGCGACCCACCAGCATCTCGGGTGTGTATTCCTCTTTGATAGAGGACATAATGACGCGCTCGCCGATGCCATCGAACAGGGTCAGCTTGAGGCAGGAGTGGGATTTGCGTACCCCCTCGGCCTTGAGGATCTTGCAAACACGGAAGTCCAGCTTATCAAAGTCCTCAATGGTGACCTGCTCCTTGACGGGAGCCACGGGATCGGGCGTACGGTCAACCTCTTCCTCCACCACGGGCGCTTCTTCCACCACAGGCTTGTCCGCCTCGATCTCGGCCTCGGTCCGGGGATAGGAGAAGTCCAGAAGTCCCACGTATTTCTCGGATTCGATGGCGTAGAGGAACAGGTAGAGTCTGGGGCCTCTTTCCTTGTCGATGAGCAGCTTATATACGGTGCGGAAGAAGGCACCCTGAATGCCCTTGAGCTCCTTATCGCCCATTTCGGTGCCAAACACCGTTTTGGGAATGGCGTACAGCTCGGCGTTAAGCTCGTCCAGGGAGTAGCCGCCCTTGGCAATATAATCGTGCAGGAGGGCGATCTCCTTCTTTTCTTCCTCGGTCAGAGTATTGTAAACCTCCCAATTCCGCGTCTGGCGCAGGCGGTTGACCTGATCGGGAGCGCACTGCTCCAGCCAGAACTTGGCGCGGTTCAAACGGTCGGCAAACTGCTCGGCCTTATAGGGAGTGCCAATCTTTTCAAACACGGTCTCCAGCATGGGAACGTTGAAGTTGACGATGGAGCCCAGCTGTACCAGAAGGGACATGGGAACGGTTTCCACGGTGCGGCCGGGAACCTGGCAGAGGAACATGATGTCCTGCACCGCCTCGGTAGCCTTGCCCTCGCGCACGTCGCTCAGCATCTTGTCAAATTCAAAGTACTGACGGAGAATACCGTCGTCAAAGCAGATGTCAAAGGCCTTCACGGGGTCGGTCTTGGCGTAGAGCCAGAGAAGAACCTCGGGCTGATAGAGCTTGAGCAGGGTCTCGGGAGTGAGATTCAGACCCGAGGAGCTGGACATCTTACCCGTCATGCCCTTGATGCCAATGAACTCGTAGCCCTGATAGATGGGGGCGTCGTGTCCAAAGACCTTTTTGGCAATGAGCTTGGAGTTGTTGTAGGAGCCGGTAGGCGCGGAGTGATCCTTTCCGCCGGGCTCAAAGTCCACGTTCTCGTATCTCCAACGCATGGCCCAGTCCACCTTCCAGCCCAGCTTGCAGTTGAAGTTATCGCGGAAGTTGAAATGCCCGCTATGACCGCAACGGCAGGTGTAATCGGCCTCGGTGCCGTCCTCGTTGAAGGCGGTGATGGTGGTAAAGTCGGTGTGACACGCGGGACAGAAGATGCTGACGGGAGAGTAAGCGGCCTTCTCGGCGTCGTGCTCGGCACGTCTTTGCTCCTCGGACTTGGTCATGTCCTTGGTCTTGAAGGAATCCAGGATCTCAAAGATCTCGTCACGCTTTTGAATGGCCTCGATCACATCCTTGTTGTACTTGCCCGAGCGGTACATATCGGCCTGGTAGCGGCAATCCAGCTCGATGCCAAAGGGCTCAATGCCCTTGAGGAATTCCTCCTCAAAGTGCTTGGCGTAGTTCTCGTGGCAGCCCCAGGGATCGGGAATATCCACGTAGGGACAGCCAATGTACTTATCGTAATCGCTGCCAACCACCGCCTGCACGTTTGCGGGGATCTTACGGCAACGGTCAAACTCGTCCCAGGAGATCAGGAGTCTTGCCTTTTTGCCCTTTCTCTGCAATGCCTTAACCACGAACAGGGGGGTTGCCAGATCGCGGAAGTTACCAATGTGGACCGAGCCCGAGGGGCTGACGCCCGCGGCGCAAACGTACTCCTCCTTTTCGGGATGTTTGTCAATGATTCGTTGTGCAATCTCATCTGACCAATGCATAGTGTAAAAACCTCGCTTCTTTATCATAAGTATTTCTTAAAAATTCATTACTCTTTATTGTAGCACACTTTTTAGGGAATGTCAACTGTTAATTTCAAAACCCACGGCCGTCTTCTCAAAGAAAGGCTCGCTTGAGAAACCGGGAGGGCGGATACCCGTAGGCTTTTCCAAAGGCACGGGAAAAATATTTTTCGTCGGTAAAGCCGCAGGCAAAGGCAATCTCCTTGACCGAGCGGTCCCCCTCGGCCAAAAGCTCCAGGGCGCGGTTCAGCCGCAGGCGGGTAAGATACTGCTTGGGAGAGACGCCAAAATGCGCCGCAAAGGCCCGTTGCAGCCCCGACGCGCTGACAAATCCCACGTCACAAAGCTTTGCAACCGTCAGCCCGGGATCGTCAAAATGTGCTTCCATATAGCGGACGCAATCGGCAAGCGCGGTATGCTCCATGGCCCGTTGCTTGTCTCTTGCCATACGATCGAGAATATCGTAAAGAATCGATTTTGCCGGATTGACCGCGTGCCGCGCTTCCCACGCCTCCAACAGCCGCCGAAAGCCGTGCTCCAGAAAGGTGGGATGCGAAAAGCTGTGGTTTTCCGCGATCCCGTAACTGCATTCCCTGAAATGCGCCACAATACTCTCCCCGCCCGAATACTCCACCCGGTAGGGCGTGTTTGCGGGCAAAAAAAGAATATCCCCGGGATTGGAAACCATTCTCTTGCCCTCAATCTCAAAAATTCCCGTGCCGCTGACGCGATAAGAAAAGGCCGCGTACGGTCGGGGTTTGACCCAATAGACCCCCTCCTTGTGAAAAAAACGATCGATCATCAAAATCTGAAAGGACAGTCCGTCATCATTGTATATCATTTTTTCATCACCTCTCCCACAGTATAGCACATTCTGACCGAAAAGTCCACCCCTGCGCGCAAAAAAGATGTGTTCAGATATTCTCGGACGTGCTATACTGTAAAACGAAGAACAACAAAAAAGGAGAATCCCCATGATATTTCATCCGCAACGCCTGACTGCAACCAACGAACGCTTCGTCTTTTCGGGGCCCGTCCACGCAAGCGCCCATCCCTGCCTGCATACGGAGATCCTGAAGGAATTCTGGCACAATTTCAGCCTCCAATGCTCCTCCCTCCTCCTTTCAGAGAGCGATGACTACCTTTTTGCCGTGGGGAATACCCCAAGGATCCCCACGGACGGTGCCGCCTACAGCATTCATATCGACGCCCACGGCTTTTGCGTTTACGCCCACAACGAAAAGGATCTTCTCCTTGGAGTGATGACGCTGTTGGACCGGTTTCACCCCACGGAGGCAGAAGCCGGAGAGGCCACGGTGATCGCGCTGGAGGGCTGCCGGATTCAGGATTCCCCCCGCATCCCCACGCGCATGGTACACTTCTGCGTCTTTCCCGAGACCGAGCTTTGGGAGCTGCAACGCTTTTTGCGGTTTTGCGCCGCGCTGAAATATACCCACGTGGTTTTGGAGTTTTGGGGAATGCTTCGGTACGACTGCCTGCGGGAGCTTTCCTGGGCCCACGCCTTTTCCAAAGAGCAGATCAAGCCCATCCTTCAAGAAGCAAAGGATCTGGGGCTGGAGATCGTTCCCATGTTCAATCATTGGGGACACGCCTCCGCCGGCCGTCTGATCCACGGAAAGCACGTGGTACTGGACCAAAACCCCGGACTGCAGCCCTACTTCAGCGAGGACGGCTGGTGTTGGGATGTTCGCAAGCCGAAGGTAAAACAGCTCCTGCGCCGGATCCGAGAAGAGCTGATCGACCTTTGCGGCGAGGGCTCCTATTTCCACATTGGATGCGACGAGGCGTTCAATTTTGAGTTCACCCGGGAAAATCTGGATCTGATTTGCGGCTTCATCAACGAGGTCAGCGGCGAGATCCGCGCGCAGGGACGGCAGGGGATCGCGTGGGGCGATATGCTTCTGTATCACCATCCGCAGTGGAATCCCAACAACAAATATATCTGCAACGCCCCCTCCCCTGAGGTAGAAGCCTATCTGTTGGAGCATTTGAGCCACGATATTCTCCTCGCGGATTGGCAATACGACGCCACGGAAGCCCCCGTAGAAACCGTCTCGGTATTCCAGGCCGCCGGCTTTGATTGCCTGCTGTGCCCCTGGGACCGAGGGGTTCCCCAACTGCGCGCCGTGATCTCCACGACCCAAGAACAGAAGCTGACGGGATTCCTTCACACCACCTGGCACACCCTATCCAAGGGCCTGTACTGTACGCTGCTGGCAGGGGTTGGGGGCTTTGAGAGCATCGAGGACTACGGAATGCTCCCCGCCCGCACCAGATCCGCCGCTCTCCTTCGCAGGGTCATGCCCTGCGGCGGCGACTACGAAAAAGCCGGCTGGAGTCGGCATCAGGTGGGGGAGATCTGGTACTGATCCAAGAGCTCTGCCGCTTTTGAATACTCCATGGCAAAAACAATCATAAAAGAGGGCATTTCCCCAAAATGTCCTCTTTTTTCCTTTCGTCTGAATGGGCAAAGCCTGCAAAAGTCACACACAGCCAAGGACGCTTCCCTTCCGTTGATCTCCGCCGAAAATCTTTTGCGAAAAACACAGCTTTCCCCTTTACATTTTCCAAAAATTATGGTAGACTATAAATACTACATTTTATACTACGAAAGGCAGAAATCGAAATGGCAGTAAAAACCAGAAACGAAATCGACGTAAAATACACTTGGGATTTTTCCGACATCTTCCCCTCGGACGAAGCCTGGGAGGCAGCCTACACCGAATGTGAGGGGCTGATTGAAAAAATTGCCGCCGTTCCCGGCACCCTTGCCAACTCCGTGGAATCCATGAAGCAGGGGCTCTCCACCGTCTTTGCCGCAATGGAGCGCACCGAGCTGGTCTACATCTACTCCATGCTCCGCAAGAACGTGGACAACGGCGATCCCAAGTATCAGGCCATGCAGGGCAGAGCCGTAGGTTTGAGCGTGAAGCTCTCCACCGCCTGCGCCTTCCTGGAGCCCGAGATCCTGGCCATGGACGCCGCCCGGCTGGAGGAATTCCTCAAAGATCCCGACCTGGCCACCTACCGCCACTCCCTGAAGGACGTGGACCGTATGCGCGCCCACACCCTGGACGAAAAATCCGAGACCATGCTGGCACTCCTCTCCGACGTTTCGGGCAACTCCCGCAACGCCTTTGATATGCTGGAGAGCGTGGACATGACCTTCCCCGAGATCACCGACGAGGAGGGCAACACCGTAACCCTGACCCACGGCAACTTTGGCGTCTACCGCGAGAGCGCCGACCAGAGAGTGCGTCGGGAATCCTTTGAGAAATACTTTGGCGAGTTCAAAAAATACATCAACACCTTTGCCGCCATGTACGGCGGAAGCGTAAAGATGGATAACTACTACACCCGTGTGCGCGGCTACGATTCGGCCTGCCAAAAGGCACTCTACGGCAATAACGTGCCCGTGGAGGTCTACGATCAGCTCACCGAGGCCATTCACGGCGGTCTGCCCATCATGCGCCGCTACCTGGAGCTCCGCAAGAGAGTGCTGGGTCTGGAGGAGCTGAATATGTATGACCTCTACTGCCCCATGGTCAAGGATGCCGACATGAAGGTTCCCTACGAGTCGGCACAGGATCTGGTGCGCAAGGCCACCGCTCCCCTGGGCGAGGACTACCAAAAGCTCCTGGATCGCGCCTTCTCCGAGCGTTGGATCGACGTTTACGAGAACAAGGGCAAATCCACCGGTGCCTACTCCTGCGGTGTCTTTGGCGTTCACCCCTACGTTCTGCTCAACTATACCGACACCCTGGACGACGCCTTTACCCTGGCGCACGAGCTGGGTCACGCCATGCACTCCTATTTCTCGGATACCACCCAGGATTTTGTCAACCACGACTACCGCATCCTGGTGGCCGAGGTGGCCTCTACGGTCAACGAGGTGCTCCTGACCCGTTACCTCCTCTCCATCGAGACCGATCCCACCAAGCGCGCCTACATTCTTAACCACTTCCTGGAGGGCTTCCGCACCACCGTCTTCCGCCAGACCCTCTTTGCCGAGTTCGAGCGTCAGGCCCACGATCTGCAGATGAACGGCACGCCTCTGACCGCTCAGACCCTGAATAAGATCTACCGTCAGCTCAACGAGCTCTACTACGAGGGTGCCGTGGTCAACGAGCTTCAAGACATTGAATGGGCTCGCATTCCCCACTTCTACAACGCCTTCTACGTTTACCAGTACGCCACCGGCTTCTGCTCGGCGGTCTCCATTGCCAAGAAGATCCTGGAGGAGAACGGCGCCGCCGATTACCTCCGCTTCCTCTCCACGGGCGGCTCGGATTACCCCCTGGAGGAGCTCAAGATCGCCGGCGTGGATCTGACCCGTCCCGACACCGTGGCCGACGCCATGAAGGAATTTGATCGCGCCCTCTCCGAGTTGGAGGCACTGCTTTAATCATTTTTCCCACCTACGAACAAATCCCCGACGAATCTGACATAACAAAAGGAGAACCTTATGAAACCGACTCGATTTGCTCGCATTTTGACCCTGCTTCTCACCGTTACGCTCCTCTCCTGCTCCTTCTTTGGCTGTGCGGGCGGAGGAACCGATCCCCAAAACACGCAAAACAACAGTACAACCGCCGCTCCCGCTACCACCGAGGATCCCAACGCCGGGCTCTACGATGAGAACGGCTACTGGAAGGATCAGATCCCCGAGGAGCTGGACTACAACCAAGAGGTCTCCATTCTTTGTTGGGCCTCCATTGCCAACGAATTCGCCTGTGACGAATACAACGGTCAGGCCATCAACGACGCGCTGGTCAGCCGTGACCTGAACGTGGAGGACCGCCTCAACATCAGCCTGGTATATCTTACCGAGCTGATCGGCGGTGAATCGGTCACCGCCGTAAATCACTACACCGATATGGTGAAAAAAGCCGCCCAATCGGGAGACACCTACGATATGCTGGCTCTCTACGGAAGAACCGCAGCCACCCTTTCCTATCAGGGATACCTCACGAACGTGATGACCATTGAGGAATCCTACCTGAATTTTGAAAACCCCTGGTGGACCGGCAACCTATTGGAGGAGCTGCTCATCGGCAACTCTCTGTTCCTCCTCTCGGGCGATATCTCCCCCAGCATCTACGAGCAGGCCTACACCCTGTTCTACAACGTGGATATGATTGAGGACCGCGGTCTGGAGGATCCCTACACCTTGGTCAAGCAAAACGCCTGGACCCTGGAGAAATTCCGGGAATACACCAAGGACGTGGAGGTGGACGCCAACGGAAATCCCGCCTACGGCTTTGCTTCCAGTTATTACACCGTTCCTGCCATGATGCACGGCTGTGCCATTCGTTTGATGGAGCGGGACGAGGAAAAACTGCTCAAGCTCTCGGATGAGCTCTTCTCGGAAAAGGCCATTGACATTGTGGGGGACCTGACCGAATGGGCCAAGGCCGACAACTTTATCGTTGCCGACACCTCTGCCCTTGCCCGTCCCTATTTCACCTCGGGTACCGCCATGTTCCTCTGCGACCGTTTGCTCGAGTGCTTTAACTTTAACGATATTTCCAACTTTGCCTACAGCGTGGTTCCCACCCCCAAGTTCAACGAGGACCAGGATCGCTACTACTCCACCCTGGATACCCAGCTCACCTTCTACTGCTTGATGACCGGACTCTCGCAGGAGGATCTCTCCATGATGTCGGCCATCATCGAGTGTCTGGCCAGCGAATCCTACCGCCTGGTATCCCCCGCCGTGGTGGAGACCTGCCTGGAGGGCCGTTACGCCCAATCCGAGCAGATGTCCGAAATGATCCGCGTGATCGTGGACAGCATCTACTACGACTTTGGCCGGATCTACTCCTCCGGCGACACCGACTACCTTTGTGATAAGGCCGGACGCATCATTCAAGGCACCAAGAGCGGCTACGAAACCTTGACCTGGTCGGCCTACAAAAACTCCTACGGCAACTACCTGAACAATCAGTTCCAAAAGATCGTAAACAAATTTATTGAACTGGAACAATAAGCCTTTATACATCAAAAAGGGCGCACGTGCTTAGCACGTGCGCTCTTTTTGAACAGTTATAAACGGTTTTCAATTTCTTTTACAATATCGCTCATGCTTATATTTAGAGCGAGACTGATTCGATAGAGAGTTTCCAACGTGGGTTTACGCTCACCGCGTTCAATAGCACTCAAATGCGTTCGTCCTATGTCTGCCAATCCGCTTAAAACTTCCTGTGAAAGCTGCCTTTCCTTCCTGCAATATGCAATCGCTTCTCCCACAATTTTAGAATCCAAATAAATCTCTGCCACAATATCACCTCAATAAATATTGTACGGCTTTTTTTGACAAAAAATGAACACTTATGTTGACAAAAGAACACATTTGTGTTATAATGTTGATTGGAAAGATTTCCAAAAAAATATTAGGAGGGTTCTAATTATGGGAACAATATTAATTATCGTATACTGCGTTGCCGGCTATTGGTCTGTGGGGCAAACGATTTATGCCGATAAAATCAGAATCGGCACTTGGTCAAATTTGTTTTTGCAACAATTTATTATTGGATTATTAGCAGGATGGATTTTGATTCCCGTTGCAATAATTAAAAAATTAATTCAAAGGCAATAAATACTGTGGATCAAAAAAGCAACCGTACATACGGTTGCTTTTTATTATACGATAAAACCCGGGGCTGTTGCGTTTGCAACAGCCCCGGAGGGATTTATAAACCTCTGAATTATTCGTAGAGCTTGCCCATCTTGAGCAGTCTCTCGTACTTCGCCTTTGCGTTGGCATCTGCCTTTGCAAACAGGTCAGCCGCTCTTTCGGGGAAGGACTGAGCCAGACGAGCGTAACGAGCCTCGGACTTAATGAACTCGATATAATCCGCGGTGGGAGCCTTGGAGTCGATGGTCAACTTGTTGGACTCGAGAGTAGGATTATAGCGGAACATCTGCCAGTAGCCTGCCTCTACTGCCTTCTTCATTTCGAGCTGGCAGTTCTGCATGGTGCCCTTAATTCCGTGCATTTCGCAAGGAGCGTAACCAATGATCAAGGAAGGTCCGTTGTAAGCCTCAGCTTCCTTCAGAGCCTTGAGCAGCTGGTTCATATCAGCACCCATAGCAACCTGTGCTACGTATACGTAACCGTAGGACATAGCGATCTCTGCAAGGTTCTTCTTGCCGATTGCCTTACCTGCAGCAGCGAACTGTGCAACCTGGCCTACCTGAGAAGCCTTGGATGCCTGTCCACCGGTGTTGGAGTAAACCTCGGTATCGAATACGAATACGTTTACGTCTTCGCCGGAAGCCAGAACGTGGTCCAGACCGCCAAAGCCGATGTCGTATGCCCATCCGTCACCACCGAAGATCCATACGGACTTCTTAGCGAGGTAATCCTTCTCGGCCAGGATCGCGGGAGCGGTGGGACAGCCTGCAGCAGCAGCCTTCTCCAGCTCAACGATCAGAGCCTTGGTAGCCTCGGTGTTCTTCTCGCCGTCCTCTGCGGTTGCAAAGTAAGCCTCGGCAGCAGCCTTGAACTCGGCGGAAGCCTTATCGGAAGCAGCCATTTCCTGAACCTTGCCCATGAGGCGGTCGCGAATGGTCTTCTGACCCAGAGCAATACCCAAACCGTGCTCGGCGTTGTCCTCGAACAGGGAGTTTGCCCAAGCGGGACCGTGACCGGTCTCCTTGTTTACGGTGTAAGGAGTTGCGGGAGCGGAGCCACCCCAAATGGAGGAGCATCCGGTTGCGTTGGAGATATACATTCTCTCACCGAACAGCTGGGTTACCAGACGAGCGTAAGAGGTCTCGGCACAACCTGCGCAAGAGCCGGAGAACTCAAGCAGGGGCTGCTTGAACTGGCTGCCCTTAACGGTTGCGTTGATGAGCTCCTTCTTCTCGGATACGTTGGCAACGGCGTAGTCCCAAGGAGCCTGCTGATCGCCCTGGGTAGAAGCCAGAACCATCTCGATAGCGGTGCCAAGCTTGGGATTGTTGTTCACGGGACATGCCTTTACGCAGAGGGTACAACCCATGCAGTCTGCGGGAGAGATGGACATGGTGAACTTGTAGTTGGTCTTAATTACGGGCTTAGCGGCAAACTTGGTCGCTGCGGGAGCATTTGCAGCCTCCTCCTCGGTCATTGCGAAGGGACGGATGCAAGCGTGAGGACATACGAATGCGCAGTTGTTACACTGGATACAAGCCTCGGGGTTCCAGGTAGGAACGTAAACGGCAACGCCGCGCTTCTCGGAAGCGGTAGAGCCCTGGGGGAAGGTACCGTCAACGTAATCGTTGAAGGCAGAAACGGGAAGGCTGTCGCCTGCCATTGCGTTGGTGGGGTTCACCACGGTGTTTACAAACTTCTCCAGGTCTGCTCTCTTGCTGGTGAATGCAGCCTTGGGAGCGTCGGGAGCGCAGTTCTTCCATGCCTCGGGAACCTTGATTTCAACGTAAGCGTCAGCGCCTGCGTCGATCGCGGCATAGTTGAGGTCAACGATGGCCTGGCCCTTCTTGATGTAGGACTTGTATGCGGCCTTCTTCATGTACTCGATCGCCTCGTCCTTGGGCAGGATGTTGGCCAGAGAGAAGAATGCGGACTGAAGAACGGTGTTCTTAACCTTTGCGTTACCGATCTGCTTGGTAGCAATGGTGGTAGCGTCGATGGTGATGAACTTAATATTGTTGTTGGCAATGTAAGCCTTTACCTGGCCGGGCAGATGCTCGTCCAGCTCCTCGGCAGACCATGCGCAGTCCAGCAGGAAGGTACCGCCGGGCTTAACGTCGGAGATCATGTCGTACTTCTTGAGGTATGCGGAGTTGTGGCAAGCAACGAAGTTTGCCTTGTTAATGTAGTAGGAAGACTTAATGGGGCTATCACCGAAGCGCAGGTGGGAAATGGTGATACCGGAGGTCTTCTTGGAGTCATACTGGAAGTATGCCTGAATGTACTTGTCGGTGTGGTCACCAATGATCTTAATGGAGTTCTTGTTTGCACCAACGGTACCGTCGCCGCCCAGACCCCAGAACTTGCAGGAGATGGTGTCAGCGGATGCGGTGTCGGGAGCAACAGTCTCTTCCAGAGAGTGACCGGTCACGTCGTCTACGATACCAATGGTAAAGTTGTTCTTGGGCTCGTCCTTGGCCAGGTTTGCAAATACGGCAAAGATGGAGGAAGGAGGAGTATCTTTGGAGCCCAGACCGTAGCGTCCGCCAACGATCTTAGCGTTTACCTTACCTGCCAGAGCAGTAACAACGTCCAGGTACAGAGGCTCGCCAAGAGCGCCGGGCTCCTTGGTTCTGTCCAGAACGGCAATCTTCTTAGCGGTTGCGGGAATGGCCTCGATCAGCTTCTCGGCAACGAAGGGTCTGTACAGACGAACCTTGATCAGACCTACCTTCTCGCCTGCGGCCAGCATGTAGTCGATGACTTCCTCGGCAACGTCACAAACGGAGCCCATAGCAATGATAACTCTCTCTGCATCGGGTGCGCCGTAGTAGTTGAAGAGCTTGTAGTTGGTGCCGATCTTTGCGTTTACCTTATCCATGTACTCCTCAACGATGGCGGGAAGAGCCTCGTAGTAGGGGTTGCATGCTTCTCTGTGCTGGAAGAAGATATCGCCGTTCTCTGCGGAGCCGCGGAGTACGGGGTGCTCGGGATTCAGAGCGCGAGCGCGGAAGCCGGCAATGGCATCCTTGTCAACCATCTCTTCGAGATCCTTGTAGTCCCAAGCCTCGATCTTCTGAACCTCGTGAGAGGTACGGAAGCCGTCGAAGAAGTTCAGGAAGGGAACGCGGCTCTTGATGGTAGCCAGGTGAGCAACGGCACCCAGGTCCATGATCTCCTGCTGGTTGGTCTCAGCCATCATAGCAAAGCCGGTCTGACGGCAAGCGTAAACGTCGGAGTGATCACCGAAGATGTTCAGAGCGTGAGAAGCTACGCAACGTGCGGATACGTGGATCACGCAAGGAAGCAGCTCGCCCGCGATCTTGTACATGTTGGGGATCATCAGGAGAAGTCCCTGAGACGCGGTGTAGGTGGTGGTGAGAGCACCGGCAGCCAGAGAGCCGTGAACGGCACCTGCGGCACCTGCCTCGGACTGCATCTCCATCACCTTAACGGTGTCGCCGAAGATGTTTCTTGCGGGTTCGCCGAAGATGTTCTTATCGGTAGCAGCCCAAGTGTCGGTCACTTCTGCCATGGGAGAGGAAGGAGTGATCGGGTAGATGGCAGCAACCTCGGTGAACGCGTAAGATACGTGCGCCGCGGCGGTGTTACCATCCATGGAAAGCTTTTTTCTTTCAATAGCCATGAGTAAATGAACCTCCTGTTTTTTAGTTAAATTTCTAACCAACTTATATGATAGCATATTTTCAAACAAAAGTAAAGAGATTTTTGAAAAAAAGAGGCGTTAATTTCTTATTTTTATAGAAAACCTTCCCTTTTTTCCGCAAAAATTCGACCTCGAGGGGCCGTCCCCCCGCGTTTTCCCGACGGTCTTCGCCAAAAATCCCCTTCCCGCATAGACTGACGGTGAGGGCGTCTCCCCGCGGAAGAAAATTCCTCCGGGCAAACTTTGGGAAAACCGATTAAACCCCGCCCGGGAACGGGAAGAATACCAACAGCCGCCCCGAAGGCGCACCGGGGCGCGGCATCGCCAACAAAAGAAAGGATACCAAGGAGCATGAGCATCCGTCGAGGAGATATTTATTACGCCGATCTGAGTCCCGTGGTGGGCTCGGAGCAGGGGGGATTGCGCCCCGTTCTCATTATTCAAAACGACATTGGAAACCGATACAGCCCAACGGTCATTGCCGCCGCCATTACCTCCCGCATGAGCAAGGCCCGTTTGCCCACCCACATCGACATCTACGCCGAGCGCGTAGGACTGCAAAAGGACTCGGTGATCCTCCTGGAGCAGATCCGCACCCTGGACAAACGCCGACTCAAGGAAAAGATGGGACATCTGGACGACGCGGTGATGGATCACGTCAACACCGCCATTGCCATCAGCTTTGGCCTTGGCTCTCCCCAGGAGGACGCTGAAGCACGGGCAAGGATGCAACGGGTGCAACGAGGCTACGCCGCGCCCGCGACCCCCGCCGCCCCTGCCGCAACGGCTCCTCTGCCCCCCGCCGCCGCGTCGGTGGCATCTCCTACCTCTCCCACGGCCGACACCCTGCCGGGGCCCCCGAACCAAATCCAATCATAACTCCTGACGTCTTTGATACTATTTCAAAAGTACAAGGAAAAGAACGAAAAAACTTGCAATTTCTCCCAAGGCGTGGTATACTGTTCTCAAGCGAATCCCCGATTCTATATTTTAAAGGAGAACAGCCATGAAGAAACGCTACCGTTTGTTATCGATCCTGCTGCTCTGCGTTCTGCTCCTTCCCACCCTTGCCTCCTGCGCTCTGCGGGGCGGTATGGTACAGGGAATGTTGGATCCCAACGCTTACGCCCCGGACGGAAATCTGCAAAATCTCTCGACCGCCACCGATCAAACCGACATCCGCGTGATGAGCTTTAACATCCGCGGCAACCTCTCCTCCGACACGGTGAAGAAGGCTCGCCGCACCGGCGCGGTGATCCAGGAGATCCTCTCCCACAGCCCCGCCCTTTTGGGTCTGCAGGAGGATAACAAGACCTGGCACAACTCCTACCTGCTCTCGGCCCTGGGAGACGACGGCTACAAGCGGATTGCCTCCAACAGCGTCTATGCCAGCGGCGAATACTGCGCCATCTACTACGATCCCGCCGTGGTGGGCGAGCCCCTGGAATCGGGCTCCCGGTACCTGACCTACACCGGAACCAATACGGCCAACGCGTTGCGCTTTTCCGACGTGACCGCCGCCGAGCGCGCCGCGCTGAATATCACCTCAACCGCCACCATGCGCTCCACCCATACCATCTATTATTACAAGCCCGGCGATAGCACTCGCTATTCCGAGAGCGACGCCGTGCTGGACGTCCGCCTCATGTCCTACGGCGTCTTCCGCGTGGACGGACAGACCTTCCTCTACGTCAACACCCATCTCCAGCACCGCAGCCAGACCGGTAACCTTGCCACCTACGTGCCCGAGTTCCTGCAGCTCCGGGAAAAGGAGCGCATGGCGCAATGGAACATTCTGCAATCCTATATTGCCGAGATCCGCGGACGCTACGGCGACATCCCCGTGGTGATCACCGGGGACATGAACGACGTTCCCGGAAGTGCCTCCTATCTGCACTTCATTGGTGCCGAGGAAAGCGACTCCGCGGTTCCCTATGAGAACGCCTCCTACGTGGCAGACATCCGCCGCGGCCCCGACGGCACCTGGAACGCCGCCTACAGCAAGTCCGGCGGCGATAACCCTGAACTGCTCAAGAACATCAGCATCACCACCGACCGCACCGCCTCCTCGACCCTGGACTACTGCTTCCTCTCCCCCAACGGGTGGACCGTCAAGCAGTATCAGGTGGGCGACGGACGGGTAAAATATACCGAGACGGTAGACGGCACCACCTCCACCGGTTACGTATATACCTCCGACCACCGCTCCATCATCATTGATCTTCAGCTGGGGGCGTCCGACGAGCCCATGACCCTGCAGCTGCCGGGCAAGGAGACCTCCCCCATCTCGGTATACAGCGGCACCGCCGACACCTCCTGGTACACGGAGGATCCCGACAAGACCGAGTACATCCTCACCACCGCCGACCAGCTCATGGGTATGATCAACCTCCGCCAATCCTCCAAGGGTGCCATTACCTTTGAGGGCGTGACCATTCGTCTGGGGGCCAACATGGTATTCAACGAGCTGAAGGATGGCGTGACCACCTTCACCGATCCCTCGGATTGGAAGACCAAGCATGAATGGACACAGCTCCACTCCGCCTACGCCTTTAAGGGCACCTTTGACGGCCAAGGACACTATATTTCGGGACTGTATATGCCCTGCGGCTCGGGCGTAAAGGGTATGCTTGGCGGCCTTGGCGGTCAGGTAGAGGTCAAGAACTTCGCCCTGGTCAACAGCTACATTCAGGCGCCCAACGCCAGCGGCAAGAACACCCTTGGCACCGTTGCCGCCAAAACCGATAACCATACCACGGCGACCTTCTATAATCTCTACTCCGATTGCATCATCGCCGAGGGCAACCAGCTCTTCTACCTCTGCGGCGGCATTCTCGGCTCGGCCGCAGGCACCAACAGCAAGATCACTATGGACCACTGCACCTATGCCGGCGCAATTTGCGTATCCGGAGAAAAGGTAGGTGGTCTGGTGGGACAGGTCAACGACTCCACCTCCACCCTAACGCTGACCAACTGCGTCAACCTGGGTCGTCTGGAGGGCGGCAACTACACCGGCGGTCTGGTGGGCTATCTCCGCGCCGCCGACGCCACCCTGACCAACTGCGCAAACCTGGGCAACCTGAAGGCTCTGCGTATGTCGGGCGGTCTGGTGGGTGCCATCGTCAGCACACCGGTCTTTGCCATTTCGGACTGTGCCGTGAACGCAAACCTGGATTTCTCCGGAATTGGCGAGGGCGGCACCGAGGAAGATCCCGTCAGCGTCCCCGAGGGCTGCCAGGTAGGTGGCCTCATCGGCAAAACCTACGCCATCACCGACATTGGCTACATTTCGGGCTGCACGGTTGCCGGAACCATGAAGGCAACCAAGTCCATTGCCACCGCCTTCCCCGATGACTCTACCACCGAGGAGCAGGAGACCGACGAATACGCCTCGGGTGCCATTCTCGGCTTCCACGCCCTGTATAGCGATAACATCAAGCAAACCGGAAAGGTGCTTTCGTACCTCCGCTTCGATACCATTCTGGTCTCCATGACCATGATCGACACCGAAAGCTACCTGGGCGGCACCCGAAACGCCCCCATCAACAGCACCCACTCCAAGGTATCCTTTAGCCATATTCTTTACGATGCCGACAAGTTTGATCCCAACGCCATGACCCTTTGGGGGACCCGCACCGACAAAGACCGTACGCTGGACAACAGCGGTGAGAAGAACGATCAGATCAGCAACGTGCACGGCTATACCACCGCCGAGCTGATGACCCGCAACGGCAAAAACGACAAGGTCACCACCTCCGGCGCCGCCATCAACTACTTCCCCTGGACGGCGGCCTTCTACAACTGGTCGGCAATCGACGCCGCCGTGATGGTGCGCACCCCGGCCCTGAAGACCTGCATCGACACCGCCCTGGGTCTGCAGGATCTGCGTCTGATTGGCTATCAGAGCCGCGTCAACGCCCAGAACGCCGCCCTCTCCGACTACCGCTTTGTGGCCGTGATGGAGGATTTCAGCCTTCCCGCCGCAGGCTTTGTGGTCACCATGACCTACGAGGAAAACGGGGAAACGGTGGTTCGCTCCCACCGCTCCTATTGCACCAACGCCTACCGCTTGGTGCAGGGTGGCGGCATCACCTACACCGCCCAAAGCTACGGCGGTGACTACCTCTATACCATCACGCTCTCGGGTGTGCCCAACGCGGTCACTAACCTCCGCGTGGAGATCCAACCCTTTGCCGCCGAAAGCGTGGACGGTGAGACGATTCTGTACGATAACTATTTCGTCCGTACCGTAGTCCTCAACCCCGCCAATTAATCTACCCCAACGGGGCACGTCTTTGTGACGTGTCCCGTTCTTCTTCGGTATACAGAGCAGGTTCCCAAAAAGAAATTCCTTCCAATTTTGAAAAAAGTATTGACAAAAAACGAAATATATATTATACTGTAAAAAATGGTAGAGGCGCGCCGGATCATCAGTACCCGGCTCTACACACACCCTGCCCGGGTGAGAGCCGACGAAAGGGAACGGCGCCGAAGACGGTATACGGCAAAATACCGATCTGGCATGCGGAACTAAGAGTCCGACTGCTGTCGCAGAAATGCGGAGTGCTATCCGAAAAATACAATGTATCCCTGCATTGGTCTTTTTTTGCGTGATAGCTATGTCAGCTATCACTTTTTGTTTGGTCTTTACCATGCCAAAACAAATCATCAAAGGAGATTTCAAATCATGAAGAACCCCATTTTTACCGGCGCGGCAACCGCCATCGTAACCCCTATGACCGAGTCCGGCGTGGACTACGAGGCATACGGCAAGCTCATCGACTGGCAGATCGAGCAAGGCATTGACGCCATCGTTGCCGCCGGCACCACCGGCGAGGGCTCGACCCTGACCGATGCCGAGCACCGCGAGGTCCTGCGCTACACCGTAGAGCGGGTCAACCATCGCGTTCCCGTCATTGCCGGCACCGGCTCCAACGACATTGCCTACGCCATCGACCTCACCCGCTTTGCCTGTGAGATCGGCGCCGATGCCATGCTGGTAGTTACCCCCTATTACAACAAGGCAACGCAAAAGGGCCTGATCCAGTCCTTTACCGCCATTGCCGACGCTTCCACCAAGCCCCTCATTCTTTACAACGTACCCTCCCGTACCGGCTGCAACCTCACTCCCGAGAGCTGTGCCGTTCTGGCGGAGCATCCCAATATCGCTGCCATCAAGGAGGCAAGCGGAAACATCTCCCAGATCGCCAAGCTGGCGTCTTTGGTCGGTGACAAAATGGACATCTACTCGGGCAACGACGATCAGATCGTTCCCATCCTCTCTCTGGGCGGCAAGGGCGTAATCTCGGTGCTCTCCAATCTGCTCCCCAAGGAGACCTCCCAAATGTGCCACAAGTATCTGGAGGGCGACGTGAAGACTGCCGCTGCCATGCAACTGGAATACATCGACCTGATTGACGCGCTCTTCTGCGAGGTCAACCCCATTCCCGTAAAGGCCGCCATGGCCAACATGGGCTTCTGTGAGAATATTCTGCGTCTGCCCCTGACGCCCATGGAGGCGCAAAACGAGGCCAAGCTGGTTGCCCTGATGAAGAAGGCCGGCATTGCTCTGTAATCCAACTACGAAAAGGAATTTAAAAACCATGAAGATCTTACTGCACGGCATTGGCGGACGCATGGGCAAGGAAGTGACCCGCCGCCTGATGGACGGATACAAGGACACGGTACTGGTAGCCGGCGTGGACGGCTTTGGTGCCGAGGCTCCGGTCCCCTGCTACAAGCGCTTTGCCGAAGTGACCGAGGACGTGGATTGCGTCATCGACTTTTCCCACCACAGCCTAACCGAGGAGCTCCTTTCCTTCTGTAAAGAAAAAAAGCTCCCCGTGGTCATTGCCACCACGGGACAGACCGCCGAAGAGCAAGCCCTGATTGCCGAGGCCGCCAAGGAGATTCCCGTATTCTTCTCTAAAAATATGTCGGTTGGCATTGCTCTGCTCTGCGAGCTGGCCAAAACCACGGCACTCACCTTCCCCGATGCCGACATCGAGATCGTGGAGACCCACCACAACCGCAAGCTGGACGCGCCCAGCGGCACCGCCCTCATGTTGGCCGAGGCCATCGAGTCGGTGCGCAAGGGCCTGCACCGTGTTCTTGGCAGAAGCGGAATGCAAAAGCGGGAAAAGAATGACATTGGCATTCACGCCATCCGTATGGGCAACGTAATCGGACGCCATGAGGTTATCATCGGCACCGACTCCCAAACCATTACCCTGACCCACGAAGCCCATGACCGCGCCCTCTTTGCCGAAGGTGCCGTCACCGCAGGCCTCTTCCTTGTGGGCAAGCCCGCCGGCTACTACACCATGCAGGATATGGTGAAGTAAAAGGACGCGTTTTTGTCGGAACCTTCTTGAAAGAAGGTTCCAACACCTCCAAGAACCTTTACAAAGAGTTTTTCTTGTGCGTAATCGGGGATGTTGGTGCGCCCGTCCCAATATCTGTAGAGGACGACGGCGACAGCCTTTCGATGCCCCGCCCTTAAATCATCTAAATCCCTTAGCCACTTTTTCTTTTGACACCAAAGGCGCAAAAGAAAAAGTTAACAAAAAGAAAACGCCGAAAGGGAATTTCGCGCTCTGCGGAGCGCGAGAAGGGCTCCGCCCCTTCACCCCGCAAACTTTTAAAAAAGTTTGATCAAAACTTTCCCTTTGGGCTTGTGCAAACATCTTATTAGAAAGCGAAAATTTTTATGCAAGACGTAAAAACCATGATATGCGATAATCTCTCGGTTTCCTCCCGTGGACACCTCCTGTTTGGAGGACATGACACGGTGGAGCTGATCCGTCAATACGGCTCTCCCCTCTACGTGATGGACGAGGAAAAGATCCGCCGCAACGCCCGTATCTACGTGGATTCCATGAAACAATATTTTGGCAACGGATCGCATCCCCTCTTTGCCAGCAAAGCGGCGTCCTTTAAGCAGATCTACCGCATCATTGGACAAGAGGGCATGGGCACCGACGTGGTCTCCGCCGGCGAGATCTACACCGCCAAGGCGGCCGGCTTTGATATGTCCCTGGCCTACTTCCACGGCAACAACAAGACCGACGCCGACATCGCCTACGCCATGGAGAACGGTGTGGGCTGTATTGTGGCCGACAACGCCGAGGAACTGGAGGCCATTGAGCGTCTGGCGGGAGAACGGGGGATTCGTCAAAAGATCCTGCTTCGTCTTACTCCCGGCATTGATCCCCACACCTACGAAGCCGTTGCCACGGGAAAGGTAGACTCCAAGTTTGGCGCCGCCATTGAAACCGGTGCCGCCGAGGAGCTGACCCTTCTGGCTCTTTCCAAGTCCAATCTGGACCTTTGGGGCTTCCACTGTCACGTGGGCTCCCAGGTCTTTGACTCCGAGGTCTACCTGGCTGCCTCCGAGATCATGCTCTCCTTTGTGGCAAAGATGCAAAAGGATCACGGCCTTGTGACCCGCGAATTGAACCTGGGCGGCGGCTACGGCGTGCGCTACACCGAGGCCGACCCCGTGATCAACATTGCCGAAAACATTGCCCTGGTGGCGGCAGAGCTGAAAAAGACTGCGGCGCGTTTGGGAATCGCTCTCCCCTGCATCCTCATGGAGCCGGGACGGAGCATTGTTGCCGACGCGGGTCTGACCCTCTACACCGTGGGCTCGGTGAAAGAGATCAAGGGCTACAAGAACTACGTATCGGTGGACGGCGGTATGCCCGACAATCCCCGTTACGCCCTCTACGGCTCGGCCTACACCGTGGAGATCGCCAACAAAATGGACGAGTCCAAGGAGTTTGTCTGCTCGGTGGTTGGCCGTTGCTGTGAATGCGGTGACATCCTGCAGGAAAACGTCAAGCTGACCTCCACCGTCACGCGCGGTGACATCCTCGCCGTCCTCACCACCGGCGCCTATAACTACTCTATGGCATCCAATTACAACCGCATCCCCCGTCTCCCCATCATCATGGTGACCAAGGATTCCTCCTACGTCGCCGTCAAGCGCGAGACCTTCGAGGATTTAATAAAAAATGAGATATAAGGCCGTGGGGGAAGGAGAAAACTTCTTGCAAGAAGTTTTCTCCTTCCCCCACACCCCTATCCTCTTTCAAGAACTTGCATAGAAGGTTTTTCTTTTTGGGGGTGTGATCCTCCGATCCTCGCCCTTCCTGTGTCATCCTGAGCGAAGGGAGGCGTGTAACGCCGCCCGGAGTCGAAGTTTTGCGCCGCAGGAGCAAAGCCGAGGAGCGAAGCGTCGAAGGGATCTACGAACATTCTGCGCTGATTATTTAAGCCCCCAAGGCGCTCCCTCCGGGAGAGCCGTCGCCGCAGGCGACGGAGAGGGCCTATCAACAAAAAACGCTTACGATATGCATCCCGCATACCGTAAGCGTTTTTTCTTTTAATCAATTACCTTTCCAACGTAATCCAAATAGGTCTTATCCTTAACCCGTGTCTCGGTGGCGTAAAGGTATTCGATCACGCCCTGACCGCCCGAGGCTCCAACCACCAAAACCGCGGTGTCGGTGCTATCCTTGCGGAAGTTGACGGTAAAATGGGACACGTAAGAATCAAATTTTCCGTCGGTACGCATGGCAACCTGCTTGCCGCCCTCCGCCGAGTACCAGTAGCAATAGCAGTTGTCATAAACGCTCTTTACACCGCCCTTGATGTAAAAGCCGCAGGCAAACTGATCGCTGTAGCAGTAATCGTACCAGTTGCTTCCCTTCTCATCATAAAAGCCGTAGCTGTCGGCATAGGTGGAGGAACCCATATAATATAGGGGATGCACGTTCCGCAGGATGTTGGCCGAGGCACTGAGCTTTACGCCGATGCTCACGTTGGCAATGCGCAGATTGGTCAGGGTATTGTCGGCCCCCGCGATCCACACGCCAATCGTTTTGTCGCCTCCAAAGCCCGTAATATTCACGTTCATAATGTCGGCATCCGAGGAGTTGCTGTTGGCGCCGGGCGCAATATACATTCCAATGGTGGTATTCTTAATGGAAAGATCCCGCACCCGCGTCTCCCGTCCGCTCTCAATGGTCACGCCCATGGCCTTGCGATTGCCGTCGATGATACCGCCGGTAAGGGAATATACGCTGCCGGGGGTTTGAATATCATTGGCGGAATTCTTGCCGCCAAGCCGAACCATGGCCTTGCTGTGGCTCCAGTCATCGCTGGCGCGGAGAATGGCATAATTGGAGAGCCGCAGATCCACGCTCAAGGTGGGATCGGCGGGGGTGATGATGGGATTGGCCAGAATATAAAGGCCATCGGGGAAATAGATGGTGCGATTGGGGTTTTCGTCAATGATCTTCTGGATCGCTCCCGAAACGTCCTCGCTACCGTCGTTCTTGACCCCATGGTCGGTAACGATCACGTATCCCAGAGCCTTGGCATCCGATTCTCCCAAGGCGCTTTCCATCGCCTCCAGCTTGCCCTCCAGCTCCGAAAGCTTCTCCTCGGCACTCGAGAGCTTTTCCTCGGCATCCCGCAGATCGGCATCCAGCTTATTCAACTCCAACACAATCCCCTTGGAATCACAGGACGTCAAGGAAGGAACCAGACAAAGAATCAGCAACAAGCAAGACAACATTTTTTTCATCAGCGATTCCTCCTATAAAAAATCAGGATTCTGCCATCAGTATACCACAAAAAGGCCTCCGCGTCAATCAAAAAATCCATCTTGCCAAGGAAAAATTCTATTGACTATCCCTTTAAAATATGCTACAATAAGGCAACGGACGTTGTCCGTTTTTGACTTGCGATACAGGAGGTTTATCATGCGATTTGATCAAGTATGGAACGGCAGAAATTGCGACAAGAACCCCACCGAGTGGTTCCCCGCAAGCGTTCCCGGAAATATCCAATACGACTATAGCGTGTTCCACCAATTTGAGGACCTGAACTATTCCGACAACTACAAGCAGTTCTTGCCTCTTGAGGATGACCACTGGGAATACCAAGCCGTCCTTTCCTACAACAAAGAGGAAGGCGAGCGCGTCTTCTTCGTCAGCGGCGGCATCGATTACAAATACGACGTGATCATCAACGGGGAAAAGATCTATTCCTACGAGGGTATGTTCCGCGGCTTTGAGCTGGATCTGACCGACAACTTGAATGGCAAGGAGGATCTTCTCACCGTTCACATCTATCCCCATCCCAAGAGCACCGGCGGCAGACCCAACACCCGTGACGAGGTGGATCAGAGCTGCAAGCCGCCCCTTTCCTACGGCTGGGATTTCAATCCCCGTCTGCTCAATTCGGGCATGTGGGAGGAGGCCTACATCGAAACCAGAGGCGTCTCCTATATTGGCGACGTGGAGGTTTTGGCAAAGCTTTCCGAGGATCTGAAGCTCGGCACCGTCACCTTTGATTTTACCTGCGAGCTCCCCTGCGAGACCGCCATTTACGATATGGACGGCAACCCGGTATATCGGGGAACCGACCGCCGCGTGACCCTGGAGGATCCCAACCTTTGGTGGTGCAACGGTCAGGGCGTTCCCTACCTCTACCGCTGGGAGATCAAGAACGAAAAAGAAAGCAAGAGCGGCAACCTGGGCTTCCGCACCCTGCGTTTGGTGCGCAACAAGAGACCGCGCCTTAACACCTTCCCCAAGGGCAGATACGACGCTCCCATCACCGTGGAGCTCAACGGCAGACGTATTTTTGCCAAGGGTACCAACTGGGTAGCCCCCGCCCTCTTCTGGGGACATCTGGACGAGGAGATCTACGAGGAGCACGTCCGCCTGGCCTATGAGGCTCACATGAATATGTTCCGTATGCACGCGGGCTCGGGCAGACCCAAGAGATTCTTTTACGATATGTGCGACCGCTACGGCATTCTGCTCTGGCAGGAATTCCCCTTGGCCTGCAACAACTATCGGGCAACGCCCCATTATCTTGGCGTGCTGGAATCCGAGGCGACCGCTATGATCACCGATTTCCGCCACCACCCCTGCCTCGCCCTCTGGTGCGGCGGCAACGAGCTCTTTAACGACTGGTCGGGCATGGACGATCAATCCCACGCCCTGCGTCTGCTCAACAAGCTCTGCTATGAGCTGGACTATGAGCGTCCCTTCCTTTACACCTCGCCTCTGATCGGCATGGCCCACGGTGGCTATACCTTCTACGCCGACCACCAGGGCGGCGAGACCCTGCAGTCCTTCCAAAAAGCCAACAACACGGCGTACCCCGAGTTCGGCATTCCCTCCGTCACCAACGCAAAGCTCTTGCGCAAGGTCATTCCCGCGGAGGAGATCGTTTTCCCCATTCCCTACAGCAAATCCTGGATCGCTCACCACGGCTTTGACGCCTGGGGACGCGAGCGTTGGCTCTGCCAGGACACTCTGGCACACTACTTCCCCAAAGCAACAACGCTGGAAGAGCTGGTGGAGCAATCCGAGTGGCTTCAAGCCGAAGGATATCGTGGTCTGTTCGAGGAGATGCGCCGTCAGTGGCCCTACTGCAGTATGGCACTCAACTGGTGCTTCAACGAGCCCTGGACCACCGTTGGCAACAACACCCTCCTGGCCTTCCCCTCTCACAAAAAGCCCTCCTATTACACCGTCAAGAGTGCTCTGCGCCCCACCCTCTTTAGCGCCAAGATCGGGAAATTCGTCTGGATCGCAGGCGAGACCTTTGAAGCCGAGCTCTGGCTCCTCAACGATGCTCCCGCCGCGGCGGAAGGCAAAGTTCGTGCAACCCTGACCCTGGGAGACGAAACCGTTGAGCTTTTGGAATGGAGCGCCAAGACCGAGGCCAATGACAACAAACAAGGCCCCACGGTTCGCTTTAAGCTGCCCAAGGTGGATGGCGTCGACCGCCTGACCCTAAACCTGATCGCCGAGAACGGCCTGGAAAATCAATACGTTTACCAATACCGCCCCACGAAAAAAGTAGTGGATCTCCGCGCCAACAACGGCGTGGAATGAGTGGGGGATTCTTTGGGGGAGAGGGAGAACTTCTTGCAAGAAGTTCTCCCTCTCCCCCAAGCCTCCTCACCCTTTCAAGAACTTGCATAGAAGGTTTTTGGAGGGAATGGGGGTGTTTTTCCGATTTTCGCTTCTCATTTTGCGATGGAAATGCACATGTTCTGTCTGTTTTGACCAAAGAAAAAATAACGCTTGTAGGGGCGACCCGCGGTCGCCCGCGGGCGTTCACAGAACGCCCCTACAACTCAAAACATACAAAAACGCTAATACAACGTGCCATCCTAACCACAACCCTCAACATCCCCTTTGCGCAAGTTCTTGAAAGAGGATAGGGGTGCGGGGGAAGGAGAAAACTTCTTTCAAGAAGTTTTCTCCTTCCCCCGCGGTCTTATTTTATATCAATTATTTAATTGTATTGCCTTTTTCCTTCTGGATAACGTCGTGGGCGCCGCCCTCAACGATACTGGTAGCCGACACCAGGGTAAGCACGGCCTTTTCCTGCAGCTCGGGAATGGTGAGTGCGCCGCAGTTGCACATGGTGGACTTGACCTTTGCCAGGGACATGGCCACGTTGTCCTTCAGGCTTCCCGCATAGGGAACGTAGGAATCAACGCCTTCCTCAAAGGAGAGCTTCTTATCGCCGCCCAGGTCGTATCTCTGCCAGTTGCGGGCACGGGCCGAGCCCTCGCCCCAGTACTCCTTGTAGTAGGTGCCGCCAATGCTGACCTTGTTGGAGGGGCTTTCGTCAAATCTTGCAAAGTATCTGCCAAGCATTACGAAATCCGCGCCCATAGCCAGGGACAGGGTGATGTGGTGATCGTAAACGATACCGCCATCGGAGCAAACGGGAATATAAACGCCGGTCTCCTTGAAATACTCGTCTCTTGCGCGGCAAACCTCGATCAGAGCCGTTGCCTGTCCGCGTCCGATGCCCTTGGTCTCACGGGTGATGCAGATCGAACCGCCGCCAATACCAACCTTAATAAAGTCGGCACCGCAGTCGGCCAGGAAGCGGAATCCGGCCGCGTCTACCACGTTACCGGCACCCACCTTTACGCTGTCGCCGTATTTCTCACGGATCCAGGCCAGGGTGCGCTTCTGCCACTCGGAGAAGCCCTCGGAGGAGTCGATGCAAAGCACGTCGGCACCGGCCTCTACCAATGCGGGAACACGCTCGGCGTAGTCACGGGTGTTGATGCCCGCGCCTACCACGTATCTCTTGGAAGCGTCCAACAGCTCGTTGGGATTCTGCTTGTGGGCCTCGTAGTCCTTGCGGAAGACCAGGTAGCAGAGGTTGCCCGCCTCGTTGATGATGGGCAGGGAGTTGAGCTTGTGATCCCAAATGATATCGTTGGCCTCCTTGAGGGTGGTGCCCTCCTTGGCAACGATCAGCTTATCAAAGGGCGTCATGAATTCCTTCACCTTGGTGGCGGGATCCATACGGCTGACGCGATAGTCACGGCCGGTAACAATGCCCAGGAGCTTACCGTTGGGCGTACCGTCGTCGGTCACGGCCACGGTGGAGTAGCCGTTCTGCTCCTTGAGGGCTACCACGTCTGCCATGGTGCTGTCGGGAGTCACGTTGGAGCCGCTGATAACAAAGCCTGCCTTGTAATTCTTGGCACGGCGAACCATAGCCGCCTCGTCCTCAATGGTCTGGGAGCCGTAGATGAAGGATACGCCGCCCTCGGTTGCCAGAGCTACCGCCAGGCGGTCACCCGACACCGACTGCATGATTGCCGACACCATGGGAATGTTCATGGTAATGGCAGAGGTCTCCCCCTTCTTGAACTTGACCAGAGGGGTCTTGAGGCTGACGTTTGCCGGGATGCACTCGGCAGAGGAATAGCCGGGGATCAGCAGATATTCGTTAAAAGTATGGGAAGGTTCGTTAATAAAAGTGGCCATCTCTATTTAAATCTCCTTTGTTTGTTGTTTGCTCTCGCAGTAAATGCATCTGCAAATATGGTATTCTTTATCGGTGACTTTAAAGATTTGATCCAGCTCCTGCTCCACCGACGTGATGCAGTTGGGATTTTGACAGCGGATGGTGTTGATCAACAGCTCCGCGTTCTCGTTCTCGGCGGGAGAGGGTTGGTCTACGCTCTCCAGCAGGCGCAGGATCAGCGCCATGCGAATATACTTGCCGTTGAGCACCTGCTTGAAGTAGCAGGCTCTGGGATCCTTATCCACCTGCACGCTGATCTCGTTGACGCGAGGCAGCGGATGGAGCACGGCCATATCGGACTTGGCAAGGGCCATCTTCTCGGGGGTGAGAATGTAGCTGTCCTTGAGCCGCTCGTAAACGAAGGGATCGGCAAAGCGTTCCCGCTGAATACGGGTCATATAGAGGATGTCCAGGGTGGGGAGTGCCTCCTCCAGATTGGTGGTTTCCAGGTACTCCATGTGATTCTTTTCCAGATCGTCGAACCGGACGTAGCCCGGGATCTTGAGCTCCTCGGGAGAGATCAGCACGATCTTGATTCCCGTGTAGCGGGTGAGGGCCGAGATCAGGGAGTGCACGGTGCGTCCGTACTTCAGGTCCCCGCAAAAGCCCACGGTCAGATCGTGGAGTCGGCCCTTTTCCCGATAAATGGTCAAGAGGTCGGTCAGGGTCTGGGTGGGGTGATTGTGTCCCCCGTCTCCCGCGTTGATCACGGGAATGGTAGCGTTCTTGGACGCCACGTAGGGGGCTCCCTCCTTGGGATGGCGCATGGCAATGATATCCGCGTAGCAGCTGATGACCTTTGCCGTATCGGCAACGCTCTCGCCCTTGCTGGCCGAGGAGGAGCTGGCCTCGGAGAAGCCGATGACGTTTCCTCCCAGCTCCATCATCGCCGCCTCAAAGCTCAGGCGGGTGCGGGTGGAGGGCTCAAAAAACAGGGTGGCCAGCTTTTTGCCCTTGCATTTCTCGGCGTAGGCTGCGGGATGCTCGATAATATCGTTGGCCGTAGCAATCAACTCGTCCAATTCCTCAATGGACAGATCAAAAATATCAATTAAACTTCTCATTGATACCTCCCTTTGGCAAACTCAATGGGTTGGGGCTCATTCCGCCTTGGCGCCGTTGATTGCCAGGTAGTTCTTAATGCGGGTCACGTTCTCGGCGTTCTTCTCATCCTCTTCCAGGTACTCGATGATATCGTAAACGTCGACAACGGAGTATACGGGGAAGCCGAACTGCTCCTCAATCTCCTGCATTGCGCCCTTCTCGGTCTGGCCCTTTTCCTTGCGGTCTACCATGATAAAGGTAGCGGCTACGCGGGTACCCTCCAGGTGGGAGAGGATCTCCATGCTCTCGCGGATAGCGGTACCGGCGGTGATGACGTCCTCGATGATGACGATCTCCTCGCCCGCCTGGGGAACGTATCCAACGAATACGCCGCCCTCGCCGTGATCCTTTACTTCCTTACGGTTGAAGAAGAAGGGCACGTTGAGATCCTGCTTGGAAAGAGCCACCGCCGCGGAAACGGCAAGGGAGATTCCCTTGTAGGCGGGACCGTAAAGAACGGCCTTCTTTGCACCCAGCTTTTCAAAATAAGCTCTTGCGTAGAACTCACCGAGCTTGGCAATGTCGTTGCCGGTCTTGATCATGCCCGCGTTGATAAAGTAAGGGATCTTGCGTCCGCTCTTTGCGGTAAAATCACCGAACTTCAGCACGCCGGCACCCTCTAAAAACTGTATAAATTCTCTTTTGTAAGCTTCCATGATTCTTTTCTCCTTCTTTCTTCTCAGTCAACGAACTCGGCAACGCATCTCTCGTATGCGGCCACGGGATCGGCGGCAGCGGTAATGGGACGGCCCACGACGATGTAGTCCGAACCGATCTTCTTTGCCTCGGCGGGGGTCATCACGCGCTTCTGGTCGCCAATATCACCGTCGGCAAAGCGAACGCCGGGGGTTACGGTGAGGAAGCCCTCGCCGCATCTTTCGTGAACCTTGCCTGCCTCCAGGGGAGAGCAGACCACGCCGTCCAGTCCTGCCAGCTTGGCGTTGTTGGCGTAGTGCATCACCACCTCGGCAATGGGCTCCTTGATCCACAGATCTCTCTCCATGCTCTCCTGGTCGGTGGAGGTCAGCTGGGTCACCGCGATGAGGAGGGGTCTGGTGCCGTCGGGACGGGTAAGTCCTTCAATGGCGGCCTCCATCATGGCACGGGTGCCTGCGGCGTGCAGGTTGGTCATATCCACGTCCAGACGGGAAAGAACCGCCATGGACTTCTTTACGGTGTTGGGAATGTCGTGGAGCTTCAGATCCAGGAAGATCTTATGTCCGCGCTTTTTGATCTCTCTTACAATGGAGGGACCCTCGGCGTAGAAAAGCTCCATGCCGATCTTTACAAAGGGCTTCTTTCCGGTAAACTGATCCAGAAAGGCAAATGTTTTTTCTGCGCTGTCAAAATCGCAGGCAATGATGACGTCTTTTCCCATGATATTCTCCTTCACTTTTTGATTTATATTATTTTTATTGATTACAACGTGTTGGCCCAGGCGGCCGCCATGCGTACCCACTCGGCGTAGGCCGGCAGGATCCGCTCGGGGTGACCGTGAGCGGTAATTTCGTTCCCAAGCCCCGACGCATGGGGGACGTTGGGAAAAATGTGCATCTCGTAAGACACGCCGACCCTCGAATACGCCGCGGCCAGCAGCAGAGAATTTTGCACCGGCACCGTCTTGTCGTGGGGCGAATGTACGATAAACGCGGGCGCGCTGTCCCGATCCACGTGCTTCTCCAGACTGACCCGCTCCAGCTGCTCCTTGGTGGGCGCATCGGAGCACCACAGGTTTTGGAAGGAGCCGAAATGTCCTCCCTCCGCGGAGATCACGGGATAGATGGGAATGATCCCCCGGGGCTTGTTGTAGCCCCAGGGCATATCCACAGCCTCGTAGATCTCGGGCAGCTTCCAAAGGATCCCCGCCGAGGCACACAAATGCCCTCCTGCGGAAAATCCCACCACAAAAAGCTCCTCGGGATCAATGCCGTACTCGGTTGCGTGATCCTTGATGTGCTTGATGGCTCTTGCCACCTCAATGAGCTGTGTGGGGAAGGTCTTGCCGCTCTCCCGTCCCACCGTGTAGCGCAGGACAAAGGACTGGTAGCCGTAGGGCAAAAAGGCGTGGGCGATGGGCTCGCACTCCAGCTCGGTGATCTTGCCGTATCCGCCGCCGGGGAGGACCAGCATGGCCTTGCGGGTAAACCCTTTCATGGGGTCGGCAATATACGCGTCCAGGCAAGGGCCGTGCGCCTCCTCGGTCAGAAGGATCTTTTCAAATTTCATAGCTCTGTTTCTTACGCCATTCCGATGATCTCGGAAAGAGACTGGATGCCGTATTTTTCCATAACGGCAGGGAGCTCGTTTACCATGTTGTAGCAGGCGTAGGGATCCACCAGATTGGCGGCTCCCACCTCAACGGCGGTCGCTCCTGCCAGCATCATTTCGATCACGTCCTCGGCAGTCGTCACACCACCCATTCCCACCACGGGAATGTTTACGGCGTGGGCTACCTGATAGACCATGCGAACCGCTACGGGGAAAATGGCACTGCCCGAAAAGCCACCCATCTTATTGGCGATGACAGGCTTCTTGGTGCGCAGGTCAATTCTCATGCCCAGCAGAGTGTTGATCAGGCTGATGCCGTCGGCACCCGCCTCCTCGCAGGCCTTGGCGATGCTGACGATGTCGGTAACGTTGGGAGACAGTTTGATGATGACGGGCTTTTTGGTTACGGCCTTGACCGCCTTTGTTACGGTTGCCGCCGCCTCGGGAGAGGTTCCAAAGCTCATGCCGCCGCCGTGAACGTTGGGGCAGCTGACGTTGACCTCCAGCCAGCCTACCTGCTCTTCCTTGTCAAGTCTCTCACAGGTGTAAGCGTAATCCTCCACCGAAAAGCCGCTGACGTTTGCCATGACCGGCTTGTGGAAGCATTTTTTGAGCTTGGGCAATTCCTCGGAGATCACCTTGTCCACACCGGGGTTCTGAAGACCTACGGCGTTGATCATGCCCGCGGGGCACTCGGCAATGCGAGGGGTGGGGTTTCCGAATCGGGGATCCTTGGTGGTTCCCTTAAAGGAGAAGGAGCCCAGGCAGTTGATGTCGTACAGCTCGGCAAACTCGTAGCCGTAGCCAAAGGTTCCGGAGGCGGGAATGATGGGATTCTCCATCTCGATGCCGCAAAGGGTTACCTTCATGCTTCCCATAAGATCTCCTCCTTCTTCATCACGGGGCCTTCCTTGCAGATGCGCTTGTTGCCCGTCAGGGTCTTGCAGGAGCATCCCATGCAGGCACCAAAGCCGCATCCCATGCGCTCCTCAAAGCTGAGCTGACCGCCGGTAACCGAGGTCTTGCACACCGCCTTGAGCATGGGCTCGGGGCCACAGGTGTAAAAATGCGTGTATTCCAGATTCTCCATGGCGTTGGTTACAAAGCCCTTGACGCCGTAGGAACCGTCGGCCGTGGCAACCGTTACCTTGGCGCCAATGGCCTTGAATTCTTCCTCGTAGAAGATCTCGTCCTTGGTGTTAAAGCCGAGAATGACGCTGACCTCCTTGCCCTCCTTGATCAGCTCTTTTGCGAGAAGATAGAGGGGGGGGACGCCAACGCCGCCGCCCAGGAGCAGAGGCTTATCCCCGGAGAGGCTCAGGTCGTAGCCGTTGCCCAGCCCCGTGAGGATATCCAGCTTGCCCTCGGTCATGCGGCTCATGGCCTCGGTGCCCTTGCCCACCACCTTGTAAACCAGGGTGAGGGTATCGCCCTGACAGTCACAGACCGAAATGGGGCGACGGAGATAGAAGCCGTCCAGCTTGATATTGACGAACTGCCCCGGGCGGGTGATGTGGGAGGTATCTCCCACAAGCCGCATCCGATAGACGGTAGCCGTCAGTTGTGTATTTTCAATGATTTCAAACAATCCTTGTTTCATAGCAACCTCTTACGCGTCGATGGTGGAAATTCGCAGGGTGGTCTCGTCCAGAACGTCCAGCAGTACCTTTACGGTATCCAGCGAGGTGAACATGGTCACGTTGCTCTCGATGGCGTACTTACGGATCTTAAAGCCGTCGTTGGTGGTTCCAATGTCCCCGGGATCCGAGGTGTTGATCACGTAGGCGATGTGGCCCTGACGGATGGAATCCTGGATCTCGTCGTTGTCCTCCTCGATCTTCTTGAGCACGTGGGTGCGAATGCCGTTCTCCTTGAGGAACTTGGCGGTTCCCGAGGTGGCCTCAATGTTAAAGCCCAGATCGTAGAAGCGGCGGATCAGGGGCAGTGCCTCTGCCTTATCCTTATCGGCAATGGTAGCGAACACCGTGCCGTAGTTCTGCAGGTGCATACCCGATGCCTGAAGCGCCTTGTAGAGGGCGCGGTTGAGCTTATCGTCGTAGCCAATGGCCTCACCCGTGGACTTCATCTCGGGGGAGAGGTAAGCGTCCAGACCGCGGAGCTTATTGAAGGAGAATACGGGGACCTTGACGTACCATCTCTTCTTTTCGTCGGGATAAATGTCAAAGATGCCCTGCTCCTTGAGAGACTTGCCGAGAATTACCTCGGTGGCAATATCCGCAAGGCTGTAGCCCGTTGCCTTGGAAAGGAAGGGTACGGTACGGGAGGAACGGGGGTTGACCTCAATGACGTAAACGTCATCCTTTTCATCCACGATGAACTGGATGTTGAACAGACCTACGATGCCAATGCCAATGCCCAGCTTTTTGGCGTACTGGAGAATGGTGCCCTTAACCTTGTTGGAAATGGAGAAGGTGGGATATACCGAGATCGAGTCGCCGGAATGGACACCGGTACGCTCTACCAGCTCCATGATGCCGGGAACGAAGACGTCGCGGCCGTCGCAGATGGCGTCGATCTCCACCTCCTTGCCCTGCACGTACTTATCTACCAGCACGGGCTTGTCCTCGTCGATCTCAACGGCGGTGCGCAGATAGTGGCGCAGCTGCTCCTCGTTTGCAACGATCTGCATGGCGCGGCCGCCAAGCACGAAGCTGGGACGCACCAGTACGGGGTAGCCGATCTCGGAGGCGGCCTGGATGCCGTCCTCAATCTTGGTTACGGCGCGGCCCTTGGGCTGAGGAATCTGCAGGTCGGTGAGCAGCTTTTCAAAGGCGTCCCGGTTCTCTGCCTTGTCGATGGCGGCACAGTCGGTACCAATGATCTTTACGCCACGGTCCATCAGGGGCTGTGCCAGGTTGATGGCGGTCTGACCGCCAAGAGATGCAATCACACCCTCGGGCTTTTCAAAATTGATGATGTTCATCACGTCCTCGGGAGTGAGGGGCTCAAAGTAAAGCTTATCCGCGGTGGTGTAGTCGGTAGAAACCGTTTCGGGGTTGTTGTTAATGATAATGGCCTCGTAGCCGGCGCGCTTGATGGTTTGTACGGCGTGTACGGTGGAGTAGTCGAACTCCACGCCCTGGCCGATACGGATGGGACCTGCGCCCAGCACCACGATCTTTTTCTTGTTCGTCAGGATCGAGGTGTTCTCCCCCGTGTAAGAGGAGTAGAAATAGGGAATATACGCGTTGGTATGGCAGGTATCCACCATGCGGAATACGGGAGCCAGCTTCTTTTCCAAGCGGAAGTTATACACCTCGATCTCGGTGCACTTCCACATTCTTGCCACGTACTTGTCGGAAAAGCCCATCTTCTTTGCGGCGGCAAGGGTGTCAAGATCAAAGAGGTTCTTGCGCAGCAGCTCTTCCATATCCACGATGTTCTTGATGGCCTCCAGGAAGTAGGCGGTGATCTGCGTTGCCTCGTGGATCTCCTGAATGGAGGCGCCGTGGTAAATCAGCTCGGCAATGGCAAAGATATTGTCGGAATGGAACTCCCGCACGTAAGAGAGCAGCTCCTCCCGGGTCATGTGATCGAACTTGGCGTGATAGATGTGATCCACACCGATCTCCAAGGAGCGAACACCCTTGAGCAGTGCCTCCTCCAGAGTGGAGCCAATGCCCATGATCTCGCCCGTCGCCTTCATCTGGGTGCCCAACAGGTTGGAGGCAGAGGTGAACTTATCAAAGGGGAAACGGGGGAACTTGGAGATCACGTAATCCAACTGGGGCTCGAAGGCGGCGTTGGTGTTGGCGATCTGAATCTCCTCCAGAGCCATACCCACGGCGATCTTGGCGGTCACGCGGGCGATGGGGTAACCCGATGCCTTGGAGGCCAAGGCGGAGGAGCGGGATACGCGGGGATTGACCTCGATGAGATAATACTCACCGGAGGTGGGATGCAGTGCGAACTGTACGTTACAGCCACCGGAGATCTTCAGCTCGCGAATGATCTTAATGGCGGAATCGTTGAGCATCTTCTTCTCTTTGTCCGAAAGGGTGAGAATGGGAGCCACAACGATGGAGTCACCCGTATGAACGCCAACGGGATCAATGTTTTCCATGCCGCAGATGGTAATGGCGTGATCGTTGGAGTCACGCATAACCTCAAACTCGATCTCCTTATAGCCCTTGACCGATTTCTCGATCAGAACCTGATGCACAGGGGAGAGCTTGAAGGCGTTGGTACCAACCTCGATCAGCTCCTCCTCGTTGTAGGCAAAGCCGCCGCCCGTACCGCCAAGGGTAAACGCGGGACGAAGCACTACGGGATAGCCGATGCGCTTGGCCGCCTCCTTTGCCTCTTCCAGATCGTAGGTGATCTCGGAGGGAATGACGGGCTCACCAATGGACAGGCAAAGCTCCTTGAACAGCTCTCTGTCCTCGGCACGCTCGATGGATTCCGAGCTGGTGCCCAGCAGCTCCACGCCGCATTCCTTCAGCACGCCCTTCTTTTCCAGCTGCATGGCAAGGTTCAGACCCGTCTGTCCGCCAATGCCGGGAACGATGGCGTCGGGACGCTCGTAACGCAGGATCTTTGCAATGTATTCCAGCGTCAGGGGCTCCATGTACACCTTGTCGGCAATGGTGGTGTCGGTCATGATGGTTGCGGGGTTGGAGTTGACGAGGATGACCTCGTAGCCCTCCTCCTTGAGTGCCAGGCACGCCTGGGTGCCGGCATAGTCGAATTCAGCGGCCTGGCCGATAACGATCGGGCCCGAGCCGATGATCAGGATCTTCTTTAAGTCTGTTCTCTTTGCCATAGTTTTTGCCTCCCGTATATTTTACACAAATTCAAATCAAGATTTATTTTTTGTAGACAATCTCACCGTGATACACCGTGAGAAGATTTTCACCAAAAAGCTCCATGCCCGTCAGCGGCGTGGCACGCCCCAGAGAGAGGAAAGTTTCGGGATCCACCTTGGCAGAGGCCTCCAGATCCCAAACCGAGAAATCGTTCTCCAGGGGAATTCCAAAGCGACGGCGGGGATTGAGGGCCATCAGCTCGGTCAGCTTTTCCAGGGTGATCACACCGGTCTTTACCAGCTTGGTGTAGAGCAGAGGGAACGCGGTCTCCAGACCCACGATACCAAAGGCACTGCCCGCCAGTCCCCGGGATTTTTCCTCTGCCGAGTGGGGCGCGTGGTCGGTGGCGATCATATCGATGGTGCCGTCCAGGATTCCCTCGATCAGGGCCTCCCGATCCTCCTTCGATCGCAGCGGGGGATTCATCTTAAAGCGTCCATCCTCCTGCAGGTCGTTCTCGTCCATCACCAGGTAGTGGGGCGCGGTCTCGCAGGTCACGTCCACGCCGCGGGCCTTGGCCTCGCGGATCAGTGCCACGCTCTCCTTGGCAGAGATGTGACAAACGTGATAGGCGCATCCGATCTCCTCAGCCAACCGCAGGTCGCGGGCGATCTGGGCGTATTCGCTCTCGGAGCAAATGCCCTTGTGGCCGTGGGTCTTGGCGTAAACGCCGTCGTGAATATAGCCGCCGTGAAGCAGGTCGTTGACCTCGCAATGGGCCACGATCATCTTCCCAAGGGACTTGGCAAGAAGCATGGCCTCCCGCATCATTTCCTCGCTCTGCACGCCCCGACCGTCATCCGAAAAGGCGATGACGTCCGGTGCCATGTCTGCCATGGCCGAGAGCTCCTCGCCCTTTTGCCCCACGGTGATGGCACCGTAAGGGTAAACGGCAATGCAGGCTCCCGCGGCAATGCGATCCAGCTGCTCCCGCAAATGGGCCGCCGAATCGGGCACCGGGTTGAGGTTGGGCATGGTGCAGACGTGGGTGTAGCCTCCGTGGGCCGCCGCAAGGCTGCCGCTCTCCATGGTTTCTTTATAAGAAAAACCCGGCTCACGAAAATGCACATGCACATCGCAAAAACCGGGAAGAACGACACAACGCTCCATATCAACAGAACCAAGATCACGGCAAGAAAAGAAGGGAGCAAAAAGGGACAATTCACCATTGCGCACAACGGTAGTATTTGCCTTTCGCATTTCCAATACGTTTGTCATAACGGCTCCTTGAATTTTATTTTATACATTATATCATACCAAGGCCATTTTGTCAAGAGCAAAAGCAAAATCCCATGCTTTTTTTCACTTCCGTGAAAAAGCCCTCTACCGCAGAGCAGGGTTTTGTTCATTCCGCAAAATCTCCGCCTTCCCTTCCTTGACTTCCTCCCCATTTCGTGCTATAATGAGGGCAATCATCACACACGGAGGCGTTTATGGAGATCCGTAAAGATACCATCCTGCAGGTGGCCCTGGAGCAATCGGCCATCGACTCGTCCTGCTCCCCCGAGGACTTTTTAAAATCCACCCCGGTGGTCACCCTTTCCCGTCCCCATCCTAAGGCGCGAAAATACCTTTCCCTTCCCTTTGACTGCAATCTGACCTCCTACGGCTCCAACGTGGTGGCCTCGGTGTCGGAGCCCATGCGGGAGGCGGTAACAAGCTACCTGGAGGCCTATCCCCCGGAGCATTGCTTTGAAACGCCTCACCTGCAGGTCCTGAACGATGCCGCGGCGGAGCACGACCTGCGAGTCTGCTTTATGGCCGAGTATTTTTTACCCGATCCCGCCGCTCTGCGCCCCCTGGATTGCCCTTTTGACCTGCGCGTCCTCCATGCCCCGAACTTTGCCAACCTCTACCTCCCCGCCTGGAGCAACGCCCTGTGCGAGAAGCGTAAGGAGCTGGACGTTTTGGGGATTGGCGCTTATCGGAACGGTGAGCTGATCGGTCTTGCCGCCTGCTCGGCCGATTGCGATACCATGTGGCAGATCGGCGTGGACGTTCTGCCCGAGTACCGACGGCAGGGGGTGGCCTCCTGCCTGACCTCCCGCCTGGCGTTGGAGATCCTGGAGGCAGGAAAGATCCCCTTTTACTGCGCGGCCTGGTCGAACGTCAAGTCGGTTCGCAACGCCATCAAGAGCGGATTTCGTCCCGCGTGGGTCGAGGTCGGCCTGAAATCCACCGCCTTTGTGGCGGAAATGAACCGTAGAGATCCCCAATAATCTTCTAAAAAAGCGTTCTGTCCCGCGGACAGAACGCTTTTTTCTTTGTTGGGACAAGACGCAAAACTACGCCGAGAACACCAACATTTCTATATTGCCATCCCCTTTTTCAGGCAAGTTCTTGAAAGAGGATGGGGGTGCGGGGGAAGGAGAAAAGCTTCTTGCAAGAAGTTTTCTCCTTCCCCCGCGGTCTTAACCTATCAGAACAATCCGGAGATCTTGCCGTCCTCGTCCACGTCGATGCGGAGCGCGGCGGGAGATTTGGGAAGTCCGGGCATGGTCATGATATCACCGGTGAGAGCCACGATAAAGCCGGCACCCGCGCTGACCTTGACGTTGCGAACCGTTACGGTGAAGTTCTCGGGCGCGCCAAGCTTGGCGGCATCGTCCGAAAAGCTGTACTGGGTCTTTGCCATACATACGGGCAGTTTGTCAAATCCAAGAGACGCCAGCTTTGCGATCTCCTTCTTGGCTGCGGGAGCAAAGGTCACGCCGCTTCCGCGATAAACGTTCTTTACGATGGCCTCAATCTTATCCTCAATGGATCCCTCCAGCTTGTAGCTAAAGGAGAAATCATTGGGCTCCTCGCAAAGACGAACCACCTCGCGGGCCAGCTCCTCGCCGCCCTTGCCACCTTCTGCCCAGACGTTGGAAAGCACCACGTTGACGCCCAAAGCCTTGCATTTTTCAATGATGGCCTCCACCTCGGCATCGGTATCGGTGGGGAAACGGTTGACAGCCACCACGCAGGGCAGCTTGTAAACGTCCTTGATGTTGGACACGTGACGGAGCAGGTTGGGAATTCCAATCTCCAGAGCTTCCAGGTTCTCGCTTCCCAGGTCGGTCTTGGCCACACCGCCGTGCATCTTGAGGGCACGGATGGTAGCAACCACCACCACGGCAGAGGGGGTCAGACCCGCATAGCGGCACTTGATGTCCAGGAACTTCTCGGCACCAAGATCGGCACCAAAGCCGGCCTCGGTAATGGCGTAATCCCCCAGCTTCATTGCCATCTTGGTGGCGATGACCGAGTTACAGCCGTGGGCGATATTTGCAAAGGGGCCGCCGTGCACGAAGGCGGGAGTTCCCTCCAGGGTCTGCACCAGGTTGGGCTTGAGGGCGTCCTTGAGGAGCGCCGCCATCGCGCCCACCGCTCCGATCTGACCCGCGGTCACGGGCTCGTCGTTGTAGGTGTAGGCTACCACGATGCGTCCAAGACGCTCCTTGAGATCGGTGATCGAGCTGGCCAGACAGAAGACTGCCATGATCTCGGAGGCTACGGTGATGTCGAAGCCGTCCTCCCGGGGAACGCCGTTGACGCGTCCGCCCAGACCGTCGGTCACGAAGCGGAGCTGACGGTCGTTCATATCCACGCAACGCTTCCAGGTGATGCGGCGGGGATCAATGTTCAGGGCGTTGCCCTGATGAATGTGGTTATCCAGCATGGCGGCAAGAAGATTGTTTGCCGCGCCAATGGCGTGGAAGTCACCGGTGAAGTGGAGGTTGATATCCTCCATGGGAACCACCTGGGCGTATCCGCCGCCGGCGGCACCGCCCTTGATGCCAAACACAGGCCCTAGGGAAGGCTCGCGCAGAGCCACGACCACATTCTTGCCAATGCGCTTCAGGCCGTCGGCAAGACCAATGGTGGTGGTGGTTTTTCCCTCCCCCGCGGGGGTGGGGGTGATGGCGGTGACCAGCACCAGCTTGCCGTCGCCCCGCTTGGATTCCTTCAAAAGCGAGTAATCCACCTTTGCCTTGTATTTTCCGTATTGCTCCAGATATTTCTCATCTACGCCCGCCACCTTTGCAATCTCGGTGATGGGTTGCATTTTTGCGCTTTGCGCAATTTCAATATCGGTCAAGTAAGCCATTGCTTAGCCCTCCTTGAAATATTTGACTGCGGATTCGAACATCTTCATATCGTAGTTGCCCTGGACGTTGCGGTAGAGGCCTGCGCCAATACGCTCGCTGTGTCCCATCTTACCAAAGACTCTGCCGTCGGGAGAGGTAATACCCTCAATGGCAAAGGCCGAGTTGTTGGGATTGTAGCGAATATCGTCGGTGGCGTTGCCGTCCATATCCACGTACTGGGTAGCGATCTGACCGTTTGCGGCCAGCTGACGGATCATCTCCTCGGAGGCCAGGAAGCGGCCCTCGCCGTGGGAGATCGGTACCGTGTAAACGTCGCCTACGTTGGTGGCCGCCAGCCAGGGCGACTTGTTGGAGGCGATGCGAATGCGTACCAGCTTGGACTGGTGACGGGAAATGGTGTTAAAGGTCAGGGTGGGACAGTTCTCGTCGGTATCAATGATCTTACCGTAGGGCACCAGACCCAGCTTGATCAGTGCCTGGAAGCCGTTACAGATACCGCACATCAGACCGTCGCGGTTGTTCAGAAGGTTGTGAACCTCCTCCTTGATCTGGGCGTTGCGGAAGAAGGCCATGATGAACTTACCGGAGCCATCAGGCTCGTCACCGCCGGAGAATCCGCCGGGAACAAAGACCATTTGGGAATCCTTCAGCTCGGCAGCAAAGGTCTCTACACTGCGGGCAATGCCCTCGGAGGTCAGGTTGTTAATGACGAAGATCTTGGCCTCCGCTCCCGCGTCACGCATCACCTTTGCGGTATCAAACTCGCAGTTGGTGCCGGGGAATACGGGGATGAGAACCTTGGGACGGGCCACCTTGATGGCAGGCGCGGAACGCTTTTCGGCCGCAAAGGAGAAGTTCTCCAGGGTCTTGACGTCGGCCTTCTCCTTGCAGGGGAACACGCCCTCCAGCTTCTTCTCATAGCTCTCGCACAGATCCTTCAAGGAAAGAACGGTGCTGCCGTGAGTCAGCGTCCGGTCGGCAGTCACGGTACCAATGAGGGTACCAATGGAGGCATCGTCGGTTTCCAGCAGGAAGCCGCCGTAGCAGTAGCCAAAGATGGTAGCGGGGGTCACCGACGCGTCGTAGGCAAAGCCCAGGCCGTTGCCCATGCACATCTTGAGAATACCCTCGGCAATGCCGCCGTAGGTGGGCGTCCATGCAGAAAGAACCTTTCCGCTTCTCATCAGCTCGGTCACCTTGGCGTAGGTAGCCTTCAGGGAATCGGTCTTGGGCAGGCCGTGCTCGTCGTATTCGGGAGCGATGAGAACCACCTTGCTTCCCGCCTTCTTGAACTCGCCGGTGATGACCTCGTCGGTCTTGCCGGTGGTCACGGCAAAGGAAACCAGGGTGGGAGGAACGTCCAGATCCTCGAAGGAGCCGCTCATGGAGTCCTTACCGCCAATGGCGGCAATGCCCAGATCCATCTGTGCGCGGAAGCCGCCAAGCAGTGCCGCCAGAGGCTTGCCCCAGCGTGCGGGATCCCGGTTGGGCTTTTCAAAATACTCCTGGAAGGTCAGGTACACGTCCTCAAAGGAGGCACCTGCGGCAATCAGCTTGGAAACGCTCTCCACCACGGCGAGGTAAGCACCGTGATAGGGGCTCTTTTCCGAAATGAAGGGGTTGTAGCCCCAGGACATATAGGAGCAATGATCGGTGTGCTGCTGCTCCACCGAGATCTTGTGCACCATGGCCTGAATGGGGGTGCGCTGATGCTTGCCGCCAAAGGGCATGAGCACGGTTCCGGCACCGATGGTGGAGTCAAAGCGCTCGGAGAGGCCGCGTTTGGAGCAGACGTTGAGGTCCTGCGCCAGAGCCTCGTAGGCACCCTGAAAATCGGTCACGGGAGTCTTATTGTAATCCTGGATCTTGGGAAGATCAATGGAAATATGCTTCTCGGCACCGTTGGAGTTCAGGAACTCACGGGAAAGATCCACAATGGTCTTTCCGTTCCAGTGCATACGCAGTCTGGGCTCCTCGGTCACGTGAGCAACCACGGTAGCCTCCAGGTTCTCGGAGGCGGCCAGAGCCATAAAACGATCCACGTCCTTGGCCTCTACCACCACAGCCATTCTCTCCTGAGACTCACTGATGGCAAGCTCGGTGCCGTCCAGACCCTCGTACTTCTTGGGAACGGCGTTGAGGTTGATGTCCAGACCGTCGGCCAGCTCGCCCACGGCAACCGAAACACCGCCCGCGCCAAAGTCGTTACAACGCTTGATCATGCGGCAGGCCTCGGCGTTGCGGAAGAGACGCTGCAGCTTTCTTTCCTCGGGGGCGTTGCCCTTTTGCACCTCGGCACCGCAGGTCTCCAGGGACTGCAGGGTGTGCTTTTTGGAGGAGCCCGTAGCACCGCCACAGCCGTCGCGTCCGGTTCGGCCGCCCAGAAGAATGACGATATCTCCGTCCTCGGGTCTCTCACGGCGCACGTTTGCCTCGGGAGCCGCCGCGATGACCGCGCCGATCTCCATACGCTTGGCCGCGTAGCCCTTATGATAAATTTCATCTACAATGCCCGTGGCAAGACCGATCTGGTTACCGTAGGAGGAATATCCCGCGGCGGCCGTTTGCACGATCTTACGCTGGGGCAGCTTGCCCTGAATGGTCTCGGACACGGGAACCGTAGGATCCGCCGCGCCGGTCACACGCATGGCCGCATACACGTAGGAGCGACCCGAGAGAGGATCGCGGATGGCACCGCCAATGCAGGTAGCCGCGCCGCCGAAGGGCTCGATCTCGGTGGGATGGTTGTGGGTCTCGTTCTTAAAGAGGAGCAACCAGGGCTCCTTGACGCCGTCCACCTCGATCTCCATCTTCACGGTGCAGGCGTTGATCTCCTCGGACTCGTCCAGCTTATCCAGCTGTCCGTGGGCCTTGAGGTACTTGCCTGCCAGGGTGGCGATGTCCATCAGGTTTTGGGGCTTGTTGCGATTGAGGGACAGACGGGTTGCCAGATAGGTATCGTAGGCCTTTTGCAACAGATCGTCCTCAAAGCGGACGCTGTCGATGGTGGTCAGGAAGGTGGTATGACGGCAGTGATCCGACCAGTAGGTGTCGATCATGCGGATCTCGGTAATGGTGGGATCCCTTCCCTCCTCCCGGAAATACTGACGGGTGAAGCGAATGTCGTCCAGGTCCATGGCCAGGCCGTACTGCTTGATAAAGTCGGCAAGTCCGGCGTCATCCAGCCGGCAGAAGCCCTCCAGAACCGCCACCTCGGTAGGAATATCATACTTGACACGCAGAGTCTCGGGCTTCTCCAGAGAGGCCAGTCTTGCCTCTACGGGGTTGATAACGTACTTTTTGATCTCGTCCACCTCTGCCTCGGTCAAGGGCCCCGACAGAACGTAGACCTTTGCGGTGCGAATGGTGGGACGCTCGCCGCAGGAAATGATCTGGATGCACTGCTCGGCGGAGTCGGCTCTCTGGTCAAACTGACCGGGAAGATACTCCACGGCAAAGACCGTATCGTCCTTGGCGTTTTCCAGATGCGCGTTCACAATATCCAGCTGGGGCTCGGAGAATACGGTGCGCACCGCCTCCTCGTAAAGGGTCTCCGAAATGTTCTCCACGTCGTAGCGGTTCAGGATACGGACGCCCGTGAGATTCTGAATCCCCAGCAGATTGCGGAGCTCGGAAAGAAGAGCCTTGGCCTCATGTGCCAGCTCCTGCTTTTTTTCAACAAATACTCTATATACCATGTGCTTAGTCCTCTCTTGCCAACAGTGCGCGCGCGCCAATGTCGCGGCGGTAGTAGGCATTGTCAAAATGAATCTGCTCCACAAGAGCGTAGGCGTCACGGATGGCCCCTTCCAGGGTATCTGCCACCGCCGTCGCTCCCAGAACTCTGCCGCCGTTTGTCAGCAGCTTTCCGTCCTTGCGCTCGGCACCGGCAACGTAAACCCGGGAGGAGATCTCCTCGGGAATGGTCATTTCAAAGCCCTTTTCGTAGGCCGTGGGATAGCCGCGGGACGCCATGATGACACAGCAGGCGTTGCCGTCGCCAAACTTCACCTCGGTCTCCGCCAGAGTTCCGTTGGTAGTTGCCTGCATGACCGTGAGCAGATCGCTCTCCAGCAGGGGCAGAACCACCTGGGTCTCGGGATCGCCGAAGCGGCAGTTGTATTCGATCACCTTGGGGCCGTTGGGGGTGAGCATAAGGCCAAAGTAAAGGCAGCCCTTGAAGGTGCGTCCCTCGGCGTTCATCGCGTTAATGGTGGGCAGGAAGATGGTCTTCATGCACTCCTCGGCAATTTCGGGGGTGTAGTAGGGGTTGGGAGCCACGGTTCCCATGCCGCCGGTGTTCAGGCCGGTATCCCCGTCCCCGGCGCGCTTGTGGTCCATGGAGGAGACCATGGGCTTGACGGTCTTGCCGTCGGTAAAGGCCAGCACCGATACCTCGGGGCCGGTGAGGAATTCCTCGATCACCACCCGGTCACCGCTCTTGCCAAAGGCCTTGTCCAGCATCATGGAGCGCACCGCGTCCTTGGCTTCGTCAAGGGTCGTAGCGATGATCACGCCCTTGCCCAGGGCCAGACCGTCGGCCTTGATGACCGTGGGAATGGGAGCACTCTCCAGGTAGGTCAGGGCGGCGTTCATGTCCTCAAAGACCTCGTAGGCCGCCGTGGGAATGTTGTATTTCTTCATCAGGTTCTTGGAAAAGACCTTGCTTCCCTCAATGATGGCCGCATTGGCACGGGGACCAAAGCAGGGAATACCCTTTTCCTCCAGGGCATCCACGGCACCCAGCACCAACGGATCGTCGGGAGCCACCACGGCGTAGTCGATTCCCTTCTCCACCGCAAAGGCAACAATGCCCTCGATATCCTTGGCGCCAATGGCAACGCAGGTAGCGTCAGCGGCAATGCCGCCATTGCCGGGGAGAGCGTAGATCTCTTCCACCGCGGAATTTTCTTTCAGCTTTTTGATGATGGCGTGCTCTCGGCCGCCACCGCCAACTACCATGATCTTCATCAATCAAATACTCCTCGTTTGTATATTGGGGGTATGGTTCTTTAATCGTAAATGGGATGTGCCTCGCACAGGGCAATGACCTCGGAGGTGATGCGCTCGCGGCTGTTCTCAAAGTCGGTGGCAACCTCCTTGAGCCACTTGGCGATCTTCTTCATATCCTCCTCCTTGAAGCCACGGGAGGTGACTGCGGGGGTACCTACGCGGATGCCGCTGGTAACGAAGGGCTTTTCGGGATCGTTGGGAATGGCGTTCTTGTTGACCGTGATATGCACCTCGTCCAGGCGCTTCTCCATCTCCTTACCGGTGATGTGGAAGGGACGCAGGTCGATCAAGATCAGGTGGTTGTCAGTATCGCCCGAAACCACGCGGAATCCCTCCTCCTTGAGTGCCTCGCAGAGAACCTTGGCGTTCTTGACGATCTGTGCCTGATATTCCTTGAACTCGGGCTTCAACGCCTCGCCAAAGGCTACGGCCTTGGCGGCAATGATGTGCATGAGAGGGCCGCCCTGGGTGCCGGGGAATACCGCCTTATCGATGCGCTGGGCGAACTCCTCGCGACACAGGATCAAACCGCCGCGGGGACCCCGCAGGGTCTTGTGCGTGGTGGTGGTGACCACGTCGGCGTAGGGCACGGGGCTGGGATGCAGACCCGCAGCCACAAGACCTGCGATGTGGGCCATATCCACCATGTAGTAGGCACCCACCTCGTCGGCGATCTCGCGGATCTTGGCAAAATCAATGGTGCGGGAGTAGGCACTGGCACCGGCAATGATCATTTTGGGCTTGCACTCCAGAGCCACGCGGCGCATCTCCTCATAGTCCAGCATTTCGCTGTCATCGGCAACGCTGTAAGGAACCACGTTGAAGTATTTGCCCGAAATATTGACGGGAGAGCCGTGGGAAAGGTGACCGCCATGGGCCAGGTTCAGTCCCATGACCGTATCGCCGGGATTGAGCAGGGCGAAGAAGACCGCCAGGTTTGCGCTGGCACCGCAATGGGGCTGCACGTTGGCGTGCTCGGCACCAAAGAGCTCCTTGGCGCGGTCACGGGCAATGTTCTCCACAATGTCCACGTACTGGCAACCGCCGTAGTAACGCTTGCCGGGGAAGCCCTCGGCATACTTGTTGGTGAGCACGGTGCCCGCCGCCAGCAGAACGGCCTTGGACACGATGTTCTCGGAGGCGATCAGCTCAATGTTGTGCTTTTGACGTCCCAGCTCCAGGGAGCAGGCGTCAAAAACTTCTTTATCGTAATTTGCAAGTTCATCAAAAAAATTCATGGAATTCTCCTTTGGGGGTGCGAGGGGAACGCGAAGCGACCGCTCTTAATGGTGGAACAGGCGCATACCGGTAAAGGCCATGGCCATGCCGTACTTGTTGCAACAGTCGATCACCACGTCGTCACGGATCGAGCCGCCGGGCTCCGCGATGTACTTTACACCGCTGCGCTTGGCTCTTTCAATATTGTCATCGAAGGGGAAGAAGGCATCCGAGCCCAGAGCCACGCCGTCGATGGTGGCCAGGTACGCCGCCTGCTCTTCCTTGGTGAAGGGAGCGGGCTGCTCGGTGAAGTACTTTTGCCAGTTGCCGTCGGCGCAAACGTCTTCCTCGTTCTGGTTGATGTAACCGTCGATGACGTTGTCTCTGTCGGGTCTGCCAAGGGTGGGCTTGAAGGGCAGGTTCAGCACCTTGTCGTGCTGACGGAGCTGCCAGGTATCGGCCTTGGTGCCGGCCAGTCTGGTGCAGTGGATACGGGATTGCTGACCCGCGCCAACACCGATGGCCTGTCCGTCCACGGCGTAGCATACCGAGTTGGACTGGGTGTACTTGAGGGTGATGAGGGCCACGATCAGGTCGCGCTTTGCGCTGTCGGGCAGGGTCTTGTTCTCGGTCACCAGGTTGGAGAGCAGAGCCTCGTTGATCTCAAAATTGTTTCTTCCCTGCTCAAAGGTGATGCCGTATACCTGCTTGTGCTCCACGGCGTCGGGAATATAGTTGGGATCGATCTGAACAATATTGTAATTGCCGCCGCGCTTGGATTTGAGAATCTCCAGAGCCTCGGGCTCGTAGCCGGGAGCGATGATACCGTCGGAAACCTCGCGCTTGATCATCTTGGCGGTGGTGACGTCACAAACGTCAGAGAGAGCCACCCAGTCGCCAAAGGAGCACATACGGTCGGTGCCGCGGGCTCTTGCGTAGGCGCAGGCCAAGGGGGACTCGTCAAGGCCCTCGATGTCATCCACGAAGCAAGCCTTTTTCAGCTTGTCGGACAGAGGAATGCCAACCGCCGCGGAGGTGGGGCTGACGTGCTTAAAGGAGGTTACCGCGGGAAGTCCCAGAGCCTCCTTCAGCTCTTTTACCAGCTGCCAGGAGTTGAAAGCGTCCAGGAAATTGATAAAGCCGGGTCTGCCGCAAAGGATCTGAATGGGAAGCTCACTTCCGTCGTGCATAAAGATCTTGGCGGGCTTTTGGTTGGGGTTACAGCCGTATTTCAGTTCAAATTCTTTCATGATTACAACTCCTTATGCATTCTTATTCACGATTCTGGTCTCGGTCTCGCCGCTGGCGATGTCGATGTAGCGGACGAAGAGAGAAACCTTGTTGTCTTGGTTCAGGTTCTTCCAGATCAGATCGGTGAGCTCGTCGATGGAAACGTCGGGAAGCTCCAGGGTCTTGGGCTCGCCCTCGTAGGAAGGCAGGGGATTTCCGTCCCCGTTGTAGGTGTGGATGAACTTGGCTCTGCCCGCGATGGGATTGGAATATGCGTAGGTAAAGCGCTCGCAGGAGCTGTCGTCCCCCTCGGCGCTCTTGAGGATGGACATGGCAAAGTTCATGCCGTCCTTCTCGCGGCGGATGATGCCCGAGATTCTGGGGGTAAAGTTGGGCTTATCGTCCTCAAACTCACGGGTGCGCAAAGCCTGCTCAAAGGTCATCTGCTTGTCCATCAGGTCATAGATGGTATCGGTCTGGTCACCGTTGGTCACAATGGTCTTGTTGCCAAGGACACGAACGGGATAGTAGATGATGAGGTGCGGATCGATCATCTTGGACTCGTCAAAGGCCTTGGTACGCATGGCGTCGCCCTCGGCAACGAACACGCGGTTGCGGCTGTTTTCGCTTCTTCCCATAATGAAATATGCGGTAACCGCCTTCTTGCCGTCGGCACTTTTGCCGATGATAATACCTCTGCCGTGGTAGGCAAGAGAATTCAACTCATTTACAATGGTAGATACCTTCATGATTTATTCTCCTTTGATGTAGACTTTGTTGTCCGCCACGGTGATGCGACCGTCACAGAACAGCTTGACCGCCGCGGGAAGGATCTTCCACTCGGCTTCTTCCATAATTCGTTTTTGCAGCGTTTCGGGGGTGTCGTCCTGCTTGACCTCCACCGCCTTTTGCAGAACGATGGGGCCGGCGTCACACTCGGGGGTGACGATGTGCACCGTGGCACCCGAAACCTTAACGCCCTTTGCCAGCGCCGCCTCATGGACGTGGAGTCCGTAAAATCCCTTGCCGCAGAAGGAGGGGATCAGAGCGGGATGGACGTTGAGAATGCGGTTGGGGAATCTTTCATAAACCTGCTCGTCGATGATGGTGAGGAATCCTGCCAGCACCACCAGGTCGGCACCCGCTTCCTCCAGCGTATCGGCCAGAGCCTTGGAATAAGCGGCAATGCTATCGTATTCCTTGCGCGCCAGCACCTTGGAGGCAATGCCGTGATTCTTGGCACGCTCCAGAGCGTACACGTCGGGCTTGGAGGCAAGCACCAGGGTAATTTTTCCGTTCCCCAGCTCGCCCCGCTCCTGAGCGTCGATCAGGGCTTGCAGATTGGTTCCGCCTCCCGACACCAGCACGGCGATCTTTGTGATATTCTCTTTCATCAGCAGAAGACCACCCCGTCGTCGCCCTTCACGATCTCGCCGATCACGTAGGCATCCTCGCCCTGGGCCTTGAGGATCTCCAGTGCGGTATCCACCTGATCTGCGGGAACCACAATGCTCATACCAACGCCCATGTTGTAGGTGTTATACATATCTCTTTCGGGGATGTTTCCGGTCTTGGCGATGAGCTCAAAGATGGGCAGTACCTTCACGGCCGCCTTTTCGATCTTTGCGGAAAGTCCCTTGGGGATCGATCTCGGAATGTTCTCATAGAATCCGCCGCCGGTGATGTGGCTGATGCCCTTGACGTCTACCTTTTCCAGGAGCGCGAGAACGCTCTTGACGTAGATCTTGGTGGGAGTGAGAAGGGTCTCGGCAACGCTCTTACCGCCCAGCTCCTCCTTCGCTTCATACAGGGAGGCGGGATTATGGTCAATGTCAAACACCTTGCGGCAGAGGGAGAAGCCGTTGGAGTGAACGCCGCTGGATGCCAGCGCGATCACCGCGTCACCCTCGGCCATGCGGGTGTTGTCCAGAATTTTCTTTTTATCCACGATACCAACCGCAAAGCCGGCCAGATCGTAGTCCTCCACGGGCATCATACCGGGATGCTCCGCGGTCTCGCCGCCAATCAGCGCGGCGCCCGACTGCACGCAGCCCTCGGCCACACCGCTGACGATGGAAGCGATCTTTTCGGGAATATTTTTACCGCAGGCGATGTAGTCCAGGAAGAACAGAGGACGGGCACCGCAGCAAATGATATCGTTGACGCACATGGCCACGGCGTCAATGCCGATGGTATCGTGCTTGTCCATGAGGATCGCCATTTTGACCTTGGTACCGCAACCGTCGGTACCCGAGACCAACACCGGCTCCTCCATGCCCGCCAGGGGCAATCCAAAGCAACCGCCAAAGCCTCCAACGTCGTCAAGGCAGCCCTCGTTCTTGGTGCGGGCGATGTGCTTTTTCATCAGCTCGACCGCTTTGTAGCCCGCGGTAATGTCAACGCCCGCGGCGGCGTAGCTTTCGGATTTCGAATTGCTGTGCATGATATATACTCCCTTCAAAAATTATTCTTTTCCGTTCCAGCAATAGGTGCAAAGCTTGCACGGGTCCACTCCAATGGCCTCCAGCACCCCTTCCAGGGACTGGAACTCCAGAGAGGAGAACTGGAACTTTTCACAAATGGCGCGGCGCAGATTCTTTCCGCGCTCGGTATCCGAGCGGCTGTATTCCTCCAGGTGCTCGAATCCTGCTTCCCCCTCCAGTTCCACGATCACCCGACGGGCCAGGAGCTCCATCTCGCTGTTGGAGCGGGAAAAGTTGAGGTATTTACAGCTGTACATGATGGGGGGACAGCCGGAGCGCATATGCACCGCCTTGGCCCCGTTCTCGTAGAGGAACTCCACGGTCTCCCGCAGCTGGGTCCCTCGCACGATGGAATCGTCCATAAACAGCAGATTCTTATCCTCGATGAGATCGTGGATGGGGATCTGCTTCATTTTTGCCACCTTTTCCCGCTCGGCCTGCCGCTGGGGGGTAAAGCTCCGCGCCCAGGTGGGGGTGTACTTGATGTAAGGACGGGCAAAGGGAATGTGGCTCTGGTTGGCGTAGCCGATGGCGTGGGGGGTTCCCGAATCGGGCAGACCACTCACAAAATCCACGTCCTTGGCACTTCCCACCGCGGCATCGTGCCGCGCCATAATGGCACCGTCACGGTTGCGCATGGTCTCCACGTTCATGCCCTCGTAGCTGGACGCAGGATAGCCGTAGTAGGTCCAGAGGAAGGCGCACATCCGCATCTTCTCTCCCGGGGCGGCCAGCTGCTCCACGCCCTTTTCCAGGGAGAGCTCCACGATCTCACCGGGGCCCAGCTCCTGCTTGACCGTGTAGCCCAGCTTTTGGCAGGCAAAGGACTCGAAGGAGGCACACCAATCGCCGTCCCGCTCTCCGATCTGCACCGGAGTTCTTCCCAAGAGATCCCGGGCGGCAATGAGGTTGCCTCCCTCCTTGAGGATCAGGATCGACGCCGAGCCCTCGATGGATTGCTGCGCAAAGCGAATGCCCTCGGCAAAGCTATCCCTTTGGCTGATCAGGGCCGCCAGAAGCTCCAAAGAGTTGACCCGGCCCCCGGTCATGGCCGAATAGTAGCCGCCGTGCTCGGTAAAATACTGATCGATAAGCGCCGCCGTGTTGTTGATCACCCCCACCATGGCGATGGCAAAGGTGCCCAGCTTGGAGCGGATGAGAAGGGGCTGGGGATCGGCATCACTGATGCATCCCATGGCAGAGGTGCCCCTCATTTCGTCAAAGATATGTTCAAACTTGGTTCGGAACGGTGAGTTCTGAATGTTGTGGATCTCGCGTTGCAGACCAATGGTGGGATCGTAGGCCGCCATTCCGCCGCGGCAGGTGCCCAGGTGGGAATGGTAGTCGGTCCCAAAAAATGCGTCGGAGATGGCATCCTCCTTGCAAACAGCTCCAAAAAAGCCTCCCATAATACCTCCAGGTAAACGATTGTACACGCACAAAGGGGCAATCCGAAACTCGGATCACTCCTTTGCGCGCAGAGTATTCAAAAGCAAGAAATCAAGCAAAGAAGAGCTCGGACAGGGTCATGGGATCAATGTACTGACCGTCCTTGTAAACGCGCATATTACCGGAGGCGATCTCGTCAATGAGCATCACCTTGCCGTCGGCGTCGTAGCCAAACTCAAACTTGATGTCGTAGAGCACCAGGCCCTTTTCCTTCAGATCGTCGGCAACGATCTGGGTGATCTTTTGGGTCATGAGCTTGATGTCGTCGTACTGCTCGGCAGTCATCACGCCCAGATCCACCAGACCGTCCTTGGTAACCAGGGGATCGCCCTTTTCGTCGTTCTTAAAGGTGGTCTCCACGTATGCGGGAAGATCGGCACCCTCCTCGATGTAATCGGAATAGCGGCGGTAGAAGCTACCCACGGCCTTGTGACGGCAGATGACCTCCAGACCCTTACCAAAGGCCTTTGCGGGAAGCACCTCCATGGTGGTGTCAGCCAGGTTTGCGCTGATGTAGTGGGTCTTGATGCCTGCGGCGTTGACCTTTTCGAAGAAATAGATAGACATACGCAGGTTGACGTCACCCACGCCGTCGATGGTGAGTCCTACGGCGTTTTCGCCGGGATCAAACACACCGTCCTTGCCGGTGCAATCGTCCTTAAACTTGAGCAGATAGTTGCCGTTCTCCAGGGCAAATACGTCCTTAGTCTTTCCGGTGTAAACAAGAGTCTTATTCATCGTTATTGTTCTCCTTCAAAGTATATGTATAAAAAAATAATTTCTCGATTGCTTCAGCCTCTCCCTCTGGGAGAGGTGGCACGCGAAGCGTGACGGAGAGGGCCCCTCTCACCCGCTCTCGCGGGAGCTCTCCCCAAGGGAGAGCCTTTCACATAGGAATCTTCAAGAGTTACCGTATTGTGAAAAAATCAGCATCCCGCCAGCTTTGCGGCCAGAGCCTTATCCTTCTCCAGGACGGCGGCGGCATCGGCACGGCGCTTGTTGTCCAGCTTTTCGGCCAGGGACGCGTCCTCGATGGCAAGCATCTGAATCGACAACAAGGCGGCATTGGCGGCGCCGTCAATGGCAACCGTGGCTACAGGAATTCCCGTGGGCATTTGTACCGTTGACAGCAATGCGTCAATGCCGTCCAGATATTTGGATTTTACGGGGATGCCGATGACGGGCAGGGTGGTGTTGGCCGCCAGGGCACCTGCCAGATGCGCGGCCATTCCTGCCGCGGCAATGATGGCACCAAAGCCGTTTTGGCGCGCCGAAAGGGCAAAGTCTCTTGCCTCTACGGGGGTGCGGTGCGCCGAAAAGACGTGTACCTCATAGGGCACGTCAAAGCTCTCCAGGGTAGCAATGGCCTTTTCCACTACGGGCAGATCACTGTCACTTCCCATTACGATTCCCACTTTTTTCATGGTCATATTCGCTCCTTTTTTAGGTTCTGTTTGCCCAAAAGCGCGCCCGCAAAAGCAAAAAAGGGCGCACTTATTCCGGCGAGAATAAGCGTGCCCAGACGGTCGGCAAAGAGAGATTCTCTCCATGAATAACGAATTTCCGTTCCCCTGTGGTACTCCACAACTATCCGTCAGTCGCGGAAATCCTATGAACATTACTATAATATCATAAAAGGCGAAAAATGTCAAGAGGAACGCGGCTTTTTTTCGGGGAGAAATGGAGCCCTTTCGGGCGTCGATTTTTGTCCATTTCGCCAAAGAGCCCGTCGGCACCCCCTTACTCCAGCTCCACGGCAACCGCCGCGATCCGCTTGGCCGATGCCGCAAGAGAGGCAAGGTAGGCAAACTCCTCGGGAGAATGGATCTTTCCTCCCTCGGCCCCCACGGAATCCACGCAGGGGATGCCGTAAGCCGTCACGTCCGCCGCATCCGAGCCGCCCTTGCGCATGGCGGGGGTCAGCGCGGAAAGACCGTTGGCAGAGAACGCGCGGTTCATTTTTTCCACCAGCTCCAGATTCCGCTCCACCCGTTCCATGGCCAAGCGGCAGCTCGAAACCGTCACCTTGGTGCTGCATCCCTTGATATATACGGTATCCGCCACCTGTTGCATATACGCCTTGACCCAATCCAGCTGCTCCTGGGTAGCAAAGCGGACGTTGGCCTTGAACTCACAATATCCGGGTACCGTATTCACAACCGTACCGCCTTGGATCAAGCCGCAGTTGCAGGTCAGGCCCTCGTCATCCTTGAGCTTCTCCAGTTCAAGGATCTTGTGCGCCGCCTCGGCAATGGCGTTGGCTCCCGCCGTGGCACAGTTGGAGGAATGCGCCTCCACACCGCTCACGGCAAAGGTGAAGGTAGCAATGCCCTTTCTTTGAACGCAAACCTCTCCATGGGTGTGCCCCTCCAGATTCAGAAAGGCGATGGAATCTTTCGCTTTTTCACAAATGTAACCAATGGTGGCCTTGTTGCTGGGAATACTGCTCACCTCCTCGTCGCTCTGCAAGAGCATCCGAATGGGACGGGAGACAAAACCGCACCGAGAAAGAGCATCCATTGCCAGAAATCCCGCCACGATGCCGCCCTTGCAGTCGGTCACGCCGGGGCCGTAGATCTTTTCTCCGTCGATCTTCACCGCGGGCGTGCCGAAGGCCCCCACGGGATGCACCGTGTCCATGTGTCCCGAAAGGCAGATGGGGGACCCTTTTGCGTTGGGATTCATGGTGACGCAGACCACGTTGCCAGAGATCGGCTGCTCAAAGATCTCCACATCCCAGCCTCTCTCCTTTGCAAGATCGGCAAAATACTTGCCAACCGCGTCCACCCCCGCCTTGTATTTGGTGGGGCTTTCGATGTTGCAAACGTCCTCCCAGACCTTGATATAGGAATCGTTCAGGGCGTCAATCTCGGCAAAAATTTTTTCACATTTCATAGCGGTTTCTCCTTATAAAAAGGCTTCGTGGGAATGGATCAATTCGGCTTTTCCATCCCGGAACACCAATCGATAGCCCACGTAGGCGGATTTTTGATAGTCAAATTGAGATCGGTCAAATGCAGACTCGGCAAAGGCATTGCCACCCCAACGGTCACCGAAATAAACAATCTCCCCGTCCTCTCGCTCGTACAAAAAGGCGGGCTGGCTCAAATAGGTGGTGGCGTCTCCAAGGGGAAGATTCTCACTCCATTCCCCCTCCATGCGGTCGGCCACCGCATAGGCACATTGATTGGGCTTCCAGCCCGTGCAAAAGGAAGTGACCAGGAGGTATTTCCCGTCCTTTTGGATCACCGCGGGCGCCTCCCGACTCTGGCCCGCAAAGAGCTTTTGGACAAAGACCTCCACGTCCAAGCCGTCCTTTGTCAAGCGGTACAGGTGCAGATCGCGGTTGTGCTCCGACGCGCTGAGAAAGTAGATCCTATCCCCATCGACAAAGAGGGTGCAATCCCGGGACATATACCCAACGGGACGGAAGCTGCCGTGATACACAAAGTCTCCGTCGGGGGTGTCACAGCTTGCCACGGCGCAACGGGCGGCGTGGTAATTGATGCCATCCTCATAATGCGCCCAAAGGATGAATTTTCCCGTATTCCGATTGTAGATCACCTTGGGACGCTCGATGTTCACCCGATTTCCATCGCTGTTGCGAAGGGACAGGTCACGCCCTTCATGGATCTTTTTCACGGGAGAATCGGCGGTCAGAATATGACGGACAAAGCGCCAGGTCTTGCCGCCGTCCAGGGATTGATAACAGCTGACGTAGGCATCGCCGCGGCGATCCTCGCCATACCAGTACAGAGCTTTTCCAAAGGCCAAACGACAGCCGCCGTGGGCGTGGATCTCGTTCCCCTCGGCGTCCGGCCATATCTCGCCGTTGATTCGTTTCATAAGCGTCACCTCGATGATTGGTTGCTATCAGTATAACACAAGCCGATACAAATTGCAATAAAAAATTGCCCCAAGACTAAATTGCGCCTTTTTTAAGCGCAAAAAAGAGCTCATATGGAAAAATCCGTATAAGCTCTCTGTTTCGCTCCCCCTTGGCGGTGAGTAACCGCGCACTTGCTGCGACATGAATTTTTAGGAATTGATACCATCGCCAAATTGCAGGATGGCAGAAATAAACTTTTCCAAGATCGTTGTGGGTTTTCTGTCATTTCGTGTAATATAGCCTACGCTGTAAAGAGAGTTGCTCTCCAGCGGCACAGAAATGATTTTTTCCTCATTCAGTGCCGAGGGCATGATTCCTGTGCCTACCGTATAGGCATCTGTTTTAAGCAGAATATTCATAAGTGTCGCTCGGTCACTTATAACGATGTGTTTCTCTGCAAAATCTCCTGAAATCATTTCTTCCGTAAACCAAGAATCTTTATGTGCGCCCTGCTCGTATGAGAGATAGGGATAGCTGTTCAGCATTTCATAGGGCAAATAAGGCTCGTTTGAAAGAGGGTGTTCCTTACGCAAAAAAACGTGCGGTGATACCTTGAATATGGGCGAAAATGATATTTCTTTATTTTGCAGATATCTGCTCATAATATCAATGTTTTTATCTTCTATGGCAATAATTCCGATATCGCTATATGCAATCTCCACGTCACGGATCACCTCATAGGTTTCCTTTTCTTGAAGTGATAATGAATATTCCGTGTCCCGATTTTCTACGATCAACTTGCAAAAAGTATCTGCAATAAAGTCATAATGTTGAGTGGAAACATAAAGACGCGAACCCAATTTTGAGCTTTTGTATCGATTGATAACAAAATCGTTCTTTGAGACGATCTCAGCGGCGTATCTGACAAATTCAGCGCCTTCCACTGTCAGAACAGTGCCATTCTTAGAGCGCTCAAATATTTTGATACCAAGCTCATCCTCAAGACATTTGATACTGGTTGAAAGACTTGACTGGGCAACAAAAAGCTTTCTTGCCGCTTCACTAAAGGAGCCTGTGCTGTGTATTTCCATAACATATATGCATTGTTGTATTGTCATTAGAAAAATACCTCCATAAGTACATGATAGATAATGATTAAAAATATTCCCGGAAGGATATTGATGTTTTTAATTTTATTTTTTGGAGCGCAGACCATATTAAAGCCCGAAAAGAAAAGGATCAAATACCCCAACGAACACAATTGGCAAAGTAGATTATTACTTATAAAATCCCCCAAAAAACAAGCCAACGCCGCGATAAGAATTTGTGCTGATACAACCACGAATGCGGAAAGAGAGATCTTTTTTCCGTAGGCCGCCCCCAGCATAAGCGCAAAAGGAAAATCTATAACACCTTTTAGGATCAGTTGAAAGCTATCGCCTTGCAAAGCGTATAAAACAGGCCCGCTTATTTGAAGCCCCCCAATTCCAAAAAAGAGTACAGAATCAATCAATCCGTTTTTCACTGCGTTTTGCGTTTTTGATAATGAGAAAAGCTTATCCTCTATCTTCAGTGCGTCTCCAATAGCGCATCCCGCAACAAGAGCAACGGTCACGATAACCGTGTGTTCTCCAACTATTTTTCCATTGGATATACTAAGTATATTTTCAAGCAGTCCGACAATACTGATCAGCATAATCGCTATCGACAACGCTGAATAATTCTTAATGTTTATTTTTTTGGAAAAAATTCCGCCAAGTATTCCGCCAAAAAAGATCGAACACGCATCTACAAGAAACCCCATACTTGTTTTCCTTTCCATTTTTGCTTTGCTTAAATATTTTAACACAAATAAAACCAAATGTAAAATACAAAAAAACTATGGTTCGTAAACTAAAAAGGCTTGTTTCACAATTCGTGAAACAAGCCTCGTGCGTTTTATTTGATGTCCAAGCAGCTTAAGCGTCCGTTGGCAAACTCTTGGGACCTTGGTATTTGATGTAGAAATTCACTTTCCAATAAACATCTGCGTCCAGTATCTTCCGTCGGAAACGTAGCCCACGCCGATGTGGGTATAGGAAGCGTTGAGAATGTTGGCACGGTGTCCCGAGGAGTTCATCCAGCCGTCCACCACCGCCCGGGGCGTTGCGTAGCCCTTGGCAATGTTCTCGCCCGCGCTCCGATAGGAAATGCCGAAATTCTTGATCATCTGAAAGGGAGAACCGTACACGGGGCTGGTGTGAGAGAAATAGTTGTGCTCCCGCATATCCTGCGACTTATACCGCGCCACACGGCTCAACTGCCAATCCTGCGTCAGGGGCTTGAGCCCGTTTTGCACGCGGATCTCGTTGACCAGGCGTACCACCTCGGCCTCAAAGTTCAGCACCGTTGCATCGGTGGTGGGAATATTTAGAACCTGTCCCGGATAAATGAGGGCGGGATTGGAGATCTGGGGATTGGCGTTTTTGATCTCGTCCAGCCCCACCTCGTATCTTACGGCGATCTTCCACATACTGTCGCCCTTTACCACCGTATGCGTGGTTGCCGCCGAAGCGCCGATCACCAACATGGAAACCAACATGGCGGCGCTCAATACAAATATGATAAGTCTTTTCACTGTACTGCTACCTCCTGTGTGTGTTCGATGGAAGGGATCGATTCCAAAGGAACCGAGGCCCCTTGCATCCCTTGTATTATACCATACGCACAGGGGAGATTGCAAATGTAAGTTCCGGCAAAAGAGGGGGCGGCTGGAAACCGAATGCCGCGAATGGCGAACGCTTGGGACGCGTCTGCGCTCCTTTATTCCCCCATCCGCTCCAAATACGCGGCGTAGGCAAGATCGGCAAGACCCGCGCGCTTGATCTTTTTGGAGGTGTTTTTGGGAAATTCCTCCTCCCACAGCACAAAGGTCTCGATGCGCTTGTAGGACTGTACGATGCTATTGACCTCACAGATCGCCCGTTTCATGGTGTCCTCGATCTGCTGCCGGGTCACCGCGGGGCCAAAGGAGGCCTCCAGCTGCTCCCGATCGGGATAGATCAGCGCAACAATATCGTAATCCTTCTTCTTGGGATTCAGATACCCAACCACCACCGATTCCTGCACGAAGGGGGTTCTCCCCAGATAGGTCTCCAGCTCCTCGGGGAAGATATTCTTGCCTTTGGCGGTAACGATCACGTTCTTTTTGCGCCCCGTGAGGAACAAAAAGCCGTGCTCATCCATGTAGCCCAGATCCCCGGTGTAGAACCAGCCGTCCCGCAGCACCTCGGCGGTCAGCTCGGGCTGCTCGAAGTAGCCCAGCATCACGTTGTCCCCCTTGTAGCGGACCTCGCCGGTGCCGTCCTCCTGCATATCCACAATATCCAACAGGGCGTTGGGGGTGGCAAGACCTGCCGAGGCATCGTTGTAAAAGCGATCCCGATTGAGGGCCGCCAGGGGCGCGCACTCGGTCAGTCCGTAGCCCTGGTAAGCATAGATGCCCAGATCCCGCAGACCCTGCAAAATTTGAGGATCCACCGCCGCGCCGCCCGAGATCATCATGCGGAGCTTGCCCCCAAAGGTGCGATGGATCTCGGCAAAGAGCTTGCGCTTGGCCGAAAGCCGCATCCCCTCGGTGGGCAGAGCGTTGGTCAGTCGGATCACGCTGCGCACCTTGTTCTCCAGTCCCTTTTTGCGGATGTTGGCCCACACCTTATGGTACATGGTCTCCAACAGGAGGGGCACGCAGAGGATCACGGTGGGCTTGACCTCCTGCATATTGCGGGTAATGTAGCGCAAGCCCTCGGAAAAGGCTACCGTGCTACCCCGATAGACCGGGCACAAGAAGCCGCAGGTGCATTCGTAGGCGTGGTGCAGAGGAAGCACCGAGAGAAAGACGTCCTTGTGATCGATATGGATCATCTGGCACATCTCGGACAGATTAAAGCAAAGATTTCGGTGGGAAAGCATGACGCCCTTGGACACGCCGGTGGTGCCCGAGGTAAACAGCAGAGCGCTCATGGCGTTGGCGTCGATGACCGAATCCAGATACCGACGGTCCCCCTTCTCCAGCAGGGTGCGTCCCGCCCGGATCAGACCGTCCAGAGCCTCGAAGGAAATGCGCTCCACTGCGGGGTCGATGCCCTCCAGCTTGGGGGCGCACTTGGGAGAGTGGATCACCGCCGCCGCGCCGCTGATGCGGGCGATGTTGGCGATCTCCTCGGCGGGGATCTCCTTATCCACGGGGACCACGACCCCCACACCGCAGATCACCGCCATGTACGACACCACCCAGGCGTAGCAGTTCTCACCGGTGATCAGGATTCGTTTTCCGTGCAATCCCCGGGCGCAAAGAGCCGTCCCCAGGGCATCCACGTCGTCCGAGTAGGCGGCAAAGCTGACGCCCTCGTACACATCGTCGCGTTTTTCCAAAAACAGGATCTTTTCGCCGTACCGCTCTGCGCCGGCGTGGTACATCTGTCTTAAATTTTCATATACGGTGGTTTCGTAATTTTCGTAAATAGCCATGGGGTCTCCTTTCTGAAATAATGTACTCCCATCACCCGCGGTCCAGTGTGACCACGGTAAAGTAGGAGGGATCGATGCGGCTGACGGCGTCGGCGATCTGCCGACGGATCTCGCTCTCCGAGAGCTTGGATTCAAAGGGCACCACCACGTCAAAGATGAGATTGGTGTGGGTTACGCCCTCCACGTAGCGGAAATCGTGGATCTGAAAGGCGGGGTCGATCTCTTGCACCGCCGCCAGCACCCGCGCCCGCAGGAGATTGATGCTCTCGTCGTCGGTAACGATGGGGTCCATGTGAATGGTGGCCTCAATGCCCTGGCGGCGCAGGCTTTGCTCAATGGTGTCCACCATATCGTGGGACACGAACATATCCTCCCGTCCGTCCACCTCCACGTGCAGGGAGGCCAGAATATGCCCCGGACCGTAGTTATGTACCACCAGGTCGTGGATCCCAAGAGCTCCGGGATACTCGGCAACGGTGGCACGGATCCGGGCGATCACCTCTTCCCCGGGGGCCTGACCGAGAATGGCGTTTTTGGTCTCGTTCAGGATCTTTCCTCCCGCCACCAAAATCAAAATCGCAACCGCAACGCCCATCAGGGCGTCCAGACTCCAGGTCAGGGACGGGAACAGAAGCAGCACCAAGGTAGCCACGAGCACCGCCGAGGTGGAAAGCACGTCCGACAGGCTATCCGCCGCCGTGGCGCGCATCACCGCCGAATCAATGCGGCGTCCGATGCGACGGTTGAAAAACGCGAGCCAGAGCTTGACCAGAATCGAGCCTCCCAGCACCGCCACCGAGAGCCAGCTCCGCTCGGGCAATACGGGATGAAAGAGCTTGGTTACCGACTCCTTGAGCAGCTCCACGCCGATCAAAAGCACCAAAAAGGCCACGATCATAGAGGCCACGTATTCGATGCGGGCGTGCCCGAAGGGATGCTCACGGTCGGCCGGCTTGGCCGAGATGCGGAAGGAGATCAGGGAAATGATCTGGGAGCCGGCATCGGAAAGATTGTTCATGGCGTCGGCCACCACGGCCACCGAGCCAAAGAGGCTTCCCACCAAAAACTTGGCACCAAACAGCACCAGGTTGAGCAGGATCCCCACCACGCTCACCAAGGTCCCATAGGAGGAGCGCACCCGAGGATCCCCGGTCTCCTTATAGTTTTTCACAAATAGCTTACATAACAGATCGGTCATAAAAACTCCGTATTTTTCTTGGCGTTACGCCGTTTTTTGGGTAATGTCCCGCACCCAGATGCCGCTGCCCACCAGCCGCAGTCCCACGGCACACTTGATCACGTCCACCATCTGGCAGATCAGATACACGGTTACGATGGGAAGGGTGGTATAGCGGGACAGCAAAAAGGCCAATAAAATGCTCACGCCCCACAAATAGGCCGAATCAAAGAGAATGGTGAGCACCGTGCGGCCGCCCGAGCGCAGGGTAAAATAAGAGGAATTGACAATGGCGTGGAGGGGCGAGGAGAGCGCCACCACGTAGGTGAACCGCTCGGCCAACCCTTTGACCTCCTCCGTGGTGTTGTAGATGCCCGGAAACACGTGGGCGCAGGAGGCAATGAGTGCCGCCGCGCCAAAGCCCAGGGCAATGGAGAAGGCGATCATCTTTTTGGAGTCGGCCCGGGCCTCCTCCCACTCCCGATTGCCCAAGCGGTGTCCCAGCAAAATGGCAATGGTGGAGCCCATGGAAAGATAAAGCACCGAGAAGGTATTGGACACGATGTTGGAAATATTGAGTGCCGACACCACCGCAAGCCCCCGGAAGGAGTAGCATTGCAGCAGCATGGCCTGCCCCGCCGACCACATCGCCTCGTTGATCAGCAGAGGCATTCCCGTGATCAGGATCGAGCGCATGAGCGGCGCGGGGATCCTCCAGGAACGGTACACGCCCCGCAAAAAGGCGCACTCCTTCCGGTGGGTATGGGCCCAGAGGATCACGATGGCACATTCGATCACACGGGCGATCACCGTGGCAATGGCGGCACCCCGGATCCCCAGCGCGGGAAAGCCCAACAAGCCAAAGATCAGGAGAGTGTTCAAAACCAGATTCACCACCACGCCGCAAATTCCCGCAACCATGGGCGGCAAAGTCCGCTTGACCTCCCGCAAGGAGGAGGCGTAGGCCTGGGCCAGGGCGTACGGGAGCAAGCCCCACAGGGAAATGGCAAGATACTCCTTGGCGTATGCCAGAGTCAGGGTCAGGTCCCCGGTCTCGGAGCCCTCGTGCAAATACAGAGAGATCAGCTCCTCTCCCCAAAGCAGAAAAATGGCCATGGCCGACAGATACAGCACCGCCGTGACGTAGAGCTTAAAACGGAAGGTATCCCGCACCCCCGCATGGTCGCCCCGCCCAAAGAACTGGGCACTGAAGATCCCGGCCCCCGAAAGCGCGCCAAAGATGCAGAGCTGAAAGACGAAGATCAGCTGATTGACGATGGACACCCCCGACATCTGCTCAGTGCCCACCTGCCCCACCATGATATTGTCCAACAGATTGATAAAATTGGTGATGGCGTTCTGCACCAAAATGGGAAGCATGACGGCCAGAAGTCCCTTGTAAAAGGCCTTCGTCCCAATGTATTTTTTGAGAATCATAGGTTCTCCCTTTCTCACAGTTGCAGAAAGCGCAGGATCATTCGCCCCCACGCTTTGCAGTTTATTCTATTCTTATGATTTTCCGAAGATACGGATCCATACATCTTTTTTTGACGGACACCGAAAAATTTATAACGGTTCTTCGCGCCTTTCATTTGACCGAGAAGGCAAAGATCAACCCCAATACTTGCGATCCAGGCTGCGCAGCTGAATGGCCTCGGCCACGTGGGGCGCGCGGATCTGCTCGCTCCCGTCCAGGTCGGCAATGGTACGGGCCACCCGCAGGATGCGGTCGTAGCCACGGGCACTCAAGCCCATGCGGTCGTAGGCCGCCGCCAAAAGTGCCGAAGCCTCGGCATCGGGAGTACAAAAGGCGTGGATCCCCGCCGCGTCCAGCTGGGCGTTGCAATAAACCGCCCGTCCGCTGCCCTCCATACGTCGGCGGGCAAACTCTCTGGCACGGGTCACGCGCTCACGGATCACCGCCGAGGGCTCGGCGTGCTCGTCCCGGGAGGAGATCTCCTCATAGCGCAAAGAGGGGAGCTCGATCTGAATGTCCATACGGTCCAGCATGGGACCGCTGATGCGGGAGATGTATCGCTTCACGTCCCCGGCCTTGCAGGTGCAGGGATGGGTGGGATGTCCAAAATAACCGCAACGGCAGGGATTCATAGCCCCCACCAGCATAAAGGAGCAGGGGAAGGTCACCCGTCCGTTGGCGCGGGTAATGGTGACCCGACGGTCCTCCAGCGGCTGACGCAGGGCGTCGGTGACCTGCTTGGGGAACTCGGGAAGCTCGTCCAGGAAGAGCACGCCGTTGTCGGCCAGGGAGACCTCGCCCGGCAACGGATTGACACCTCCGCCCACCAGGCTGACGGGGCTCATGGTGTGATGGGGCGCGCGGAAGGGTCGCACCGAAAGCAGAGAGGTGCCTGCAGGCAGAGTCCCTGCCACCGAATGGATCTTGGTGGTTTCAATGGCCTCGGAAAAGGTCAGAGGCGGCAGAATGGAGGGCAGACGCTTGGCAAGCATGGATTTTCCCGTTCCAGGAGGGCCGATGAGCAGAATGTTATGTCCTCCCGCCGCGGCGATCTCCATGGCACGCTTGGCCATGGTCTGGCCGCGCACGTCAATAAAATCCTCGGTGTAGGCGTTATTCCCCTCCAGAAAGGTCTTTTCGTTACGGACCGGCTCCAGGGGGGCTTCTCCGTTGAGGTGCATGACCAGGGCGCGCATATTGGGTACCGCGTACACGCGGATCCCCTCCACGGCCGCGGCCTCCACGGCGTTCTCCACCGGGGCGTAGAACTCGGTAAAGCCGTTCTCCTTGGCCGCCACGCACATACAAAGAATCCCGCGCACGCCTCGCAGATCCCCCGAGAGGGAAAGCTCTCCCACAATACAGCGACCTTGCAAAGAAACGTCCCTGCGGATCACCCCGGAGCTGTGAAAGATGGCGGTGAGAATGGCGGCGTCAAAGGCCGAGCCCTCCTTTTTGCGATCGGCGGGGGCCAGATTGACGGTGATGCGGGAAAAGGGGAAGGGATAGCCGCTATTGTAGCAGGCCGTGCGCACCCGCTCCTTGGCCTCGCGCACCGCCAGGTCGGGCAGGCCCACCAGCTCAAATCCCTCCAGGGAATTCTTTTGATTGCACTCCACAACCACGGGAAAGCCTTCGATCCCGTAAAGTCCTGCACTGTATGCCGCTGAAAGCATGACGTCGCCTCCCTTTCCTTTCAATTCCGCAAAGGTTCTTTTATCCGTTTTATTATACACCATCCGGGCAAAAAAGTCAATCTTACGGCGTAGGCTTTTTACAGTTTTCTTACTTTTGCAGACAAAACAGAAAAATTTTTATAAAAACAGAAAAATATTTACATTCCGTTGGAAAAAATCTATTGACTTTTCGGCGTTTTTCATGTATAATTCTTGTATATGTATATCTCTGCAAAAAAACGATTTTGGAGGATTATTATGAAAAAGTTATTCGCAATGCTTCTGGCGCTGTTGATGATCGCATCCCTGGCCGCTTGCTCCGACGAGGGCGGTGACGATTCCGATCTGGATGATTTCCGCCAGGAGGAGGTTATTATTGACCATATTACCAACGATGCCGGCGAGACCTTCTACTTCGACTCGGTAGACAGCGTGTCGGTAACCATTACCGGCTACAAGGGCTCCGACGTTCCCCATAAGGTTGTGATCCCCTCCGAGCTCAACGGCAAGACCGTGGTTGGCATCAGCGCGCAGGCCTTCTACACCTGCTCCAACGTGACCTCCGTGGAATTCCCCTCCACCCTGACCACCATTGAGGAATTCGCATTCTCCGGCTGCGCTATGATCGAATCTTTGACCATTCCCGCAAGCGTGACTACCATTGGCACCGGCGCCTTCTATAACTGCACCGGTTTGAAGACCCTGACCTTTGCCGCAGGCTCCAAGCTTGCCGAGCTCCCTGCCAGCGCGTTCAAGGATTGCACCGCTCTGGAGGAGGTTTCCATTCCCGCCGGCATCAAGGTGATCGGCACCGCGGCCTTCTTCCACTGCACCTCCCTGACCAAGGTAACCATTGCCGAGGGCGTTGAGATGCTGGGCACCCAGGCATTCCAGGATTGTGCCGCTCTGGAGACTCTTTCCCTTCCCGCTTCCCTGGTTTCCATTGGCTCTTACAACTTTACCGGATGCGATAAGCTGACCCTGGCAGGTGTTACCGTTCCCGCCGGTTCGGTTGCCGCAACCTACATCGACTCTTTGAGCCTTCCCGCACAGCCCGTTGAGACCCCTGCAGCATAAGAAAAACAACATAACGTACCGCGTCCCCGAACATCTCGGGGACGCGATTTTTTCGTCTCCCCGTGCCGCTCCCCTTCCTATATATAAACGCATCCCCCGAGCCTTGGCTCGGGGGATCTTTGAATTTATTTGTTTGGATAGTAAACGTAGTTCTCGCTGGAGAAGTGGATCTCCTTGAGGTTATCCGCCAGGAATTTATTTGCCACCAACCGATTATACAGGCTGGAGGTTACGCTCTTTGCCGTGGGAAGCGGCCAGAGGGCAACGGTGGTGTCGTATTCCTCGTTGACAATGTACTGATAGAATTCGATCTGTCCGTTGTAGCCGTGGTGGATTACCTGCAGGAAGTCGGCATCCAGCAGAGTTCCCGCCATCTTGTTACATTCCTTCTCCGCAGCCTCCTCCAGGTCGCCCGCCACCAGGTAGGTCTTACCCGCATGGGTGATCTTATAGGCCGTATTGGAGAGGTTAAAGTTTTTGATGGAGTTGGGGTAGAAATCCTCGTGCGTAAAGAGAATCTCGATGGTACAGTCAGCAAACTGATATACCATACCCGTGTGGGCTACCAGGTTGGGATAGCGCTCCAGCAACCGATACATACGGGGATAACGGATCGAATAGTAATCTACCTTCAGGTTACTGCCGGGAAGGGAACGGGCGTACTCGTAGGACGGGAAGTTATACATATAGTTCTGGATCTCGATCTCGTCGCGGTACATCTTCTCCAGCTCCCAGGCCACGTTCATGTGGTCGGAGTGCAGGTGGGTAAAGAGCCATGCGGCTACAACCACCTTGCCGTTGGGAGAATTCTCCTTCATAAAGTTGTAGAGATCCCGAACCTCCTGAATATCCTTGGCGTTGCCGTCGGTGAGCTGACCGCCGTCGACAACAACGTATCGTCCGTCGGACAGGCGGTAGACCATGCAAAGTCCCTGGCCGTAGCTGGAGCCGGTATTCCGCAGGGAGAACATGGGCTCGGTCACCTTCTCATAGGAACCGGCCTGCTCCTTTACCGCCGTGTAATCGTTGTACTCGTCGATGTTGGCTACCACCACGCGCATATTGGAGTTGCCCTCGCAGAAGTAGACGTGGACCATAAAGTCCTCGTTGGTGTAGGTACGGAAATGATTCTGCTTCTCGTTGTCGCCACCCTCCCTATAGTTTGGCGTGTCAAAGGGCAGATACTCGTAGGTGGTGGTGCGGGATTCCTTGAGCGCAAAGCCCGCGGCAACCATCTTTTCGTTGTAGGCCAGGAAATTCTCGTAGGTGGTCTTGTTGAGGACGTAGGTGCAGTTATCGTTGAAGTTTCCGTCGTAGAGCACGGCACCCTCCAGCGTGGGGACCTCGGCCTTGTTGGCCGTGGGCGCGCCCTTGACCACGTAAACGTCACGAATGTGGAAGGATTTTGCCTTATCCACACCGTTCTTATCGTAAGGCATACGGAAGGTGATGGTGTGCTTGCCCTTGGTCAACGCCTTGCCGTAGCCTACCAGGTAAGCGTTGCAATCCTCGGCATTGTCCCGCAGGATCTCGTCCTGCACCACGATGGTGTAGGTCAGCTCGGTCTGGGAGGCGTAGGATTCGTCGTCGATCTGTACCAGGGCGTAGCGGGTCTCCTCCACGCCGGCCGTTCCCTTGAGGCGGATCTGGAAGCAGAATTCGTAGTAGCCGTCCTCCTCCACCTCAAAGCTCCAGGTGTGGTAAGCCTCGTAGCGATCCAGGGACTCGCCAAACTGGGCGGCGTAGCTGCCGGGATCGGGATAATAATGGAAGAGAACGTTCTCGTTCAAACGATACGCCGTGGATCCTTGGGACACCCAATCGCAGTTGTTGCCGCAGGTGCAGGTGTTTTTGAGGACGTACTGATCGGGCTTGCTCAACGCCGCGGCGGTAACGCAGGAAAGATTGGTTCCGGCGGGATAGTCGATCTTCTTTTGAGAGATGATTCCCACCGCGTTGGCGAATTCCGCAGGCAGACTTGGGCTGAAGTGCTTGCGCTCGAAGGCCAGCACCTCCGCGGGCTCCTGTCCGTACTCCCGCAGACCGTAGCCGTAATTCCTCTCGGCTTCAGGGTCCTGGGCGGTAAAGGGAACCACGCTCAGGAAGCAGTTCTCCACGTAAGCGTAGGTATAGCCGTCCCGCTCCACCAGCTCCACGTCGACAGAGGGGATCCCGGTGATGGTAAGAGTAAAAAGATAATCCGATTGGCACTCCCGGGCGGTGATCACTTCCCCGCCTGCGGAAAGGCTCTTATAAATGTTGGGACAGTAAACGGTCCTGGTCGTGGTGGTCACCTTTTCTCCCAGGGTGCGGGTGGTGACGTCAAAGCCGAGGAAGAGATCGTCGGCCGAGAGATTCTTCACACCAAAGACATAGCGGAAATCATAGGTATCGTCCGACGAATTGCCCACGCCGTCGACGCCGGGATTACGGCGGTACTGCATACCCACGGTACGGAAGACAGCCTCTTCGTTCACCGGCTCCAGGTACTCCTCCACGGTGGGGATCTCGTTGTACCAGCGATAGGTCACGTTCTCGGGTTGGATCACCGCGGCGTTGTCCTGGTTGTAGCCCAGGGTAGCAAAGAAGACGTCATCCTCCTCACAATTCGCCCGCGCCATTTCTACGTCGATGTTGACGTTCTTCAGATTTACGGTGGTGGTACGCAGGGCACCGATCAGACCGCCCGAATAGGTGGGATGGTTCCCAACGTCGGTGGTGGTCATCTTTGCAACCACCTCACAATCCGAGATCGTTGCCTTGTAGGAGGACATCTGCCCCGCGTTTCCAAGGTTGATCATACCAATAAAGGCACCCACGTAAGGGTTCTTGGTGGAATTGAGACGGAAGTCCAGCTCGGCATCCACCGTGCAGTTGGTGGCCTCAAAGATCCGGCAGGTCTGCACGAAACCGAGAAGACCGCCCGAGGTACGGTTGGCCGTGATCTTGCCCGTGCTGTGACAGTTGTTCAGAGTGATCGACTCGATGGTGCGTCCGCTACCAACCAGGTAGCCACCAATACCGCCCATCCAGCAACCGCCGCCAACCGTGCCCAGGTAGGTCAGGTCACCGCTGTTGCGACAACCGGTAAAGGAAAGGTATCCACCGCCGGCGTAGCGTCCCACCATACCACCGGCCTGCCCCGAATCGGAGTTGGAAAGAATGGTGATGTCCCCCGTGTTGGTGCAGCTGCGGAAGGTTGCCGTGCCGGCAAACTCATCGAACATTCCCACCATGCCGCCCAGCTGCTCCTTGCCGCTGATCGCTCCGCTGTTTTTGCAGGATTGGAAGGTCACCTGGGTCACATCTACCTTAACGCTTCCCGCCATGCCGCCCACCTTGGAGCCGGCCGAGGTCAGCGACCCGGCAAATTCACAGCCACTGAAAAGCGCCGATCCGGTGCCGTCCACCGCGCCAACGATGCCGCCAACGCAATGGAACAGATTGGTGCCCGACGCTCCGGTTACGGTAGCATTGGAATAAAGATTGGAAAGGATGGCCGTCTTGCCCGCGGCGGTGATCACCCGGGCAAACAGAGTACCAACAAAGCTTTGCTCGGTTTTGGATTCCAGCGTGTAAGAAGCGTCCGCCACGGCAAGATCCGTCACGGTAGCCCCTCCGCCCAGATTTCCGAGCAGAGCCTGCCCCCCGGCGGTGCAGGTCATAGCAAAGCCCCCCACCGTTTTGCCGTTGCCGTTCAGGGTACCGGCAAAGAGGGCCTCGGGATTGGCTCCCGAAAGGAAAGCCTTCCCCAGATCCACGTTGGTCTCCAGGGTTACGGTGGCTCCCTCGAAGGTGGTTCCGCCATGAAGCAGAAGCAAAAAGCCAACGAAATCGGCAGCGTCCTTCAGGGAAAACGCGGTCTTGTCCGCCGCATACCAGGAGGTGTCGGCACCGCTGACCGCGGCCGAGAGCTGAATGGCTCCCCCCGTCCACTTGGAGGCATTCGTTGCCCAATCGGCCTGATAGCCGATCTTGTCACAACCGCTCTCCTCGGCGGGATAGAAGGTAAGATCCAAAGGCGCATCCGTCAGGGCGTTTCCGCAGGAGGAAAGGCTTGTCAGGAGCATTGCGCCCAGCAAAAGGATCGACAGTAAGCGTTTCATAGAGGTCTCCTTTCTTTCAAGGATCCCCCCGAGGGAGAAAGGTGCTCGATCGGGGGGATGGGGGAAATTATTCGAAATCGGTAAACACGTAGTTCTCTACGGCGAAGAAGATATTGTCATTGGCAAGATCGTTCTCGTTACGGAACATATCTCTGAGCCACTGGTTGGCGATGGCACGAGCCGAATCTCCGTTGTAGTAGCTCATGCTCTCTCCCTTGGGCAGAGGCCATACCACGATGGTATCGGTATTGAACTCACCGTTGGCATCCAGACCTACGATGTACTTGTAGAACTCGATCTGGCCGTTTCCGCCGTGGTGGGTCACCTGCAGGAAATCAGACTCCAGCAGAGTGCCGCTCTGCTTAATGGCACGCTTTTGTCCCGGCTCCTCCAGGTCGCCCGCCACCAGGAAGGTCTTGCCTGCCAGAGTGATCTTATAGACGGTGGAAGAGTTGTTATAGGAGAAGATCTTTTCGGGGTAGAAATCCTCATGGGTGTGAAGGATATCAATGGTGCAATCGGCAAACTGGTAGGTAAAGCCGGTGTGAGCTACCAGGTTGTTGTTATTGTTATGGGTTGCGTGGGTGGTGTTGGGGTAATAGAAGGTAAAGTTGGAGTTGCGGTAATTGGAGCCGTACAGGGTGCTGACGTACTCGTAGGACGGGAAGTTGTAGATATAGTTCTGCACGTCGGCGCCCTTGCCCTGGTACATCTGCGCAAACTTGAACATCACGCTGATGTGGTCGGAATGGTGATGGGTTGCGATCCACGCCGCAATGGTGATGGTGTTCTCTTCACCGGGCAGGTGGTCGTTCTCCTGGAGCCAATCGTACAAGCGCTCCACAGCCTCACCCTCGGTGTCGGTCTCCTTCCAGTGGCCGCCATCCACAATGATAAAGCGTCCGTCAGAGAGACGGTACACCAGGCACAAACCGTTGGTAACACCGGTCACCTTGGTTCCCTTATTGGTTCCCTTGGTCAGAACCAGGTCGGGACCGCCAATATCCAGCATCGCAAACATGGGAGTGGTTACCGCGGTGTAGGTTTCGTTCTCGGCCTTCACCTCTGCATACTTTTCGTAAGCGTCTACGTAATCCACCACGATACGAATGGACTTGGCACCCTCGGTGTAGTAAACGTAAACCATGTAATCCTCGTTGGTGTAGAGGTAGAAGTTATTGTACATGGTCTTGTTGCTCGTGTAGTTTGCGGTATCAAAGCTACTGAACTGGTAAGAGGTCCGTCTCTGATCCTGCAGGGTAAAGCCGGACTTGACCAGCTTTGCGCGATAGGTGGTCAGAGTAGACAGGCTGGTGTCTTCCAGGTAGTAGGTCACGCAGGAATCGTAGTTGGACTCGTACAGCTGAGCACCCGTGGGCAGCGGAATATCAGCATTCACGGGCAGGGGTGCGCCCTTGACCATGTAGATATCACGGATGTGGAAGCTGGAGCTCTTGTTCTCATCCACCGTATCGTAGGGAGAACGGAAGGTGATGCTGTGCTTGCCTGCGGTGAGGTAAGCGCCGTAGCCAACGATGTAGGCGTTGTGGTTGGTAGCGTTATCGCGGTTGGCACCGTCGCGTACGGCTACGTTGTAGTAGAGCTCGGTCTGGCTGCCGTAGGACTGATCGTCGATCTGCACCAGAGCGTAGCGGATCTGCGTGCCGCCGTTGGTTCCGTTGAGACGGATGCGGAAGCAGAACTCGTAGTAGCCGTCCTCTGCCACCTCAAAATCCCAAGAATGATAAGCCTCGTAGCGATCCAGCGTCTCGCCAAAGTACTTGGAATTGGCATAAGTAGTGGTGTCAATGTAGTAGTGATACGGCATAGACGCGGTGTTCTTATAAGCGATGGCACCGTTGGCACTCCATCCGGCGTCGCACGCGCCGCCGCAGGTGCAGTTGTACTGCAGACAGTACTGATCATTGCTACCCAGCTTCTTGTAGTTCTGGCAATCCAGATTCTTGGGAGTGGAGTAGGTGATCTTCTTGCCGGTGAGGATGCCCTGAACACCTGCAAACTTTTCGGGAAGCTTTACGCTGAAGGTCTCGTAACCAAAGGTGAAGCGCTCGGGATCCTTGGTGTAGTTCAGGATGCCGTGGCCACGGTTGGGCTCGGACTCCTCGGTCTCCTGGGTAAAGGGAACGATGTCCAGAATGGTGTTCTTAATGTAGGCCACGGTGTAGCCATTCTCCGCCGTCAATTCTACCTGGTCTGCGGGAACACCCGAAATGGTCAGGGTGTAAAGATAGCTGCAGCCGTACTGTGCGGCGGTGTACTTGGCGTTATCGCCCTGAATCGTCTTATAAAGCACGGGACAGTAGACCTTCTTGGTGTCGGTGGTCACGTCCTTGCCCAGTTTCTTCACGGTCACCTCAAAGCCCAGAGCCTTGTCGGTGGTCTCGATCTTGCCGATACCGAATACGAAACGGATATCGTAGCTGCCGTCAGCGTTCACGCGGTACTGCTGACCAACGGGCTTGAAGCAGGAGATTTCGGAAGGATCGATAAAGTCATTAATGCGTACGAAGGAATCTCTTGCGATGTAAGCCAGATCGGTTACGGTAAAGAAGGATTTGGAGGAAGTGAGGGTGGGAGCATCACCGGTACTGGCGCCGTCGGAATAACCGCCCAGAACCACGCCGGCGTAATCGTCGTTGCCGCAGCCATCACCGCGAACGAAGCGCGCGGAGACCTCACAGCCGCTGATCTCAAAGGTGGTAGCGCGAGCCACACCGATCAGGCCGCCAACGTAAGTGATGTTGCCAATGGGATCTCTGTGGCGAATGGTGCCTGCCACCGAGCAATTCTCGATGACGGCAGGAGATGCCTTGGAAGACAGGTTGATGTTTCCTGCCAGACCGCCAAAGGCACTGTACTTTTGCTCCTGGCAAATAAACTCCATGTCAGCGTTCACGGTGCAGTTCTTCATGGTGAAGTTGTTCGTACCCTGAATGGCACCCAGGATGCCGCCGGAGCAACGGTTGGCACCCACAATATTACCGGTATTGGAGCAGTTGGTAATATTTACCGTCTCGGCAACCGCGCCGGAGTAGTTGAAGAAATATCCGCCGATACCGGCAACCCAAGCACCGTTGCTGCCTCCGGTACCGTGCATGGAATCGTAAGTGATCTTTCCCGTGTTGGAGCACTTGTCAATGGTCAGAACCGAGTTGTTCTTACCGGTATAGTTACTCAGAATACCGGCCATTCTGGAACCACTGTTGCCGTTGGGCATGATCAGCGCGCCGTTGTTGGTACAATTCGAAATGGTGGCCGTGCCGTCCATACCGGTAAGGCTACCAATGATACCCGCGGTATAGGAGGAACCCGAGATCTTTGCATTGTTGATGCAGTTGGTAACGGTCAGGGTTCCCTTCCAGCCGCTGATCACGCCCACAATGCCTGCGGTATAGTTGCCCTTGTTGGTCAGGGCCGCGCCGTTGGTGCACTTGTCGATGATCAGCGTACCTGCGCCGGAGGCCGAGCCGATGATACCGCCAATGTTGGAAACGGACTTGGTGCCGTCGGCCGTGGAGCGGGCGATCTTACTGGTGCTGTCAACGATGACGTTGGAAACCGTTACGGTCTTTCCCGATACACCGGTGATCTTGGAGATCACAACACCAAAGTTGGAGGTTGCCGCTTCGGTAGGCTTCAGGGTGAACTGACCCTTGACCACCTTCAGGTTCTTTACGGTAGCCGCACCGCCAATGGCACCCAGCAGGGACTGGTTGCTCTCGGAGGTAAAGGTTGCCTTAAAACCGCCGATCTCATAATTTTGACCGTCGAAGGTTCCCTGGAAGTAGTTCGAGGAGGTGGGAATGGCCCAGGCCTTATCGCCCAGGTTGATGTCATTCTTCAGCTTCACGGTCTTGCCGGCAAAGGTCGTGCCGGAGGCCACAAGCTCAACAAAGCCCTTGAGGTCAGCACCGTCTGCAAGATAGAAGGTGGTTGCAGAGGTGTTGGCGGTGTACCAGGTCTTATCCACCGCGGTACCGTTCCACGCGGTTCTGGAGGTATAGGCCACCGCAGTGGAGTCCTCATCTCCAAGGTACGCGTCGAGGTCGAGTTGTCCCTGCTGCATTCCGCAGGATGCCAGGATCGACATCAGCATTGCGAACAACAGAAGGACGGAAATCAGTTTTTTCATACGCTTGAAATCCTTTCCAAAAATAAAATTTCTGTTCCTATATTATAGCAGACACAAAAAAAGTTGTCAAGACGAACCATAAAAAATCCTTTTTCCCCCGATCCTTTTTGGCGTTTTATACAAATAAAGAGCAGTTTTTTTGGCAGTTCCATTCGATGGTTCTCGGCGGAAAAAGGAATTGCCCCCGACCACCCTTTTGGGAAGCCGGGGGCAACGGATTGAACCGTTAATTAAAATCGGTGAACACGTAGTTTTCGCTTGCAAAGAAGATATTGTCATTTGCAAGGTCATTCTCGTTACGGAACATATCTCTGAGCCAACGCATTGCAATGGCGCGGGCGGAGGTTCCCTCGTACCAGGACATATCCTCACCCTTGGGCAGAGGCCAAACGATGATGGTATCGGTATTGAACTTACCGTTGGCATCCAGGCCTACGATGTACTTGAAGAACTCGATCTGGCCGTTGCAGCCGTGGTGGGTAACCTGCAGGAAGTCGGACTCCAGCATGGTGCCGCACTGCTTGTTGGCCGCCTTTTGACCGGGCTCCTCCAGGTCACCGGCGATCAGGAAGGTCTTGCCCGCAAAGGTGATCTTGTATACGGTGGAGGAGTTGTTGAAGGAGGAGATCTTTTCGGGATAGAAGTCCTCGTGAGTAAAGAGAATATCAATGTTGCAATCGGCAAACTGATAGTTGAAGCCGGTATGAGCGATGAGATTGTTGTTACGCTGCATCAGGTTGTGCATATTGGGGAACCACTTGCTGTAATAATCGGGGTTACAGGTGGAGCCCGAAACCGTCTGCGCGTAATCGTAGGACGGGAAGTTGTAGAGGTAGTTCTGGATCTCTACCTTGCCGTTCTGTCCGTACATCTCCTCAAACTTCCACTCTACGCTGATGTGGTCGGAGTGATGGTGGGTAATGATCCACGCCGCAATGGTGAGCTTGTTGTTCTCGCCGGGCAGATGGTCATTCGCCTGGAGCCAATCGTACAAGCGCTTTACGCCCGCACCGTTGGTATCGTTTTCGAACCAGTAGCCGCCGTCCACAATGACGAAGCGTCCGTCGGAGAGACGGAAGACGTAGCACATACCGTTGGTTACCGTCCAGCTGGGATTAGCGTCGTTCACACCGCCAATGTCCAGCATTGCAAACAGAGGCGTGGTCACGGTCTCGTAGGTCTTGTTCTCGTTCCGAACCTCTACGTACTTTTCGTACTCGGCAATATCGTCCACCACCACGCGGATCTTGCGGGCACCCTCGGTGTAGTACACGTAGATCATGTAATCCGCATTGGTGTAGAGGTAGAAGTTGTTATACAAAGGCGTGTTCTGCTTGTGATTCTCGGAGTCAAAGGCGCTGGTCTTATACTCGGTCGTGCGCTCCTCCTGCAGAACGTAGCCGGCAGCCTCCAGCTTCTGGCGGTAGGCATCCAGCGTCTTCTTGGTGGTGTTGTTCAGAATGTAGGTGCAGGTGCTGTCAAAGTTGCCGTCGTACAGGGTAGCACCGTCCAGCATGGGAATATCCGCCTGAGAGGGCTCGGCCGCACCCTTGACCAGATAGATGTCACGAATGTGGAAGCTGATGTTCTTGTTGATCTCCTCCGTATCGTAGGGGACACGGAAGGTGATGCTGTGGGTTCCCTTGGTGAGGTACTTGCCGTAGTTGGAGAGGTAGGAATCGTGGTTTGCGGCATTGTCACGGAGAGAACCGTCACGCACTACCACGTTGTAGTAGAATTCGGTCTGCTCGCTGTAGCACTCGTCGTCAAACTGTACCAGGGCGTAACGGGTCTGGGTACCTCCCTCGGAGCCGTTGAGACGGATGCGGAAGCAGATCTCATAGTAACCGTCCTCGGCCACCTCAAAGGTCCAGGTGTGGTACGCCTCGTAGCGATCCAGCTCCTCGCCAAAGTACTTGCTGTTGGCATAGCTGCTGGTATCGATGTAGTAATGGTAAGGAACGTTGGCGTTCTTTTTGTAAGCAATGGCACCGGTGGAGCCCCAGCCGGCCTTACATACGTCGCCGCCGCAGGTGCAGTTCTTTTGCAGAACGTACTGATCGTTGCTGCCCAGCTGCAGGTAGTTCTGACAGCCCAGGCCCGAAGCAGGATTGTAGGTAACGTTGTATTTGCTCAAAATTCCCTGCACACCCTCAAACTTTTCGGGCAGGAAGGAGGAGAAATCCTTGACCTCAAAGGTGTAGGTCTCGGGGGTCTTTGCAAAATCCGAAATGCCCATGGAGGTGGTCGCCTCGGCATCGGCGTTCACCTTGGCAAAGGGCAGGATGCTGATGATGGTATCCTTTACGTAGGCGGCGGTGTAGTTGCCAAAGTCCTCAAACTCCACCTTGTCGGCGGGAATTCCCTTGATGGTGGTGGTGTAGAAATATTTGCAGCCGTAATCGCCGGGGTTGTAGGTCACGTTGCCGCCCTTGAGGTTGGCGAGCACGGTGTTGCCGCTCTCGGAGGTGGTGCTGACGTTGACCTTGGTGCCCAGCTCCTTAAGAACCAGGTCGGCGCCAACAAGGGCGTCGTCGGCTTCATGGTGAACCACACCAAAGACGAAGCGGATATCGTAGGTACCGTCGGCGTTCTTGCGGAACTGCTGGCCCAGGGGCTTGAACACGGTGGTGTCGCTTTCCAGGATCAGGAAGTTCTCGGCATCGGCTACGCCGTTGTGATATTTGTAGGTGACGTTATTGGTGGTCAGGGTGGCCGAGCCGTTCTCGTTCAGACCCAGGGCCACGTTGATCACGTCGTCCTCCTCGCAGTTCTTCTTGCTAAACTCCACGTCCACGTCACAATCGGACAGGGCAATGCTACTGGAGCGGATGGCACCGAACAGACCGCCGGCGTAAACGGCAACGGCCTGGGTCTCGTTCACCGTCAGGTGACCGCTGACCGTACAGTTGGAGATCTTTGCCTCGGTGCTGCTGTTGGTATGAATAATACCCACCAGACCGCCAACGTAGAAGTTACCGGTGTGCATGATATTAAAGGTGAGGGCAGCGTTGACGCTGCAGTTTTCGATCACCAGGGTGTTGCAGCGCTGAATGAAGCCCGCAAGGCCGCCCGAGGTACGGTTGGCCACCAGCGCGCCGGTGTTGTGACAGTCACGCAGGGTCACGGAGCCGAGCTGAGAAGCACCGGTGCCGTAAACATAGCCCACGATACCGCCCATCCAGGCACCGCCGTTCTTGGCACCCGTGTAGGAAATAATACCCGAGTTCTTACAGCCGGTGACGGTAAGACCGCCGTTGGTTCCGTCAAAGTGGGCAAGAATACCTGCCGCCTGGCCGTTGCCGGAGCTCTCAATGATGGTTACGTTGGCGTAGTTGACGCAGTTTTCGATCACCACGTCGATGGTTCCGCTGTTCAAGGAACCAACGATGCCGGCGACGTTATTGCCCGCGGAGATCTTGCCAAAGTTATTACAGCCCTTCACGGTCACGCCAACCACACCGTCCTCGGTACCGCCAAGGATACCGGCAACGTAGCTCTTGGTGGAGCTGATGGTGGCCGACGAATTGCAATTCTCAATAACGATGGAGCCCTTGCCGCGAACGATACCGATCACGCCACCCACGTAAGTGACGCTCTTGGAACCGCTCTTCTCGCTGATGGTACCGCCGGCTTCCACGCCGGAAACGGTAACCGTCTTTCCCTTTTCGGTCACAACGCAGCCAATGACCTGCGCCACGCCAACGGTAGCGGCAGACGCATTGATGGTGATGGAACCCGACTCCACGCGCAGGTTCTTTACCGTGGCACTGCCGCCGATGGAGCCCAGCACCGACTGCTTGCCGGTGGTAGCCGTCAGCTTAAAGCCGCCGATCTCGTGGCCCTTGCCGTCGAAGGTGCCCTTGAAGTAGTTATCGGAGGAGGGAATGACCCAATCCTTACCGCCCAGGTTGATGTCCTTCTGCATTTCGATGGTCTTTCCTTCAAAGTCCACCGCGCCGGAGGATGCGTACACCAGCTCAATAAAGCCCTTGAGATCCGCGCCGTCCGAAAGATAGAAGGTGGAGGCGGAGGGATTGCTGGTATACCAAGAGGTATCGGTGCTGCCGTTCCACGACGGCTCACCCGCAAATGCTACGTTGGAGTAGTCTTCCTCCAGCTCGTAGCGTCCAAGCTCGATCTGTCCCTGTTGCATACCGCAGGATGCCAACATGGAGAGCATCATGCCGCACAACAGCAAAATAGAAATTAATTTTTTCATCTCTTGAAATCCTTTCTGAAAAATTTCTACTCATTGATTATAACAGAACAAGAAAAAGTTGTCAAGAGAATCAAAAAAAGAATCAAAGCGCGATTCGTCTTTTTGGCATCTTAACCAAAAACCGATTCGTCTTTTTGGTAAAAAAAGAAAGAGAGAAGCCGCCCCAAAAAGGCGGCTTCTCGTAAAGAAAAAGCGGTTATCCGTGATCCGCGGAACGCGCCTGCAAAGAGGGGCGTTTGGGAACCGACAGGATGGCTCCAAGAATGGCAAACAGCGTTCCGGCAAGGATCACCAAAAGCAAAAGCCCTTGGCTCCCCTGTTCATATACCGTTTGCAGGTCATTCGCAAAATAGTAAAGGTCAACGGAGTCCCCGACCTGAAAGCCCGTGCGATAGGTATTCAGCCTTGCCGTAATTTCCTCCCCGTTGGCATCAAAAGCCACGTAGACCGTATGCTCGGTGGGGAATTCGGGATCTCCCGTTTCGCGCTCCTCGATCCGGAGGATGCGCCCGGTGGTATGGATCCGTTCCGCGGCCGCCTGAAAGCTCCTGCCGTACGCGACGGCTCCAAGGAGAACGAACAACAGCCCTACCGCAAGAAACACAACTCCAACAATTCTTTTTGCCTTCACGTCTGTTCCTCCCGGTTGCAGTAAAATATTCCGTTCTGCGCGCGCAAAAAGGGACTTATTGAATGGGGAGCAGAGGAGAATACCCGGTTTCGGTATCCTCGGTCACCTCAAAGGAGGTGGACTCCACGGTACCCGTGGACCCGTCGGTATAGGTGATGATCCAGCTCTCGCCGCTCTTGGTGATGGTCTGAATACCGCGACCGTCGTCACCGGTCACCTTGCCAAGATCCAGCACCTCACCGCTGCTCAGGGTAACGATCAGATGCGCTTCCTTGATCTCAATGCCAACGATGCCAACACCGGCCGCACCGGGATCGCCCTGCGCGCCCTTGTCGCCTTTGTCGCCTTTGTCACCCTTGTCGCCCTTCTCTCCTTGATCTCCCTTTTCCCCCTTTGCGCCGTCCGCTCCGGTAACCTTGCCGAGATTTTCGGTGGTTCCGTTGGTGTAGGTGAGAATCAGATCGCCGTTGTCATCCACCTCTGCCTTGGAGATCCCGACCGCGTCCTGTCCCTTGACCGAACCGATGACCTGGAGATTTCCGTCGCCGTAATCGGCTACCAGATTTCCTTCGGCATCCAAAGAGAAGGTGGGCAGCGTTGCCTCACCGCAGGAGGTCAGCACGCTCAACGTCAGCGCGCACAGTATCACAATGGCAAATACTTTGGTCTTCATAATCCAATCGCTCCTTGTCTTTTTTTTCATTATAACAAACCTTTTCGGGTTTGTCAACAGAATTTTCAGCACGTACCAAGAAAAAACGGTTGCCTTCTCTCTCAAAACTCGTGGATCTCCACGGGGGCACCGTCGTAGATCTTGCGGAACCGGGTGGGGGAAATGCCGTAAAACCGCTTGAAGGCCGCGCTGAATTTTCCCACACTCTCAAAGGAAAGGGTGGCGGCGATCTGCGAAATATTCAAGGAGGAATTCAGCAGCAAATGCCGCGCCTCCTTGAGCCGCAAAGAGAGATAATAGGCATACGGGGTGGATTTTGTGTAGCTCTTGAACAGATGGCTGAAATGAGAATTGCTGTAACCGATGGCGTGGGCAATGGTACTGACGTCCACGTTTTCGTTGATGTGGTCCCGCATATAGCAGATGGCACGGAACAAAGCTTGCTGGTGGGAGGAGGGGCACTTGACCCGATAGATTCCTTCCTCGCCCGAGTGCTCGGAAAGATAAAACAGGGCCTGCAGCAGTAACAAATGGGAGTGGATCCGCGGCAGATCCTCCTTGGATTGGCGGGAGCTGCGCATAAACGCGCTCCAAAGGGATTGAAAGCCCTCGTCAACGCGGAAGGCCGTGGGGATCTTTTCCATCATTCGTACCAGGTGTCCGCCGGGGTCGTCCGTCACCTCAAAGCGGACGAAGTCCCGATTGAACTCCCTCTTTTTGGGGCTGTTGGAATAGCGAAGATCCCCCGGCTTGGCAAAGACCACACGCCCCTCAAAGCAATCGATCTCCTCCCCGTTGATCACCGCCATGCCGTCGGACTCGTGAAGGATCTCGATCTCATAGTACAAAACAAAGCGCAAGGGCGTACGATCCAGGGAAAACTTTGGGCGCCAGACCCCCTGCTCCACAATATTGATCTCGGGCAATTGCATCGTTTTTTTCCTTTCTTCCTCCAAAAATGCAAAAATCACAGTTTATCATAAAAAATCAGGGCAAATATCGCAGAAAAAGGACTTGCTTTCGCAGAAAAAACATGGTATCATAAGAATAGCAAAGTAAGTATAACACAAAACCGAAGGTCTGTCAACCGATCCCATCAAATTAAGGAGGCTATTTATGGCGTTTGTAGACACTGAATTGAAGGACGTGGGCATGGTAAAAGCCCACACCGTAAGCGAAAAAGCGGCCAGCTATCTCCCCGCGGACAAGCAATGGAAGCTGGTTTGGAACGACGAATTTGACGGCGACGCTCTGGACGAGAGCAAATGGAACTACCGCCTCAACTTCTGGGGCTACAAGTCCCCCACCTACACCGACGAGGGCGTGGAGGTCAGCAACGATACTCTGAAAATTCATCTGGTACGCAAGGGCGACGATTTCTACTCCGCCCATCTGCAAACCGGCTCCCTCACCTTTGACAATCCCGCCGAGCCCGACAACAAGAACAAGTTCTGGCCCTTTGGCGAGATCAAGCCCCCCAAGTTCTTACATAAGTACGGATACTACGAGATCCGTTGCCGCCTTCCCAAGCACGATGGCTGGCACGCCGCCTTTTGGCTCCAGGCTCCCGGCATCGGCTCCCATCCCGACCCCTCGGTCTGCGGCGTGGAATGCGACATTCTGGAAAACTACCGCCAAGTTAAGGACGGCAAGATCATCTGCGGCTGTGGATGGGGCGGCTACGGCATGAACCGCCATTGGTTCGGCCATTACGCCTTTGATTTTGAGGAAACCGAGGATGGCTGGCACTACTACGGTGTGGACTGGTCTCCCGAGGGCTACGTCTTTTACGCCGACGGCAAAATGGTTGGCAAGCAGATGGCTCCCGAGTGCGCCGTTTCCAACGTGGAGCAGTTCGTTCTGGTCTCCACCGAGTGCCACGGCTATCACCGGGAATTCACCCGCAAGGGCGGCGAGGGCGAAACCAAAAAAGAAATGGGCAACTGGGGCAGACCCGTTCCCGAGCTCTTTAGCGCCTTCCCCGATTGCTTTGAGGTCGACTTCGTCCGCGTGTATGATGAAGTGTGAGGTGTTTGGCAAATCGGGAAAGCAAGTGCTTCGATCTTCCCTTTTCGTGTCATCTCAGAGCAGGCTCGCAAGCTCGCCCGAACCCGACCATAGGGAAGATCTTGTAACGATAAACGTGTCATCCTGAGCGGAGAAAAATATCCGGTGGATGTTTTTCGCAGTCGAACCCGACCATAGGGAGGGCAACGCCGCAGGCGTTGGGATCTTGTAACGAGTTTTGCAATCTTTCATGTGCAATGAAAGTTACTTTTTCTACAAAAGTCAGCAGAACTCCTTCGTGGATCCCTTCGTCGCTCCCGCTCCTCGGTTTGCTCCGCTCACCATTGCGTTGCAATGCTTTCGCCTGCGCAAACTTCGACTCCGCTTCGCTCCACTCAGGATGACACGCAAAATTATCCATTTGTATAAATTCCACAGTAAAACAACTCTAGTGCGCGGTCAGGGCCTCGGTGGTCCCTGACCGCTATCGGGAGCTTCATTATGTCAGCAAGGAAACTGACAAGTCCGCAGTGAAAACTTTGGAGCGATCCACAATCGTTCCCAATCGCACAAACTCCAATAAAACTTTTCTTGAAAAGTTTTCGTCCACCTTTTTCAAAAAGGTTGCGGGGTCCAGGGGCAGAGCCCCGGTCATCCTCCGCAGAGGGCGAAATCCCCATTGTCAATTAAAACATCAATAGAAAGGATAAAAATCAATGAAAGTTACCGACGTAAAAACATTTGTAGTAGACTGTTTCCGCACCAACTGGGTGTTTGTAAAGGTTTACACCGACGAGGGCATCGAGGGTGTGGGCGAAGGCACGCTGGAGTACAAGGAAAAGGCTCTGGTGGGTGCCGTTGAGCACATCAAGAACTACCTGATCGGCAAGGATCCCAGACAGGTGGAGAAGCACTTCCACGACATCTACCGTGACGCTTACTGGAGAGGCGGCGCCGTTCTGATGAGTGCCCTTTCCGCCGTGGAGATGGCTCTTTGGGACATTCTCGGAAAATCCCTGGGCGTTCCCGTGTATCAGCTTTTGGGCGGCAAGGTCAACGAGGACTGCCGCATCTACGTCAACGGCTGGTTCGCCGGCGCGAAGGAGCCCGAGGAATTTGGTCAGAAGGCCAAGGAGGCCGTCAAGCGCGGCGTCACCGCCATGAAGTGGGATCCCTTTGGAAAGAGCTACCTGCAGATCTCCAACCGGGATCTGGACAAGGCTCTGCGTTGCATCGCCGCCGTACGTGAAGCGGTGGGCGACGAGGTAGATCTGCTCATCGAGGCCCACGGACGCTTTGACGTTCCCACGGGCATCAAGATCGCCCAGGAGGTGGCACAGTTCAAGCCCATGTTCTTAGAGGAACCCGTCCCCCCCAACAATCTGGAGGCTCTGGAAGCCGTGCGCGCAAAATCTCCCGTGGCTATCTCGGCAGGCGAGCGTCTGTACACCCGTTTTGATTACAACGAGCTCTTCCGCCGCCGCGCCTGCGACTACATTCAGCCCGACATCTCCCACGCCGGCGGTATTATGGAGTTGAAGAAGATCGCCGCCATTGCCGAGGCCAACTACATCCCCTTCGCTCCCCACAACCCCTCGGGTCCCGTGGCCAACGCCGCCACCCTGCAGCTGGCCGCCTGCTGCCCCAACTTCTGCATTCTCGAGATCATGTATAGCGACGTGGATTGGCGTAAGGACGTGACCAACGAAAACCTCATCTACGAGAACGGTCGCATCAAGATCGGCGACAAGCCCGGACTTGGCATTGAATTGAACGAGGAGGCTTGCCTGGAGCATCCTTACGTGGAGCACAACCTGCGCCACTACACCGGAGCCCTCACCGACATCCGTCCCGCCAAGACCGAGTTCTATTTCTAAAAACGCCATGAAGATTTTTGAAGTAAAGGATCACGAGCCCAGCCTGCTCCCCGACGGGGACTGGTCTTTGATTTGGAACGACGAATTTGACGGCGACAAGCTGGACGACTCCAAATGGTATTTCCGCCGCCACCTGTTCCACAAGGAGCACAAGGCGTGGCTTGGTGAGGAAGGCGTCGAGTTTGACGGCAACAGCAACATCATCTTCAAGATGGTGGAAAAGGACGGTAAGTATTATTCCTCTCAATTGCAAACGGGAGAGAATTGGTACGACCGTCCCGGCTCCAAGGACACCTGGAACGTGGCCCCCTTCCGTCAGCCCAAATTCCTGCACAAATACGGCTATTACGAGGTGCGCTGTCACCTGCAGCAGGGAGACAAATGGTGGTCGGCCTTCTGGCTCCAGTCTCCCAACATTGGCACCCACCCCGATCCCAAGATCGCCGGCGTGGAGGTGGATATTATGGAAAGCTTCTTCCCCAACACCTACATTCCCCATTTCCTCCACTGGGGCGGCTACGGTGAGGATCATCAAAAGGACACCACCATGGACGAAAAAAGAAGCGCCCGACGGGAGGATGCCATTCCTCTGGAAAAAGGCTTCCACCGCTTTGGCGTGCTTTGGGAGGAGGACGGCTACACCTTCTTTGTGGACGGAAAGCAGTCGGGTCCCAAGCTCACCTCGGTCTCCTCGGGGGCGGAGCAATTCATTCTTGTGGGTACCGAGTGTCTCGGCTACCGAGATCACATCCCCGGCTTCCACCGCGGTGTGGAATACGAAGCCCTCCCCGGAGATACCTTCGTGGTGGACTACGTGCGCGTCTTTGATAAAAAATAATTTGAGAAAAGGAAAAAAATAATGAACGCAGCATTGATTACCGGCGCCTGCATCAATACGGGTGTCGCCATTGTAGAAAAATTTGCCGGCGAAGGCAAAAACGTGGTCTTTACCGGCAGAAGCATTGAAAAAGTAGCCGAGGCCGAGGCCGCCTACCGCAAAAAGTTCCCCAACGTAACCATTCTGGGCTACGCCATGGATTCCCTTCTGGACGAGCGCACCGTGGACGAGAAATCGGTGGAGGAGCTCTTCGCCGATCTGGACGCCAAGGGCATCCTGATTGACAGTCTCGTTCTCAACGCCGCCGATCAGGGTCTTGGCATGAAGGTGTTTGAAAGCCCCCTGACCGACCTGATGAAGGTGATCAACACCAACGTGGTCTGGAACTTCTGCCTGACCGAGCACGCCGCTCGCCGCATGAAGGAAAACGGCGGCGGAAGCGTGGTCTTCCTCAACTCCAACACCGCCTACCGCGCCATCCCCGACCGCGTTGCCTACGTGGCATCCAAGGGAGGTCAGCTGGGTCTGATGCGCGCCCTGGCACTGGATCTTGGCAAGTACAACATCCGCGTCAACGCCGTTCTCCCCGGTATGATCAAAACCGACCGCTGGGAAAAGAACCCCGACTTCTACGCCTCGGTTCCCTCTCGCTACACCCCCATTGGTGACGTGGCCATTGGTGCCGATATTGCCGACGCCGTTTGGTACTTCTCCGAGCACGCCAGAAACACCACCGGTGCCGAGCTCGTGGTGGACGGCGGTAACACCATTCAGCTCTATCCCATTATTCCGGAGAAATAAGTCCGTTTTTCGCGGGAGCCTTTTTCTAAAAAAATTCCGACAAACTGAAGGGAGAACACGTTATGAAAATTACCTGGCTTGGACAGGCCGGTCTTTTGTTTGAAACCGACGGCAAGAAGATCGTCATTGATCCTTATCTTTCCAATAACGTAACCACCGTAAACCCCAAAAACTACCGACGGGTACCCGTAAACGAGGAGTTCCTGGCCCTCCGGCCCGACGTGATCATTTGCACCCACGATCACCTGGATCACGTGGACAAGGAGACCCTGAAATACTACTTTACCTCCGACGCCAAGATGCTGGTTCTTGCCCCCTCCAATGCCTGGGATATCCTGCGGCAGTACAAGGGCGACAGCAACTACGTGCGCTTTAATCCCGGCACCACCTGGACCGAGGGAAAGGTAACCCTGCGCGCCGTGTACGCCGAGCATTCGGATCCCACCGCCATTGGCGTGATCCTGACCGCCGAAGGGCGCAACTACTACATCACCGGGGACACCCTTTACAGCGAGCGTGTGTTTGAAAGTCTGCCCGATCTGCCCTTGAAGGCTGTGTTCCTGCCCATCAATGGCGTGGGAAACAACATGAACGCCACTGACGCTTCGGCCTTTGCCGCCCGCACCGGTGCCACCTACGCCGTGCCCCTGCATTTTGGTCTTTTTGACAACCTGGATCCGCACGCCTTTACCCATCCCCGCCGCGTGATCCCCGAATTTTATCAAGAGATCTGCTTTGAGGATTAAGGATCCCCGCAAGTAAAAAAGAAAGAGCGCAGCCGTGAGAAAATTCATGGCTGTGCTCTTTGTTCTTTTCTAAACGGATTTGGACTTGGGAGGATAAAAAACGCCTTAAAAACACGAAAAAAGGAAAACGCAACCCAAAGTTGACAAAAAAGAACGCCAAAAGTGATTGCGTTTCCTTCCATTTTGGAGTACAATAGGAGCAACAAAAAAACAAGGAGGGTATTTATGACCACAGGAACAAAACTCATCATCCTTCGCAAAAAGGCAGGATATTCACAAGAGCAGTTGGCCGAGCTTTTGGAGGTTTCACGCCAATCGGTGAGCAAATGGGAGAGCGATCTGGCCTATCCCGAAACCGAAAAGCTGATTAAGCTGGGAGTATTATACGGATGCTCTATGGATTACTTATTAAAGGAGGACGTGTTAGAGGATTCCGCCGCCAACGCCCCCGTTTCCCATGACAAGCAGCCCCCGCGCTCCCCTTCCTTTGAATGGAAAAGCAAGCGAACACTGGCGGGGATTCCCCTGTGCCATGTCAATTTGGGCCTGGGGCGGTCGGCCAAGGGGATCATTGCCATTGGGCTTGCCGCCAAAGGGGTGATCTCTCTTGGCATCTTCTCGATGGGGATTCTTTCCTTTGGCGTCTTTTCCCTGGGTCTGCTATCCTTGGGAGCATTGGCCCTGGGAGGTCTGGCGGCAGGAGCGCTTGCCGTAGGCATACTTGCCTTTGGTGGCATCTGCTTGGGAATCATTGCCGCGGGCGGCGTAGCCATTGGCTGTTTTTGCGCCGGTGGACTTGCTGTAGGCGGGTATTTGGCCATTGGCGACTACGCCTACGGAGATTGCGCCTTAGGTGTTACAAAAATGGTTGCACGGGAAATGGGCTCCTGCCCGTTTTATGGCGAAGATCTGAAGGATGCAGCGCACTATTTGGACCGCGTCGTCCCCACGTATCTCTCCTGGGCAAAGGAAATTGTAAAGCGGTTTTTGCTTTAATATACTGCCGGAAATCCATTTGGGGCGATGGATCATCTCAAACCAGTTGTTTACGCAGTATTCCCTGTAGGAACCGATGTCCTCAACGGTCTTTTAAAAACCAAAGAAAGAGCACAGCCGCGAGAAACTCATGGCTGTGCTCTTTCTTTTTGGGGAATTTTTTTGCGACACCGCATCGTCTTCCCCATGGACGCGTGGGTCACGGCTCCAGTAATTGCAGAGCGTTCTCCCGGCAAATGTGTTGGTAGGCCTTGTGGGAAAGATTTCCGGTTTGGTAGGCGTCGTCCAGGAAATCCGTGAGGCGTTTTGCCGTACCGTGGATGGTTTTTGGCGAGCTGATATCGGTGGCAAAGAGGATCTGCCCGTAAAATTCCTCCAAAAATCCGTAGGCAAATTCGGCGTCCCGGGTCAGGGCGTTCAGGCCGCTCTTGGCCGACAGATCGCAATAAAGATTTGGGTAACGTCGCAACAGCTCCGAGACCCGTCCCTCTCGCTCGATGCGTCCCGTGGGATAGCCGTTGCGGTTTTCCTCGGTGACGTCGGCCCCGATCTCCGACCAAAAGGTCATGGCGTGGGCCAAGATCTTCAGATCCGGAAACTCCTGCAGGACTCTTTCCAAGCGCGGCAAGCCCAGATCGTCGGCCACACCGCAGCCCTCCCCCAGCCTTCCAAAATGAATGGTGACGGGAAGATCGCATTTTTGACAGTGATAAAACAGGTTCATCATGCGCGGGTCGTCGATGTACAAATTGGCCTGGAGCTCCCCCACGCCGCGCGCTCCCCGCTCCTTGAAAAAGTCCAGGTAATAGGAAAGATCGTCCCGAGGGGAGTTATTGGCCATGCGGGGATCCAGGGCGCAGAACCACCAGCCCAGGGTTTCGGGATAGGATTCCACCAAAGCCCGGGCATCCCGGGAGGTGATGGGATCGTGCATCCGCTCGGGAGCCAGGCGGGACATCTCCACGCCCTTCTCAATGCCCAGGGAATCGTAGGCCTCCCGCACCTCCGCGGGAGTGGGCCAGGTTCCGCCCCGCAGACGCTGGGGCCCTCCGGGAAATTGGGCGTGAACGTGCATATCAATTTTTGGAATTATCATAGTCCTGATTCCTCCCATCAAAGCGTAAATACCTCCCCGTCATTGCAAAATTCCACCCGGGGACAAATGGCACGGCATTGCTCCAGCATCCCGTTATAATCGTTGAGAATGGCCCGCCCGTGATGGAAAAACCGCAGGGCGGACACGGCGGGGTACTCCTCGGCTAGCCGTTGACAAACGGTTACGGGATGGTGATGTCCGGTTTCCATCAGGAGCAGATCGCACCCCTCCCGGAGCCACTCCGAAAGCTCGGAAAGATCCTTCACGTCCCCCGAATAAACGATTCTTTTTCCCTCTGCCTCGATCAAAAAGGAGAAGGATTGCCAAACACCGTTGGCGGGCTCCTTGAGGTGAAGATTGTGCCCCGCGGTCACCCGGATGGTGCCGTTGTCCAGAAGAACGCCGTCGGAGATGGGATACGCAAGCGTTTGATAATCGTTGGCGTAGCCCCCCTCGGAGTTTTTCAGAATGGAGAGAACGCCGTTCCAGGTGTCCATATTGGGCATATATACGTGCAGATCCCCAAAGACGGGGGACTGCTTTTTGACACGGGTCAGCTTGCGCACCGTCCAGAGCAGATTGGCCAAGCCCCCCACGTGATCCATATGGGGATGGGAAATGAAGATCTCCGACACGCGCAACAGATCCACTCCCATGGTGTGGGCGGTGTGGGAGCAGCCCTCCCCCGCGTCAAACCAATACACGCGCCCGTCGATCTCCAGCGCCAGGGCGGTGTGATGCCGTCCGACATAAGGCTCGGTGCCCGAGCAGCTTCCAAAAACAAAGATCTTCAAAGCCGATCCACTCCTTTCCGTTTTCTGTCACCATTATAGCACGCCCCCATCCCTTTGTCAAGAACCGCCGTGTACAAAGATGGAACCGGTTGTTTTTAAACCAAAAGCCACCCCCATGGATGCGTTTTCGCATAAACGGGGGTGGTTTTTTTGTTATTTGTTCAACAGGGTCTTGAGGTATTCGCTCAGCTCCCGGGCCATCTTTGCGGAGGTCTCAACGTTGGGATGGGTACCATCACCGCCAATGTCCTTGGAGGCCGCAGCGTTGGAAAGCTTGCAAACGTACAGATTCGCGCTCTCGCCGCCAAGCTCCTGAATAATGGTGGGAATCGCAGTGTTGTATTTTCCGCCCGAGGTATAGCCGACGAGGAGGACGATGGGAACCTCCTTGCCGTATTTCTCCCGCAACAGATGGATCATGTTAGTCAGCTCGGTTTTGAACAGGGGGGTGGTGGCGTTGGAGCCGTCATTGACGCCCTGCTCGATGATGACCGCGTCGGGAATCCGGGCAAAATCATACTTGGGAATGCCGGGCAACAGATAGCCCGAGGGATCGTTGGTGGGAAGGCTGTACTGCGCGCCGCAATATTCCATCACGTCCTTCATCCAAAAGCTACGCTTGTTTTTAGTCAGACCGATACCGCCGCAGCCGATCAAGCTCATATCGGCATTCATCAGCTCGGCAGTCACCCAACCAAAGGCCTGCGTGGAATCCGAATTCTCCACGCTGCTTCCTCCCATGCGGACGTTGGAGCCGTTGAGGATGCTATCGCCGTAAAACTCCAAAAAGAGATCCCTATCCTTGGGCTTTTCCAGGAAATTGCCGGTGATCTGAACGCTCTCAAAAGCGGCGTTGCCCCAGATAAACTGCGTTGCGTCCACGATGCGAAACTCATGTACTCCCCGCTCCAATCGGTGGGCAACGGTAATATAGCTACCGTCCCCATCGGTAATGATGGGCTCGATCAGAACACGGACGCCGTCCACGTAGACGGTAAAGCGGACCTTTCGCTCGGTACGGATCCGAATCTTGACGCTGCCCTCACATTCGGCAACAAAGTGAATACCCGAGCAGGCAAAATCCATTTGCAACCAACCGTCCTTAACGTAGGTGCGTCCCAGGGTACGAAAAACGTCGTCCAAATGCTCGGCCACGTTCAGCGTTTGCTCCTCCAGGGGCAAGGGCTCGGCCGTGGGAGCTTGGGTGGCGGCTCCGCTCTGTCCGGAGGGGTTTACCGGCCCCGCGGGGGTGCTTTGACAAGCCGTGGTCATAAGCATAATCACGCCCAAAAGGAGTAGCAAAAAGCGTTTCACAGCGTCATTCTCCTCCCATTATTTTTTCAAAATCGTCTTGAGGTATTCGCTCAGCTCTGTGGCCATCTTCTTGGTGCTCTCCACACCGGGGTGGGTTCCGTCGCCGCCGGGAACGACGGTCTTGGACGCCGCGTCGGAAAGCTTACAAATATAAAGATTTGCGCTCTCGCCGCCCAATTTCTCAACGATCTTGGGAAGGGCGGTGTTATAGGCCGCGTTGGGCCTGGAATATCCTATGGGGAATACGATCGGCACGTCAGCACCGTACTTGGAGCGCAGATTGTCAACCATTTCCTTCACCGCGTTCTCAAAGGCCTGGGTGGAGGCGTTGTTTCCATCGTTCACACCCTGCTCAATGATGATGGCGCTGGGAACACGGGAGAAATCCCACTCGGGAATACCGGGCAACAAATGCTCGGTCTTGCTGGTACTGAACGCACTGTAACGCGCGCCCGCATAGTTCACCAGATCCTTCATTACAAAGCTACGGCTGTTTGTGGTCAGACCAATGGAGGAGCAACCGATCAGAGCCATGTCGGCGTTCATCATCTCGGCGGTGACAAAGCCAAAGGCCTGCGTCGCGTCGGAGGCGTTGATGCCGCCGCCGGCAACGAGAACATTGGAGCCGTTGAGGATACTGTCACCGTAGAACTCCAGATAGAGCTCACGATCCGCGGGCTTATCCAAAAAGACGCCCTTGACCGTTACGTTTCCAATCGAACCGTAGGTCCAGATGAATTGGGTCTGGCTGATCAGACGGAAATCATGCTCACCGCGAGGCAGATCTTTGGCGATGGTAAAATACTGACCGCTGTTGGAGGAGGTCACCTGCAAGCGCAGATCGCTGCGCACGCCGTCTACATAGATGGTAAAGCGGGTATCTTTGGCAGAGTTGATCTGCACCTTGACGTCGCCCTCGCAGTGGGCAGCGAAGTGAATACCGCCGCAAGCAAAGTCGATGTTAAAAAGATTGTCCTTAACGTAGGTTCTGCCAAGAGCACGAAACACGTCGCTCGTATGCTCGGCCACGTTCAGGGTGGTTTCGGTCAGGGGCTTGGTGGGATCCTGCCACTCCTCGGTAGGAGCCTCGGTGGTGGGGGTCTCGGTGGTGGGAGCTACGGTGGTCTGCCCTGCCGTGGTTCCGTTTCCGGCCGTTCCGGTTTGACAGGACACGGCACTCAGGATCATCAGCGCGCTCAAGAGCACCAAAAGAAGCTTCTTTTTCATAACGGTTGTTCCTTTCTTTTCTGTTTGTATTTTATTTGTTTAACAGATCCTTCAAAAATGCGGTCAGCTCGGCGGCCATCACCTCCGAGGTGGCCACGTTGGGATGCGTTCCGTCACCGCCGTCGGCCTTGGCAACCGAGGCGTAGGAGAGCTTGCAAACGTAGAGGTTGGCGTCCTCCCCGCCCAAGCCATTCAGCAGGGTGGGAACCACGCTGTTATAGGCTCCCGAGGAGTACCCCGTGAGGTAAACGATGGGAACGTCCTTGCCGTATTTCTCCCGCAGATGGTTGACCAGGTTGGTCAGCTCGGTCTTAAAGACCGTTTTTTCGGCGTTGCCGCCGTCGTTGGTTCCCAGGGCAATGATCACCGCGTCGGGGATGCGGGCAAAATCGTAGAGGGGAATGTCCTCCATAAGCAGTACGCCGTTCTTATCGGCTCCGCTGCTATATTGGGCACCGCAATGGTGCAAAATGTCCTTCATGATAAAGTTGCGGTTGTTGCAGGTCAGGCCAATGGCCGAACAGCCCACACCGCTCATGTCGGCGTTCAGTGCCTCGGCGGTAAGCCAGGCGTAGGACTTGGTGGAATCGGTGGTATGAACGCTGGTTTCGCCCATATAAACGTTGGCTCCGTTGGAGATGCTATCGCCGTAAAACTCCAAAAAGAGCTCCCGCTCCGCCGGCTTTTCACAAAATTCGCCCTGAATGGTGATCTCGCCCAGGGATGCCTGGGTCCAGATGAACTGGGTCTGGTTCACCAATCGGAACTCGTGTACCCCGGGCTCCAGGCCGCGGGCGATGACAAAGCTTTGTCCGCTGAGGGTTTTATCCACGTACAAACGGGTAGACGAAAGCTCGCCGTCGATGTAAATGGAAAAATAGTTGGCGGCCACCACGCGCGCGGGATTGACAAAGATCTGTACCGATACCACGTCCTTGCAATCGGCTACGAAATGGATCCCCGTATTGGAGAAATCCAGGTAGAGCCGATCCTCCTTGACGTACGTGCGTCCCAGGGTGCGAAAGACATCGTCCAGATGCTCGCTCACCTTCAGGGTTTGGTAGTTGTATTCCTTGGGTGCCTGGGTGGTGGCGGGGGTGGTAGCCACGGCGGTCTGCCCTGCCGTGGTAGTGACGGGCTCCGCAGAGGGGCCTTGACAAGAGATCGCAGAAAACATCATAAGCATACTCAAAGCAACGTAAAGAATTCGCTTCATACCGTTCCTTCCCTTTTGTTGGATTTGGAATGACGGCGGGGCAAGCACATCCTGCCGTTTTGGGGTCGAATATTGGGGAAAATGCGCGAAAAAACGCACACGTACCGCAAATTACGGAGACATGAGGTTGATAAAGTTATCCATAAGCTGGAGCAGATCGGGGAGCAGCCAGCACAGCAGTGCCGCCAAAACGAAGGCCCCCACCACCGACAGCAGGAAGAGTCCCCAGCCCGAGCCCTTGCGCTCAAAACGAACCTCCGCGCGGTAGCGCAGCTCCTCGGGAAGATAAAACCGTGCCGTGGTATAATCGGGACGGAAGCGTCTGGGCTCGAATGCGGACGCGGGCTTTCCGGCCGCCAGATGGGCCTCCTTACGGGCCTGTTCCCCGGCCAGGAACTCCTCCTCCTGCACACAGCGGATCACCTTGCGCAGGGTGACGCCCCTCCACAGCTCCGACCGAATGGAGGAGCTGCGGAAATAGCCAAGCTCGGAGAGCGTCAAGGCGGTTTCGGGACTGTTTGCCCCGGACTTGACCAGCTTGCGGACGAATCCCCCAAGCACCGAGCGGGTATAGGCGGTCATGCCCGCGGCAATGACAATGCCAAAGGCCAGGGCAATAAAGATGGTTTGCAGAGTGGCGGCGGCGTCACTCCCCAGGGTAAAGTTGTCGTAGGCGCCAAGCTCCACGGTAAAATAACGCTCTTTCAAAAAGGTCAGCAGCTCGTGGATCACGGAATTGCGATACCACACCGAAAGCTTTTCCCAAAAGGATTCGCTTCCCGCGCTGAACAAAACAGCGGTCATAGAATACATAACATTCTCCTTTCGAATCAGATCACGGAGAGGAGGAAACAAGAGGATTATTTCTTAATCACGTCCACGCCAAGGTACTTGCGCAGCACTTCGGGCACGGTTACGCTGCCGTCGGCGTTCTGGTTCTGCTCCACCAGGGCGGGGAAAATGCGGCTGGTGGCCAGACCCGAGCCGTTGAGGGTGTGCAAAAATTCGATCTTGCCGTTGTCGCGCTTTACACGCATCATGCCGCGGCGGGCCTGGTAATCTCTGGCATTGGATACCGAGGAAACCTCCTTGTAGCCGTTCATGGAAGGAATGTTGATCTCAATATCGTAGGTGCGTGCCATGGAGGCCGAGCAGTCCTCTGCCGCCAGCTTAACGGTGCGGAAGTGGAAGCCCAGACCCTTGACCAGGTTCTCGGCGTTGGTGACCAGCTCCTCAAAGGCCTCGTCGCTCTTTTCGGGCAGGGTGTACTGCACCATTTCCACCTTGTTGAACTGGTGACCGCGCACCATGCCTCTCTCGTCGGCACGGTAGGAGCCGGCCTCGCGGCGGAAGCAGGGGGTGTAGCTGATATACTTTTTGGGCAGATCGGCCTCGGTCAGGATCTCGTCACGGTGGAGGGAAACCAGAGCCGTCTCGGCGGTGGGAAGCATAAAGCGTCTTCTCTCGTCCTCGGCGGTCTCCATCCAGTACACGTCGTCCTGGAACTTGGGGAACTGGCCGGCGGTCAGACCGCACTCGTAGCCCAGCATATGGGGAACCAGCATGAGCTGATAGTTATTTCCAAGATGGAAATCAATGAAATAGTTGAGCAGAGCCCACTCCAGGCGCGCGCCCAGACCCGAATAGATCCAGAAGCCGTTGCCCGAAAGCTTTACGCCGCGCTTGTAGTCGATCAGACCCAGATCGGTGCAAAGATCCACGTGATTCTTGGGCTCAAAATCAAACTTGCGGGGCTCGCCGTAGTAGCGCAGGGGCTCGTTGTTCTCCTTGCCGCCCTCCTTCAGATCGGTGTCGGGCAGGTTGGGCAGACCCAGCATAAAGGAGGTGAGTTGGGTCTCCACTTCCTTGAGCTTATCGTCGTTGGCCTTGGTCTTGGCACCCAGCTCCTTCATTGCGGCAAAAATGGGAGCCAGATCCTTCCCTTCCTTCTTGTACTGAGGGATCAGCTTGTTGGTCTTGTTCTGCTCGGCCTTGAGTGCCTCGTTCTCAGCAATGATAGCACGGCGCTCGCCGTCCAGCTTCAGGATCATTTCAATGTCCTCTTTGGCATCCTTGCCCTTCTTGGCCAGGCGTGCAATCACTTCCTCGGGTTGTTCCTTGATATATTTAATGTCCAGCATGGGGATTCTCCTTTAAAATTGTTAAATATTGGTAATTTTGTTAATAACTGGGATATTATTCCTCTTCGGCAAAAAATCCTTCGCCACAAATGGTCTTCAGCAGGGCTTCCAGATCCTCGTCATCGCTGTAAGCCAGCTCCACAACCTTCTTTTTGTTGGTCTTGAGAATACGGACGCGGCGTCCCAGCACGGTTACGGCGCGGTGCTCCAGGTCCTTCATATAGGCCTTGCGCTGGGTAAGAGGCTCGTCCTCCTCGGCAACCTCCTCGGGCTCGTAGTTCATGAGGCGAATGGTACGTTCCACGTCGCGGACCGAAAGATCCTTTTCCACGATCTTTTGCGCCAAGGGAAGCATCTGCTCCTCGTTTTTCAGCCCCAGCAGAGCACGGGCGTGACCTGCGGAGAGGCTTCCGTTCTTCAAAAGCTCCAGAACCTCGTCGGGAAGCTCCAAAAGACGCAGAAGATTGGTGACAGTGGAACGGCTCTTGCCCACCTGACGGGCCACTTCCTCCTGGGTCAGGTCAAAGCGGTCGATCAAAGTCTTGTAAGCAAAGGCTTCTTCCACGGGATTGAGGTCTTCTCTTTGTACGTTCTCGATGACAGCCACCTGGGCGGTCTTGAGATCGTCACCGTCCAGAACAATGGCGGGGATCTCGCTCAGACCAGCCATTTTGGCGGCACGCCAGCGGCGCTCGCCGGCAATGATCTCATAAGAGCCCTGCAACAAAGCGTTTTCCCGCACGATGATGGGCTGAAGCACACCAAATTGACCAATGGAATCGGCCAACTGCTCCAGGGACTCATGCCCAAAGGTCTTTCGAGGCTGATCGCTGCGAGGCTCCACGTCGGCCATACGGAGGGTAACAGCCGCGTTATTGCCCTTCCCTGCCGAAATCATGTTGTCATCCAGCAGATTCAAAAAATCTCTACCAATTCTCGGTTTTGCCATGGTAAAACCTCCTTTAGATACGCTCTGCCAGCTCTTTGGCCACGTTCATGTACTCCAGAGAGCCCTTGGAGCGTTTTTCGTGGTAGTACACGGGAGCACCAAAGCCGGGAGCCTCGGAGACCTTTACGTTTCTCGAAATGGTGGTTTCAAAGAGCTTGTCGGCATAATGCTTTTTCAGCTCGTTGATGACCTGCATAGAGAGGATCAAACGGCTGTTGTACATAGTGATCAGAATTCCGGTAACGTTCAGGGTCTTGTTGTAGTGCTGCTTGATGCGGCTGATGGTAAACATCAGCTGGGAAAGCCCCTCCAGCGCAAAAAATTCGCACTGCATGGGAATCACCACGCCGTCGCTGGCACTCAAAGCGTTTACCGTCATCATACCCAGAGAAGGAGGACAGTCGATAATGATGTAATCATAGGTCTCTCTCGCTTCCTCTAACTTCTTCTTTAAAACGTACTCCCCTTCTTCCTTTTCGCCCAGCTCATACTCGGCACGCGCCAGAGTGGTGTGGGTAGGAATGACGCTGAGATTGTCATAGCGCGTCTTCAGTGCCACCTGCGACACAGTCGCATCGGTGGTCAGCAGATCCAACGTGGTCATTTTCAGGGATTTTTTCATTACCCCTACCCCACTGGTGGCATTGCCCTGGGGATCCAGATCAATGAGCAGTACTTTATATCCCAAAACGCCAAGCGATGCGGCAATATTCACCGCCGAGGTGGTCTTGCCTACGCCGCCCTTTTGGTTTGCAAATGCAATAATTTTTCCCATTGGCATTGTATTTCCTTTCAAAAAAATCTTTTCCTTATTATATCACATCTTGCCAAAAAATTCAACAGATAATCGCAAGAAAATGTAAATTCACAATTATTTTTCATGTTTCACGTGAAACATTCGCCGTTAAACAATAAAAAAGTTTCACGTGAAACATTCGCTTCTCTCGAAAAGAAGGTTTCACGTGAAACATTCATGTTTTATAGCGGCTTTTTCAAGATGGTAGCATAGGCTCTCGGGTATTGCTTGGGGGTTGGCGAGATCTTTTCCACCTCCACCAGGCAACGGTCCTCACTTCCCTCTTCTAAGAGTAAAGGATCCGAAAATAGGACCGCCTTGCCACCCAGAATCCGAATGGCGTTTTGCGCTTCGGCCAATTCTTCTTCACCTTTGGCGCCCTTCATGGCCACCAGCTTTCCACCAAGACGAACATACGGCATACAAAGCTCGCACAATACATTCAAACGCGCCACCGCACGACTAACAACAACATCAAACTCCCCAAGAGAGGCTCGGATCTTGCCATCTTCCGCCCGTCCAGCCACCCCTTTTAGGTTGGAAAGCCCCAAAAGCACGGCACTTTCGTTGAGGAAGCGGATCTTTTTGTCGGTGCTGTCCAGAGCCACCAGGGTCAGATCGGGTCGCGCGATGGCCAAAGGAATCGACGGAAACCCGGGGCCGCACCCCAGATCCAGCACTCGCGCGCTTTGCGGGATCCGAGCACTCACGGTCAAGGAATCCACAAAATGCTTGGTAACCACATCGGGTAGATTGCGAATTGCCGTGAGATTGGTGGTTTGATTGACCTGTAGCAAGTGGTTGGCAAAGCGCCAAAAGGTGTCCATTTGTCCATCGTTCAGGGGAGCAATTCCATTTTTCTCACAGGATCGCAGGAAAAAGGACTTAAATTGAGTAAATTCCATGCAGAAACCTCATTTCATACCAAGATAAATCAACAGAACCGAAACGTCCGCGGGATTCACACCACTGATGCGAGAGGCCTGTCCCAGAGTCAAGGGACGGATTTGATTCAGCTTTTGTGCCGCCTCCAGACGCAATCCGCGAATCGACGAATAATCCAGATTCGCAGGAAGTTTCTTTTCCTCCAGCTTGCGGTGTCGTTCCACCTCGGAGAGCTGACGGTTGGCATAACCGGCGTATTTGATGTCGGTCTCCACGCTCAAGCGAACCAAATAAGGCAATTCGGGACGGTTGGGGTCGATTTGAGCCAACTGCTCATAGGTGACCGGGGGTCTGCGCAGCAGATCCGCAAGAGACGCTCCCGATTTGAGGGGTGTTTCGCCAATGGAGAGCAAAAAATCCTTGGCGTCGGCAGGGGATACGTGAGTGGATTCCAGGCGTTCCTTTTCGGCCTCCTGCACAGCCACTTTAGAACAATAGGAAGCATAACGCCCCTCGCTGATCAGTCCCATCTCATAGCCAACCGGGGTCAGGCGGCGATCGGCGTTGTCCTGACGGAGCAACAACCGGTACTCCGAGCGCGAGGTCATCATGCGGTAGGGCTCGTTGGTTCCTTTGGTGACAAGATCGTCAATCAGGGTGCCAATATAGCTGCCGGAACGGGGAAGCAACAGAGGTTCCTTTCCAAGCACCCGTCGCGCGGCGTTGATACCAGCCACGAGCCCCTGGGCGGCGGCCTCCTCGTAGCCCGAGGTGCCGTTAAACTGTCCCGCGCCAAAGAGTCCCGCCACCGATTTGAACTCCAAGGAGGCGTCCATTTGGGTGGGATCGGCGCAATCGTACTCAATGGCATAGGCGTAGCGCATGATCTGGGCGTCGGCAAAGCCGGGAAGGGAGGCCAGCATCTGCTTTTGCACGTCGGTGGGCAGGGAAGTGGAAAAGCCTTGAATATACATCTCCTCGGTGTTCTCTCCCACAGGCTCCACAAAGAGCTGGTGGCGTTCCTTATCGGCAAAACGAACCAATTTATCTTCAATGGAAGGGCAGTAGCGGGGACCGGTGCCGTGGATCTTGCCCGAATAGAGGGCACTTCGGGTGATATTCTCCCGAATGATCCGATGGGTCTCGGCGTTGGTATAAACAATGTGACAAGGGATTTGAGAAAGACCGTCAAACAGATCCTCCCCGTGGAGGGCGGAATAGGGAATCATCCGTTCCTCTCCGGGCTGCTCCTCCAGGCAGGAAAAATCAATAGTGGCGCGCTTGACACGCGCGGGGGTGCCGGTTTTGAAGCGAAGCAGACGGATCCCCGCCGCCTGCAGGGACGCAGAAAGCCCCTTGGCAGGCAACAGGCCGTCGGGCCCCGCCTCGTAGCTCACGTCACCCACAAAAATAGCGCTTTCCAGGAAGGTTCCCGTGGCAAGCACCACGCAATCACATTCCCATTGCTCCTTCAAACGGGTGACCACGCCACGCACGCGGCGAGGAGACCCCTCGTCCAAAAGGAGCTCGGTAACCTCTCCCTGGATCAATCTTAAATTGGAAGTTTTTTCCAGCACCTCTTTCATAAGAAGCTGGTATTTTCGGCGGTCGACCTGCACCCGCTTGCTTTGCACCGCGGCACCCTTGCCAAGGTTCAAGGTACGGGATTGCAGCGTCACCAAATCGGCCACGCGACCCATCTCTCCGCCCAGGGCGTCGATTTCGTAAACCAGATGCCCCTTGGCGGTTCCGCCAATGGAGGGATTGCAGGGCAGATTGGCCACGGCGTCCAAAGAGAGGGTAAAGAGGACGGTGTCCACTCCCAGTCTGGCCGATGCCAAAGCTGCTTCGATCCCCGCGTGTCCCGCGCCGATCACAATCACCTGCGCGCGGCAGGCGTTATTGGAAACTGACATAGATTCTCCTCGTAAGTCTTGTTAAACAAGACAAATATTGCTATTATTCCACCCGAACCAAATATTCCTTCTGGGCCTCGGTGAGCACGTCCAAAGTCACGCCCATGGACGCCAGCTTGATCTCGGCCACAGCGCGGTCGATCTCGGCGGGCACGGCGTAGACCTTCTTTTCCAGGCGTCCCGCGTTCTTGGCCAAAAACTCCAGGCTCTTGGCCTGAATACCAAAGGACATATCCATGATCTCGGCGGGGTGCCCGTTGCCGGCGGCCAGATTGACCAGACGTCCCTCGGCCAAAAGATTCAGGATGCGTCCGTCGGACATCTCATAGCCGTGAATGTTGGGCTTGCGCTCCCAATCGCGCACCGAAAGGGAGAGGAGATCTTCCTTATTGATCTCCACGTCAAAGTGACCGCTGTTGGCCAGCAGAACGCCATCCTTCATGCTCTCAAAATGACGGCGGATGATGACGTCGGAGCAGCCGGTCAGGGTGATGAACAGGTCACCGATCTTGGCGGCCTCGTCCATGGGCATCACGCGAAAACCGTCCATCACAGCCTCAATGGCCTTGACGGGGTCGATCTCGGTGACCACCACCACGGCTCCCATGCCCTTGGCGCGCATGGCAACGCCCTTGCCGCACCAGCCGTAGCCGGCAACCACCACCGTCTTGCCCGCAAGGATCAGATTGGTGGAGTTCATAATGCCGTCCAGGGTGGATTGCCCCGTGCCGTAGCGGTTGTCAAACAGATGCTTGCAATCGGCATCGTTGACGTCGATCATGGTGTAATCCAAAAGGCCCGCCCGCTCTCTTGCCAGCAGACGGTGAATGCCCGTGGTGGTCTCCTCACAGCCGCCAATCAGGTTCTTGCCAAAGTCGCGGCATTCTCCGTGGAGCAGGGAGATCAGGTCGCCGCCGTCATCGATCATCAGGTCGGGACAGCAGGAAAGGGTCATCTTGAGGTGCTCGGTATATTCCTCGTCGCTCACACCGTGGCGGGCAAAGACCGAAAAGCCCTCGGCCGCCAGAGCCGCGGCAACGTCGTCCTGGGTCGAGAGGGGATTGCATCCCGTTACAAAGACCTCGGCACCGCCGGCGCGAAGCACCTTGGCAAGAAAGGCGGTCTTGGCCTCCAGGTGGATCGACATGGCGATCTTCAGGCCGCGGAAGGGTTGGGTGGCTTCAAATTCCTTTTTGATGGAATTGAGAATGGGGGTGTAGGATTGCACCCAGGCAATTTTATCGGCACCCGAGGGCGCAAGCGTAATATCCTTGATTTGGCTCATACAGAACTCCTTTTTAAGACAAATATTGCGATTTTAAAAACAAATTATTTTTGATTCCGCAAATCGTTTTTGCGGTATTCGGTGGGGGGAACGCCGATCTGCTTGATAAAGGCGCGGTTAAAGGTACGCAGAGTATTAAAGCCCACCTTTTCGCTGATGTCGGTGATCGATTGATCGGTGTTGAGAAGATAGCGGCAGGCCTCCGAGACCCGCAGGGAATTGATGTAGTCGTTAAAGCGCAGTCCCAGCTTTCCGCTGAACAAATGGGAGATGTAGTACTTGTTCAGGTGCAACCGCTCCTCCAAAAGGGAGAGGGAGAGATTCTCGGTAAAATTCTGGGTGCAGAAGGAAACGATGGCCCGCAGGGCGTTGGAATCCCCCAGATGCAGGCGGGATAGGGGCATACGGGAGAGCAGCTCCGAAAAGAGCGCCAGCAAATACCCCTGGCGCATACTGGCACCAAAGGGCTCGTTCTCCCGCTCGCAGGCCGAATAGAGGGCCTCCACGGTCTGTCGGATCCGCGGATCGTTGACCGCGCCCTTGATCACGGGGGAGTGGGGAATTCCCAGCTGGAAGAAATCCAGCAGCTCGGGCATCAGCTCGGGATTTACAATAAACAGGTAGTAGTCCTCGGGTCCAAAGGACTCGTAGGAATGGATCTGGTTGGGAAAGGCAACGAACACGTCCCCCGGCTCCAGCTCACAGCGCTGGGAGTCGGCGTAGGCCACGGCGCGTCCCTCAAAAAAGCAGACCAGCTCGATCTCCCGATGCAGGTGGGGAGAGCAGCGCAGGTAGGTTTTTTTGTTGTTGTGATTAAAGTTGCGAAAGGCCAGGTCGGTGGTTCGTTTTTCGTATAGGAAGGGGGCTTGTGACATAGATACCTCCTTATTTGCGGTAGCGGGAAGCTCTTGCGCGGCGACGCTTGCGGGAAAGACTCAAAAAATAAATGGAAAGGGTCAGAGCCAGCCCCAGCAATAGTCCTCCGCCAATGATGGGAAGATAGAGGGTGGCAATGGGATCGGCATCGGGATAGCGAACATCCACGCCGTCCAGCCACAAGAGGTAGTGGCTTCCTTCCTCCTCCTCGGAGGCCGTCAAAAGGGTCAGGGTACAGGGCTGGGAGAGGTCGGCCTCGGCGGCAAAGCTGCCAACGTAAAAGGTAGCAATCTGCCAGCTGCCGTTTTTCACCTCGGTGGTGGCACGCCAGGTCAGGCGGGTACCGCTCTTGGTCACGCCCTCCAGCTCCAGAGTCACCCGGGAGGTGGGAGCCGTACAGTTTTGCAAAAGCAGACGGGTAGAGATCGAAAAGGCATCCTCAAAATCGCGGCCATTCTCCAGGAACTTCCGCACGCCCTGGGCCTCTCCCGCGCCGCTCACCAGCCAGGTGTAGAGAACGGGACGTCCCATGGATACCGATTCGCGGCACTCGGGGGCACTCCAGCCACCCACCGCAAAAAAGCCAAGAGGATCGTTCTTGGAAAAATCAAAGAGCAGGGAGTTCTCCAAGCCGTCGCCGCCGCCCGTGGCCGAGCCACTCATTTCCCGGCGGGAAGGAAGGGGAGCCAAGGCAGAAAAGGCACCGTCCGAAAGACGGTCACACAGGGCGATCTCCTCGGTGGAAAGAGCCAGATCCTGGGCGCGGAAGACCGACGCCGCCCGACGTTCCTCGCCCCGATCGTTCAAAAGGCCGTAAACGTCGTCCCATTGGGAACCGTAAAAGACGCTATGCGCCCCGTTGGCCAGAGCCAAGCGGTAGGTGTAGGCCACCGCGGCAGCCTGCTTCTCCTCGTCCACCGCCGCAAAGCGCAGTCCGCAAACCGTCAGGCGGGCGGGCTTGTTCTTCAGCTCATTCCCCGCGAGGAAGGAGAGGACTTGGGGAAGCTTGTCCGCCGTCATGCGGTCGTCCTCCACCGCCGTCCAGGGGTCGGAGGAGGGCAGAGGGGAGACCCCCGCACACCACTCGGGAGCACCGCCCACCGAAAGGGCTTGATGAAGATTGGTAAAAAAGGAAAGGGTATCGGTCAGGCTTTCCAAAGCCGACACCGCATAGACCCGTGCCCCGGAGTAGCGGGAGCGCAGGGCAAGACTTGCCAAACGGAGGGCGGTCGCCATATCCGTGGCGGTACAGCTTCCGTCGGTGGTCAGCATCCAGGCCGTCACGCGGCCAAAGGAGGAGCCCTTGACGTAGCGACCGCCCAAATGGTCCATCAGGGCCGCCAGGGCGTCAAAGGAGGGGAGGGTATCAAACACCAGCTCCACCGAAACCGTCATACCTGCCTGATTGGATTCGGTCACCAAACGGTCCAGGGAGGAAAGATGCGCCGCCGAGTAGTGGTATTCGGCTTGTCCAAAGGACAGGACGTCTCCGCCGCCGAACAGCTCGGAAAGACGCACCGAAAGCAGGGCGTGGGTGGTTTCCAGAGCGGCGGCCGAGGCGGGATCGGTCACCGTCAAGCCCTTATGGGAGCCAAAATAGGGATAGCGCGCCGTATCGGTGGCCAGAGCCTCGGGGTTGCTCACCCAAACGGGAGCGGACGAGAGAAGGGTGCCGTCGGAGAAGGCCGCTACAAAGGAGGAATAGAGACGGGTCACGCCGTTCTCCTCCAGGGGAATGCGGAACTGCAGGGAGGCACGCACCTTTTTTTGCGCCACGGGGGTCTTGTTGGAGAGTGCCGAAAGATCCTCTCCCGGCAACAGCTCGTAAAGACAGAGCTTCTGTCCCCGATGCTCCTCCAGCAGGTGACTGTTCATGGTCACCGGGATCTCCAGCTTGCCGCGCCCGGTCAGAGTCACCGAGCGGATGCCGTTGGAGGTCAGGGGATTTCCTCCCCCGGCGCAGGAGGCAAGGGAAGGGATCAAAAGCAAAAGGCAGAGGACTAAGGCAAGCCCCGCCGTAAAAATTCGTTTCATGGGTTACTCCTTCTTGGTATTCTCCCGAGGGGAGGAATCGGTATAAATTCTGGGAACGCGGGGGGAGATGCCGCAGAGCAGCTCGTGGTCAATGCTCCCCGCCATGTGGGAAAGAGCGGTCAGCTCGGCGGGGTCGGTTCCAAACACCGTCACCTCATCGCCGCAGGCCACGTCCAGGCCGGTGACGTCCAGCATACATTGATCCATACAGATCCGTCCCACCACCGTCGCCTTTTTGGGACCGCTTTTGGTGTGCAGGGTCACCCGGGCACCGGTGCAGGCGCGGGGAAGTCCGTCGGCATAGCCCAGGGGAAGGGTGGCCAGCCGCCGCTTCTCCTTTGCCACGTATTCCCCGCCGTAGCCCACCGATTCCCCGGGGAGCAGATCGTGGAGATGCGCCACTACGGTCTTGAGCTTCATCACCGAGCGCAGCGGAACCACGGGATCCTCCAAAGCGGGGGCTCCAAAGAGCAGAATGCCCACCCGCGCCGCGTCCATGTGATCCTCGGGGCGGTAAAGGGCGGCCGCGCTGTTGCAGGCGTGATAGAGGGGGATCGAAAGGCCCTCGGCTTCCAGATGCTGTCGCAGAGCGCGAAAGCGTTGCATTTGCAGGTCGGTCATTTGCTTTGCCGCGGGAATCCCCACCTCGTCGGCACGGGCAAAATGGGTGTAAACGCCGTCGATCCGCAGGCGGGGCGAGGCCAACAAAGGGCGCAAAGACGCGGCCGCCGCGGCGTATTCCTCGGGGTTCCGTGCCGCAAAGCCAATGCGGTTCATTCCCGTATTCACCGCCACCTGAACCGAAAGGCAAAGATCGCGGGCCTCCGCTTCTGCCAAAAGAGCCTCGGCGTAAGCGGGAGAAAGAAGGGTCTGGGTCAGACCGTGCGCGGCCAAAAGGGAAGCGCAGGCGGGATCGGTATAGCCAAGGATCAGGATCGCGGCGTCGGATGCCTCCGCCCGACAGATCTCCCGTACCGCCACGCCCTCCTCCAGGGAGGCCACCGCAAAGGCGTCACAGCCCTCCGCCAGCAAGGTCTTTACGCAAAGGGGATAGCCGTGTCCGTAGGCCTCGGCCTTCACCACGGCAATCAGCCGGGCGTGGGGGGAGGAACGGTGGATCTGCGCCAGCAGGCAACGGTAATTGTGCCGCAGGGCGTCCAGGTCGATCTCGGCCCAGGTGCGCCGTCCCTGACGTGCGGGAACAGCGGAAAACAGTTGATAAATAGACTCCATGCGGCTCCTCCTTTGCTCTTGGATCTTGGGGAAAACATACTCTTTTACCATTATAGCACAACAAGACAAATATTGCAATCCTTTTTGCACATCAAATCCAAAAATAATTCATATATTTGGATTGAGTGGACAAGGATCGTTGTTTTTTGGGTCAAAAGGAGGAGGATCATGTCAAAATATCTGCAAGGAATTGCGCTGCTGGTGATTCTGGGAGTGCTGTTGGGAGCGGTCTCCTGCGCCCCGTCGGTGCCCGCGCCCCTGGAGGCGTTGGCAGGCAGCTTTTCCGCACAGGTGGGCGGCGAAATGAACGGCGTGGAATTCTATGCGGACATGGAAATCCTTCGGGAAGGGGAGACGACGCAGATCCGGCTGATCTATCGGTCGCCCGTGGCCCTGGAGGGGCTGACGCTGGAGCAGACGGGCGGGAAGGACGCCCCTGTTACGGTGCGCTTGGGAGAGCTGGCCCTGGAGGTTTCGGCCGCGGCGGTGGCGGGCTGGATGCGCCCGGCCCGCGTACTTCTTGATCTGCAGGAGCAGGATCTGCAATCGGCCGAGCGAACCGGGGAGGACTCCTATCGCTTTGTTTTTTCCGGAGATCAGACCCTGACCGTAACCGCCCAAGGGCTCCCTCTTGCCTACGAGAGCCCCTCCCTCACCTTTTCCATCCTGCGCTTTCAAAACAAGTAATGGTTTTCGTTCCCCATCCGTGCCATGGGGAACCGCTTTCGCGTCCTGCTGTTCAATGACTACGTCTTGCAAAAAACCTCGATTTTTGTTCCAAAAACAGGGCGTAGCGGGCGGATTTTTCGTTTTTTTGCACAAACAGATGCAAAAGTCACCATTGTTCGTATATTTTGTACATTGACACAAAGCCGTTTTTGTGGTAAAATAACAAGTGTATTTTGAAGTTTTGATTGATTTGCATAAAATTGAAAGCGATTCTTGTTAAAAACGAACATAACTAAAAACGGCGAAAATCCAAAGGGACGGTTGCAAATCCTGAAAGAACGGGGCAAATCTCCGCGTTTTTTCTCAAAAAATGCCACACGTTTCTGTGATTTCGCCATTTTTTGTGCAATAATCAACAAAAACAAGCAGTTCCCTCTTGATTTTTTTGTGATATGTGATATAATATTAGGAGATAATAGCATCACTCCCCTGTTCCGCGGATCCAAACATAAAAATCCCGGATCCAACACATTCTAAAAAGAGCGCGGGGAATCTGCAAAAAAAGAAAGGAAGTGCCGCATGCAACCCCAAGACCTGCCCATTCTCAGCACCGCAACCGCGGCACCTCCTGCAGAGGAGCTGGCACAGTTCTATTTCCATCAGGGCACATCGGCCCGCGCCTACGCCTTGCTCGGATCACACCGCATCCCGGGCGGCCAACGGGTCTTTCGTGTCTGGGCCCCCAACGCCGAGTACGTCGCCCTCTGCGGTGATTTCAACACCTGGGATCCGGAAGCGCACCCCCTGCGACGCCTCTCCGAGGAGGGGATCTGGGAGGGACGCCTGCCCGCGGATCTGGCTCTTCCCGGGCATCGCTACAAGTATTTCCTCTCGGGGCAGGGCAGGGAGGCCATGAAGGCCGATCCCTTTGCCACGGTCTGCGAGGACGCCCCCAACGGAGCCTCGGTCATTGAGGATGGGGAGGTACACCCCTGGCGGGACGCCGGCTGGCTGGCCTACCGCAAGGGACGCTTTGGTCGGGACACGGCCAAGGCTCAGGCTATCAACATTTACGAGGTCGATCCTCTCACCTGGCAACGGGACGGAAGCGGCGAGCCTCTGTCCTATCCCACGCTGGGGCGGGAGCTGGCCTCCTACGCCAAGCAAATGGGATACACCCACGTGGAGCTTCTTTCTCCGGGAGCGCTTCTCTGGGAAAGCGGCGCCGTCCGAGGGCTTTACGCCCCTCTGTCACGGCAGGGAGGTCCCGCCGCCCTGATGGAGCTGGTGGACAGTCTCCACGAGGCCGGCATTGGAGTCATCCTCGGCTGGAACCCTCTGTGGTTCCCCACGGACGAGCCGGGTCTGCACCTCTTTGACGGCACCGACCTGTACGGCAGCGAGCAGAGCGGCGCGGCACCGGCAGGGACCCGTGCCTTTGCCCTGGGACGCCCCCAGGTGCGCAGCTATCTCATCTCCTGCGCCGCGTACTGGGCCGAGCGTTACCACGTGGACGGCCTGCATCTGCCCTCGATCTCGCCCCTGCTCTATCTGGATTACGGCAAGGGACCGGGAGAATGGACCCCCAACCGCTACGGCGACAGCCGGGATCTGGACGCGATGGATTTCTTCCGGCAGCTCAACGCCCGCATGGCGGCGGATTACCCCGACGTCATGATGATCACCGAGGAGACCTCGGGCTGGAGCAACGTTACGGGATCCGCGCCGGGAAGCCTGGGATTTACCCTGCTTTGGCAACGGCGGTGGCAGACCGATGCCCTCAACTACCTCAAGGAGGACCCTCTGTGGCGGCATTACCACCACGAAAAGCTTCTGTCCCCTCTGCGGGACGCTCCCCACGAGAGCTATTTGCTCCCCCTCTCCCACACCGAGGTGGGGTTGGGAAGGCCCTCTCTGCTGGAGCGATCTCCGGGAAGCTACGAGCAAAAATTTGCCGGGGTCCGCACCTTCCTCACCTATCTCATGACCCATCCGGGAAAAAAGCTGCTCTTTATGGGCAGTGAATACGGGGTCTTCCGCCCCTGGCGTCCCGAGCAACCTCCCGAATGGTTTATGACCGATTTTGAGATCCACGCAAGGCTGCAACGCTTTGTGGCGGCCCTCAACCATTTCTATCTGGAGCAGCCTCCCCTCTGGGAGCTGGACGGCCGATCCCGGGGCTTTGCCTGGATCGACGCCAATAATCGGGAGCAAAGCGTTTATTCCTACCGCCGCGCGGACCGCGAGGGAAGGGAGCTGATCATCTTGCTCAACTTCCTGCCGGTCAAGCGGGAGGAGTTCCGCCTCGCCGTCCCCCGGGCAGGGGTGTACGAGGAGGTCTTTAACTCCGACGCGCCGGCATACGGCGGCCAGGGGATCCTCAATCCCGGCAAGTACAAAACCGAACCCTATTACGCAGGGGAGCACGGACACGCCATTCGGGTCACCGTTCCCCCCACCGGCGCGCTGATCTTTCGGTGCGTCGAGCGAGCGCCTCGCAAAACCGCGACCCGCGCCCGCAATGGATGACGATATTATTTTTTAGGAGGATACAAGGATATGTTCAAGAAAAAAGAGTGCGTAGCCATGTTGTTGGCAGGCGGCCAGGGCAGCCGTCTTTACGCATTGACACAAAAGACTGCCAAGCCCTCGGTTTCCTACGGCGGCAAGTACCGCATCATCGACTTCCCCCTTTCCAACTGCATCAACTCCGGCATTGATACCGTCGGAGTCTTGACCCAGTACCAGCCCCTGCGCCTCAACGAGTACATTGGCAACGGTCTGCCTTGGGATCTGGACCGCACCTTTGGCGGTGTTAAGATCCTGCCCCCCTACCAGGGCTTTGGCGGTGCCGATTGGTACAAGGGCACGGCCAACGCCATCTGGCAAAACATGGAGTTCATCAACCAGTACGATCCCGAATACGTGATCATTCTTTCGGGCGACCACATCTACAAAATGGACTACGCCAAGATGCTGGCGTACCACAAGCAAAAGGGTGCCGACTGTACCATCGCGGTCATTGAGGTTCCCATGGAGGAGGCCAGCCGCTTTGGTATTATGAGCACCACCGAGGACGGCACCATCTTCAAGTTCAGCGAAAAGCCCAAGAACCCCGATAGCAACAAGGCGTCCATGGGCATCTATATCTTCAACAAGAACAAGCTGGAGAGCTACCTCAGAGAGGACAGCAAGGATCCCGATTCGGCCAACGACTTTGGTAAGAACATCATTCCCGCCATGCTTGCCAACAAGGAAAAGATGGTGGCTTATCCCTTCGAGGGCTACTGGAAGGACGTTGGAACCATCTCCTCTCTGTGGGAGGCCAACATGGATCTTTTGGGCGACCGCCCCGTGCTGACCCTGAACGACGAGACCTGGCGCATTTACAGCCGTCACGGTGCCGAGGCACCTCAGTTCATCGGCGAGGACGCCACCGTGATCAATTCCTCGATCACTGCCGGATGCGAGATCCTGGGTGAGGTACGCAACAGCGTTCTGGGCCCCGGCGTTCGCGTAGGCAAGGGCGCCATCGTTGCCGATAGCGTCATTATGGCAAACGTAACCATTGAGGACGGTGCCACCGTTTGGTACTCGATCCTGGACGAGAACGTGACCATTGGTAAAAACGCCACCGTTGGCGAATCCCGCGATACGGCCACCGAGGTTGCCGTGATTGGTGCCGACGTTGTAATTGCTCCCGGCAGCGTTACGCCCGCCGGCGCAATGATTTCCGAGAATTAAGGAGGGGACACAGTATGACTGCAGCAGGATTGATCTTTTCCAATATCCACGATCAAAGCATTCCCGAAATGACGCGGATGCGTACCATGGCGAGCATTCCCTACGGATGCCGCTACCGCCTGATCGACTTTGCCCTTTCCAACATGGTCAACTCGGGCGTTACCAACGTGGGCGTTATTGCTCACTACAACTATCAGTCCCTTCTGGACCACATCGGCACCGGTAAGGACTGGGATCTGGCCCGTCGCTCCGGCGGTATCAAGATCCTTCCCCCTTATATCACCGCGTACGAGAACCGGGCGGCAGGCAAGCTTTACGAGAACCGCCTGGAGGCCGTGCTCGGAGCCATCAACTTCATCAACCGTTGCAACGCCGACTACCTCATTCTCTCGGACTGTGACGTGATTCTGAACATCGACCTGAAGAAGGTTCTGGAGGAGCACATTCAGTCGGGAGCTTACATGACCCTGGTGGGCAAGGAGCTGACCGCGGGCGAGAGCTATGAGACCGCCGTCAACGTCCTCACCGCCGACGAAAGCGGACGTTTGACCGACCTGGCCTGCTACAAGCCCGAGGGCGAAGCGGTCTGCGTTTCCACCAACATTATGATCGTTGGACGGAGCGACCTGCAAAACATCGTCTCCGAGTCGATTGCCAGAGGCTACAAGAGCTTCTATCAGGACATCATTGCAAAGCAGATGGCAAGCAAGCTGATCCGCGTGCACAAGTTTGAGGGCTGGTGCACCCACATTTCCTCTCTGGAGGGCTACTTCCAGAGCTCCATGGATCTGCTCAAATCCGAGGTACGGGACAGCCTGTTCAACGCCGAGGATCGCCGCATTTACACCAAGATCCGCAACAGCGCGCCTTCTCATTATTCCAACCGTGCCGAGGTCAAGAACAGCCTGGTTGCCGACGGTTGCGTCATCGACGGCACCGTAGAGAACTGCATTCTGTTCCGCGGTGTACGGGTAGGCAAGGGAACGGTTCTTAAGAACTGCATTCTGTTGCAGGACACTTACGTTGGAGACAACGTCAACCTCAACTGCGTGATCACCGATAAGAACGCCGTAATCAAGGACGGCCGCAACCTCTCGGGACACGAGACCATGCCCTTCTTTATCGGCAAGGATCAAACGGTTTAAAATCAGCACAGCACCCACTGTGAAAGTTTTTCTCAAAGTTTGGAATACGCACCGCCCCCACCGTGAAAGTTTTGGTCGAGCTTTTTCAAAAGCTCGCGCGGTGGAGGCTGCGCAAGCCTCCTCGCCGTCCGCAGACGGCGAAACTCCCCAAACGGCGTTTTTCTTTTGTTAACTTTTCTTTTTGCGCCAATGGTGTCAAAAAGAAAAGTGGCTGACAACTTTATGCTGTTTTTGGGATTGTGCAAACTCCTTAGTCACTTTTATCAAAACTTTCACCGCGTGGTAGTGCGAACATTGCGAGTTACGTTAAAAATAATTCTTTCAAAATGAGATGAAAGGGAAACAATTACTATGAAAAAAATCATGTTCGTAGGTGCCGAGGTTATGCCCTTTGCGGCAACCGGCGGCCTTGGGGACGTGCTTGGCTCTCTGCCTCAGGCTCTGGCGGCGGAAGGGGATACCGACGTTCGCGTGGTACTTCCTCTGTACGCGGCTGTGTCCGAGGATTGGCGTCGCAAAATGAAGCAGGAGAGCGTGTTCTACGTATCTCTGGCTTGGCGCGAGCAATACTGCGGCGTGTTCAGCCTGAAGAAGGACGGCGTTACCTACTATTTCCTGGATAACGAATACTACTTCAAGCGTCCCAATTTGTACGGCTTTTTTGACGACGGTGAGCGTTACGCTTACTTCTGTATGGCAGCCATGGAGCTGATGACCCGTCTGGACTTCTTCCCCGACGTGCTTCACGCCCACGACTGGCAGGCGGCTCTGTCGGTGGTGTACCTCAACTGCATCTACCGCAACCGTCCCGGATACGAAAATATCCGCACCGTATTCACCATTCACAACATCGAGTATCAGGGCTTCTATGATTTCTCCATTCTCGGTGACGTTTTCTCCCTTGGCGAGAACGAGCACTCCCTGATGGAGCACGACGGATGCATCAACCTGATGAAGGCCGCCGTAGAGTGTGCCGATCGGGTTACCACCGTCAGCCCCCGGTACGCCCAGGAGATCCAATGGGCCGAGTACGCCCACGGTCTGGAGGGCTGCCTCTGCCGCAACGCTTACAAGCTCAGCGGTATCCTCAACGGCATCGACTACAAGTATTACAATCCCAAGACCGACAAGGTCATCGCCGCCCCCTTTGGCGTGCGCAGTCTTGCCGGAAAGACCAAGAACAAGCTGGCTCTGCAAAAGGAGACCAACCTTCCCGAGCGGGAGGAGGTTCCCATGCTGGCCATCATTTCCCGCCTGGCCTCCCACAAGGGTCTGGACATTGTTGCCGAGTGCATCTACGACATCGTTATGAACAACGACGTTCAGCTGGTGGTGCTTGGCAAGGGCGAGGAAAAGTACGAGCAATTCTTCCGCAACCTGCAGGCCTGCTTCCCGGATAAGGTGCGCGCCCTGATCACCTATGACCGTGATCTCTCCAAGCGCATCTATGCGGCAACCGATATTTTCATCATGCCCTCCAAGAGCGAGCCCTGCGGCCTTTCCCAAATGATCGCCTCCCGCTACGGAGCCATTCCCGTAGTCCGCGAGACCGGCGGTCTGTACGATTCCATCAAGCCCTTCTGGATGGAAGGCAAGCTGATGCACGGCAACGGCTTTACCTTTGCCAACTACTCGTCCTGGGAGCTCAAGGATCGCACCGAGGCGGCCCTGGCCCTGTATCACGACCCCGACCTTTACAAGAAGCTGGTGGTCAAGATCATGAAGACCGACTTCTCCTGGAAGGTTTCGGCCGAGAAATATCTGGAGCTTTACAGCACCTTGGTTTAACACACCATCGCTCCCGCGGGGAGCAACATCACATTCACAAACAATTACCACGGAGGCACAACCCTTATGAACTACCAACCCAACAGCGCAGAGATTAAAGAACAGATCGAGGGCGTCCTGCAACGCCATTTTGGATGTACGGCTGCAGAGGCGTCCATTGACCAGATGTATAAGGCGGCGGCGATCACCGTTAAAAATATTCTCAGCGACAAGCGTTCCGCCTACAAAAAGAAGGTCAACCGTGCCGGAGCAAAGCGCGTGTACTATATGTGCATGGAATTTCTCCTCGGCCGCTCCCTCAAAACCAATCTCTGCAATCTCGGATTGGACAAGGCCTATGAAAAGGCGCTCAAGCAGCTTGGCTTTAAGCTGGACGATCTGTATGAAAAAGAACCCGACGCGGGTCTTGGCAACGGCGGTCTTGGCCGTCTTGCCGCCTGCTTTATGGACTCCCTCTCTTCCCTCGACTATCCCGCAACCGGATTTTCCATTTGCTACGAATACGGTCTGTTTAAGCAGATGATCGTGGACGGTATGCAGGTGGAGCTCCCCGACGTTTGGCTCCCCGGCGGCGAGGTGTGGCTGGTTCCCAGAACCGACCGCATCTACAAGGTTCGCTTTGGCGGACGTACCCGCGAGGAGTGGCGTGACGGTCACTGCGAGATCATTTACGAGGATTGCGAGGAGATCGAGGCGGTTCCCTACGACATGATGATCTCGGGTGCCAACAGCACCGCGGTCAGCCAGCTTCGTCTGTGGCGCGCCCGCGACATTCAAAACTTCAACATGGGCCTGTTTACCCAGGGCCAGTACACCCGCGCCCTGGAGAACAGCAATAACGCCGAGGTCATTTCCAAGGTGTTGTATCCCTCCGATAACCACACCGAGGGTAAGCTCTTGCGCCTTTCCCAGCAGTATTTCCTGGTGTCGGCGTCGGTACAGAGCATCATCCGCGACCACATGGCGGTTTACGGAACCCTGGATAATCTGGCGGACAAGGTGGCCATTCACATCAACGATACCCACCCCGCCCTCTGCGTTCCCGAATTGATGCGTATCCTCATCGACGACTATTTCTTCTCCTGGGATAAGGCCTGGGATATCGTTACCCGTACCGTTTCCTATACCAACCACACGGTTATGCCCGAGGCTCTGGAAACCTGGAACGAGGATCTCTTCCGTCTCAAGCTGCCCCGCATTTATACCATTGTAAAGGAGATCAACGAGCGCTTCTGCCGCGAGGCCTGGAACGCATTCCCCGGCAACTGGGACCGCATCTCCAAGCTCAGCGTCATCGGCTACGGCCAGGTACGCATGGCCAACCTTTCGGTCATCGCCTCCCAGTCGGTCAACGGCGTATCCAAGCTCCATTCCCAGATCCTCAAGGATACCACCTTTAAGGATTTCTACCGTATGTATCCCCAGCGCTTCGATAACGTCACCAACGGCGTGGCGCACCGTCGCTGGCTCTGCTACTCCAACCCCAAGCTGGCGTCCCTGATCGACGATTGCATTGGCACCGGCTACCGTCACGATCCCGAGTCCTTGGCGGAATTCGCGAAGTTCGCGGACGACAGCGCCGTACGGGAACAGATCCGTGCCATCAAGCACGAGAACAAGATCCGCTTTGCCGAGCTGCTCTATCAAAAGACCGGTCAGAAGATCGACACCCACTCGGTGTTCGACGTACAGATCAAGCGTCTGCACGAGTACAAGCGTCAGCTGCTCAACGCCCTGAATATCATCGGCCTCTACCTGGATCTCAAGGAGAATCCCGACCTGGATATTCAGCCCCAAACCTTCCTGTTTGGTGCCAAGGCGGCTCCCGGCTACGCCATGGCAAAGCGCATCATCAAGCTGCTTTGCATGATCAGCCGCGACATCGAGCAAAATCCCCGCATCCGCGAGAAGCTGAAGGTGGTGTTCCTGGAGAACTACTGCGTCAGCATGGCCGAGGCTCTGGTGCCCTCTGCCGAGATCAGTGAGCAGATCTCCCTGGCCGGTAAGGAAGCCAGCGGCACGGGCTGCATGAAGCTGATGATCAACGGTGCCCTGACCATTGGTACCCTGGACGGCGCCAACGTAGAGATGCAGGAGGCCGTGGGTAAGGATAACATCTTTATCTTTGGTCTGACCGCCGACGAGGTGGAGCGTCTCTGGCTGGAGGGCTACCGTTCCGCCAACTACTACACCACCAACGAGCGCCTGGCGCGCATCGTGAACTACCTGTCCTTCGGCTTTGCCGGAGAGTCCTTTGCCGACATCGCCTCCTACCTGTTGGGCGGTCACGGCGTGGCAGATCTTTATATGTGCCTTGCCGACTTTGAGTCCTACCGCATGACCCGTGAGAGCATGATCGAGGCATACCAGGATAAGGACAAGTGGAACCGTATGTCCCTGCTCAATATTGCCGCCGCCGGCCACTTTGCCGCCGACCGCTCCATTGAGGAATACGCGCAGCGCATCTGGAAGCTGAAGAAGATCAAATAAGCAACCCATACCAACCACAGGGGCTTTTTGGCGGCAAGCGTCTGCCAAGAGCCCCTGTTTTTAAAGCCTGACCGAAAAACGAAAAAGGAACTCGATCATGGATATCATTCTCCCCCTTCTCGCCGTCGTTGCCGTCCTGTTGGCCATCCCCGGGCTTCGGTGGATCTATAAACGCGTAACCCTGGCCGTCAAGCTGAAGGCTTGCTGTAAAAGCAAGGGCTTCCGACTGGTGGGCAACCGTCCCCTGTGGATGTTTGGCACAAGTGGAGGGTCGGTCTGCGACTGCTACATCGAAACCGCAAGAACCCTTTACGCCGTCAAGCTTTTCAGCACGCCCTCCAAGAGAAGCACTCTGGTGTTTGACGACAAGGGGCATTACTGCTTTCAAAAAAAGATCCCCCTGGCGGGAGGCTACGGAGGCTCGATCGAATATCCCAAAGAATCCCGTCACCGCCCCATGCCCGCCTACGATTTCCGCCGTGGCTACCGCATGGAATGGGAGATCAAGACCCCCGTGCGGGTGCTGTTGATCAATCCCGTTTGCCGAGAGATTCGCTACGCCTCTTTGCAAGGCGGGGGACGGATGCTGGGCGCGGGGGATATGGTCAACAACTGTCGGATCTATCCCTTGTCCCGCTTTTTGGGAGAATTGGAGGCCCAACGATGACCCTGTTTGGACTGTTGAAATTGGGAGAGTGCCGCCTGTTGCCCCGGGTGGCCGAGGATCTGTTGCCCAAAAAGCTCTTTGACGAGACGGTGGCAGAGATCCTTCTTTCCCCCTGCGACGCCGAGGAGATCCTTGCGCGTCAAGCCCTGCTTGCGGCCTTTTTGGAACCGAAACGGCAGGAAGCTCTGCGCACCGCTCTGCAGGCTCTGCTGGAGCTGGAGCGCGCCCACGCCAAGCTGTGCCGCGCCGAGCAGCCCCTGGAGCGGTTCTTTTTGCACGCCCGTCTGTTGCGAGCCTACCTCAAGGCCTGCCGTGCCCTGCAAACGCTGGGCGACTGCGGTCCCCGCGGACAGCGGCTTGCCAAGGAGATCACGGCACAAGCCGAACTCGAGACGGTGGAAGAAATTCTTTCCTCCATGGAGAAGGAATTGGCACCCCTGCAACGCTTTTCTCTTTCGGTGGTGGATAAGGTCTGGCTGACCGCCGACGCCCCCAAAACCTACGCCCAACGCTTTGGCGAGGCGGCCGACGCCCTGGGACTTCCCACCCCTGCCCCCCGGGAGCTCGGTCTCCCCTTAACCGCGGAGCTCTCCCAAGGCGTGCTGCAGCTCCATCCCCATCAAGGAGCCGCCCTGGAAAGGCTTCGGGAGGCCTGTCCCACCCTTGATATTCCCGCCCTGACGCAGCTGATCCCCCAATTCCGCTTTTGCTTTGCCATTTGCGATCTGGTGGAAAAGGCGAGGGCCCGCAATATTCCCCATTGCTTTCCCGTCCTCTCCTCCACACCGCGTTTTACGGCGGAGGGGCTTTACGATATTTCTCTGTTGGCAACCGATTGCCCGCGCATCGTGCCAAACGATCTTTATTTCACCCCCGGGGAGCGTTTCTTCTTTCTTACCGGGGCCAACGGCGGCGGAAAGACCTCCTATCTGCGGGCGGTGGGCGTCAATCTTCTGCTCCTGTTGGCGGGCTGCCCTGTGTTTGCCCGTCACGCCGTGGGTTATCCCTTTTCGGCTCTGCTCACCCATTTTCCATCTGACGAGCGGTTTTCCTCCCAGGGTCGCCTGGACGAGGAGAAGGCGCGGGTGAAGGAGCTTCTTTCCCACGGGGAGGAGCAGACCCTGGTGCTGTTGAACGAAACCTTCAGCGGTGCCGACGAGGCCACGGGATGCGATCTGGCGATCCAAACCGCCAAAAGGATCCAAGAGCGCGGCTGGTTTGGTCTGTTCGTCACCCATTTTCATCGGGTACGGGAGGAGGACTTTCTCCTGCTGAACACCGAGACCGGGGAGAATCACGCCCGCACGTTCCGCATTTTGCGGGACTTTGGCCTGCGCTCCTCCTTTGCCAATACCATTTTGAAAAAATACGGGCTGGACGAAGCAGCCCTGCAAAGGAGGGGATGAGCGCATGAACAACCTTCTGTTCCCCGGCCAAGGGGCACGCGCCGTCCTTTCCAAGGACCTGCTGTACCATTTGTCGGCCGACCGCGCCCTGGAGGTCCTGTGCCCCGACCTGCACCGCAGGGAAGCACTTTGGAAGGAGCTTTCCGCTCCCGCCGCGGATCCCGCAGAGATCACTCTGCGCCAGGAAATTTTGCAGGACTTTTTAAAGGATCCCCTCCTGCTTTCGGACCTTTCGGATCTTTTGGAGCGTTTTTGCGCTTTGCGAGCCTCTCACGAGCAACAGCGGCGGGAGGAGGCACGCGCGGCGGGAAAGGGCAACGAGGCCAACGCCAAGCAGCTGCTGGAATCCACCGCCCTGACCCTCAAGCGTTGCCTGCTCTTTCTGCAGGCCATGGGGGAGATCTTAGAAAAGGCATCCCCCGTCTCCCGGGGATTGACCGCGCTTCGGGAGCGTATGCGCGCTCTGACCACGCCCACGGCTTTTGCCGAGCTGGTACAGCTCTGCGCAACGCTGGAAAGCTTTCCGGCCCGCGGCTTTGTGGATCAAAGCTTTTGCTTGAACGACGAGGGACAGATCTGCGGCGCGTTCCTGGTTTCCCACCGGGATCTGCAGATCACCGATCCCACCCTGATAACCAAAAAAGGATGGTTCCGCCGTCGGGAAGAGCCTACCGCAGGCCCCACGGGTTGCCTGGACGTCACGGCATTCTTTCGTCCCAATTCCACACGGGAGGCCCTGTTGGCTACCCCGCTGTGGGATCTTGCAAAGCAGTTATCGGGCTACGCACAGGCATTGTTTGAGGAATTTTGCCCGTATCAGTCCACCTTGACCTTCTACGAGGGTGCCCTGGACTACTGCCGATGCCTGACCGAGAAGGGCGTCTCCTTCTGTTTCCCCTCGGTCAACGAGACCGCCACGGAGTTTTGCGAGCTGCGGGATCTCTTTCTTCTCTCCCGCGCCCGGAACGGAGGAGAGGTGATTCCTTACCGCCTGTCGGCGGCCAAGGACACCCAAATTGCGGTTTTTGGTGCCAACGGCAGCGGAAAGACCGTCTTTTTGCGGGCGGTGGGCACGGCCCAGCTGCTCTTTCAGGCAGGTCTCCCCATTCCCGCGCGAGAAGCAACCATGACGGTGCGCTCCGGCCTCTTTTCCCAGTTCTCCGAGGCCGAAAAGGAGCTGGCCGACGCCGAAAAAACCGGCCGCTTTGAGCAGGAGGCGCGGGAGATCGCAGAAATGCTCGAAGCCCTTGCCCCCGGTGCCCTGGTGCTTTTGAACGAGACCTTTCAGACCACCGCCTACGGAGAGGGCGCACAGGGTCTGCTTCCCATTCTGCGGTATTTTGCAAGCCACGGCATCGGTTATCTTTTAGTGTCCCACCTGCGGGACCTGGAGGAGCCCCTGGCACGGGAGGGCGTCGCCATTCTGCATACCGCCAAAGGCTATCAATTACAACGAATCCCATAAAGGAATTGCGAGAATCAACATGCTGATCAAAGAACACACCAAATTGGAGCAGGGGCTGGCGCCCCGGCTGGAAAAATGGGCGGACGGTATCCGCGCCGACGGGCTGGGAGCCTTCCCCCACGGCAGCGTCCTGCGCTTCCTCTTTCATATTCCCCGCCGTCTTGGGGTGGCGGCCACCGTCCTGCGCATTGCTCCCGATGGGGGCGAGGGACGGGACTACCCCTTTGCCTTTGTGGAAAGGGAGGGAAGTGAGGATCTCTACGAGCTGACCCTGGAGAGCCGCGCGCTGTGCGGCGATGGGGAGAGCGGCCTCTTTTTCTACGAGTTTCTCTTTCTGCGGGGCGTGGACACCCTGTTTTCGGATAGCGTCAACAACGTGGATTTCACCCTTTCGCCCACCTCGGCCAACCATTTCCGTCTGCTGATCCATCGGGCCGATTTTCATCCTCCCCGTTGGTTTATGGGGGGCACCATGTACCACATCTTTGTGGACCGCTTCTTTTGCGGCGAGGGTCCGGTGATCCAAAAGGAAAGCTCCGAGATCAATCCCGATTGGGAGAACGGAATTCCCCAGTACGCTTTGCGCGCCGGGGAGCCCCTTTCCAATAATATCTTTTTTGGAGGCAACCTCTGGGGCGTGGCCCAAAAGCTGGACGAGCTGGAGGCCATGGGCGTAACGGTGCTCTACCTTTCTCCCGTGTTTGAGGCCTATTCCAACCACCGCTACGATACCGCCGATTACGAACGGATCGACGGCCTTTTGGGCGGCGAGGAGGCCTTTGACACCCTGATCGCCGAGGCCCACAAGCGGGGCATGAAGGTGATTTTGGACGGCGTGTTCAACCACACCGGTGACGATAGCGTTTACTTTAACCGCAAGGGAACCTACCCCGGCGAGGGAGCCTACCAATCCCGTCGCTCGCCTTATTCCGATTGGTTCCACTTTAAAAAATTCCCCACGGATTACGAATCCTGGTGGGGAATTGAGATCATGCCCCGACTGCAGCACGCCAATCCCAAGTGCCGCCGCTATTTTACCGGAGAGGAGGGCATTGGTGCCAAATGGATCCGCCGCGGCATCGACGGCTGGCGTCTGGACGTGGCCGACGAGCTCAACGACGATTTTCTCAACGAATTCCGTGCCACCGTGAAGGCCGAGAGCGGAGAGAACGCCATCATCATTGGCGAGGTCTGGGAGAACGCCGTGGACAAGGTTTCCTACGGACGCCGCCGCAAGTATTTCTGGGGCAATCAGCTGGACAGCGTCATGAATTATCCCTTCCGCAACGCGGTGCTGGCCTTCCTCCTGGAGGGGGACGCCGAGGGATTCTACCACATTCTCACCGAGCTTTACGGAACCTATCCCGTGGAGGTGAGCAACAGCCTGATGAACCTGTTGGGCACCCATGATACCGAGCGTTTTCTCACCCGTCTTGGGGAGGATCCCCGCGCCGAGGGGAAGGACAACGCCTATCTTTCCACCCTGCGGCTTTCCAAGCAACGCCGCGCCCTGGCATTGGAGCGCATGAAGGTGGCGTCGATATTGCAATTTACGGTCTTTGGCGTTCCGTCGGTCTACTACGGGGACGAGGTTGGCCTGGAGGGACATCACGATCCCTTCTGCCGTATGCCCTATCCCTGGGGACGGGAGGATAAGGACCTGCAGACCCACTACCGCAAGCTGGGCGCCCTCCGTAGGGAGCACGCCGCCCTGTGCGACGGTAGCTTCCGCTTCCTGCACCACGATGCCCATTCCTTTGCCTACCTGCGGGAAAAGGACGACGACCGCGTTCTGGTGGCCGCCAACGCTTCAAACGAGCCCTTTGTGCTCTCCCTGCCCGTCGGAAAATGGCAAAACGCCCTGCAGGGCACCCGCCACGAAAAGACCTTGATCGTTCCTCCCGCCACAGCCATTGTTTTGGTGTGAGGTCATGAAAATCAAGGAACGGTATTGAAAAAACAAGAATTCTGCAAGCATAAACACACCCCCGCGCCGGTAAAAAAGAGCGCGGGGGTGTTTTAATTAAAAAAGAGAGCCGTGGTGTGTTGTCACATCGAAAACGTTCGTTTTACGTGTCATCCTGAGCAAAGGCGCGAGACAAGGCGTGGAACGCCGGTCGAAGCGGGATCCATGAAGGATCACTGCCGGCTTGTTGTAGGAAAGTTGCTTTTGTTAGCACACGGGGAAAGCAAGAATCGTTACAAGATCCCGTCACGCTATGCGTGCCGCCCTCCCATGGGTCGGGTTCGACTCCGAAAACGCCGCACCGTGGCGTTTTCTCCGCTCAGGATGACACGTTAATCGTTA
>JAFTNJ010000040.1 GCA_017451915.1 Clostridia bacterium
GTTGCGAGAACTCCTACGTAACCGGCTTCTCCGCATTCCTGACCGCAGGTACCCACACCATTAAGATGTACGTAACCGAGGATATGTCCTCTACCTTCCACTTCCGTAACATTTACCTGCTGGCGCAGGCTCCCGAGACCAACATCACCTTTGACGACAGCAACTTCTCTGCTGAGCTGCCCGCAGCTTTCGCAGGCGACAACGTAATTAAGGTTGATATGAAGGCCGCTGAAGCAACCGTTGATAAGGTTGTAGAGCTGAAGTCCACCCAGTACAGACTGATCACCTATGTTGACACCGGTGCGGTAGGTATGCACGGCGTTTGTATGTTCGATCCCTCCGGCACGGGTCTGTATCACTACTACCTGGAGCCCGGCGCAAATGATTTCAAGGATGAGAACGGCAACGGTCCCACCTGGTACCAGGCTTACATCCGTTGGAGCGTTGAGATTCCCGAGGACGGCACCTATGCCGTATGCTTCAACTTCCGTCTGAAGAACACCGCTCAGCGTTGGTCCCTGCTTCAGGTTGACAACGCTCAGGTGAAGGATATGATCTGCATGGATTATGCCATCACCGGCGATGTGAACGCTCTGAAGGACTCCCTGGAGAACTCCTACCTGACCGGTCTGCAGCTCGAGCTGACCAAGGGTACTCACACCCTCACCTTCCGTCTGCCTGACGGTCAAGGTTCTTCTTGGCACTATCGTAACATCTACCTGGTAAAGGTTGCTTAATCTTACCCGATAGATCTCGATTCGCCACAACGAATTGAATTTTGGCCCGAGTGGGAAATCCCACTCGGGCTTTTTTGAGCAAAGAAAAAATCTTTTTGATCTTTTTTCAAAAAAGGCTTGACAAATCCAAACCTTTGTAGTATAATAGTCAAGTACGGAACGAACGTACACTTGCGGCGTTAGCTCAGCTGGATAGAGTGTTTGGCTACGAACCAAAAGGTCGGGGGTTCGAATCCCTTACGCCGTGCCAAAATACGGGAATCATGCAAAGCATGGTTCCCGTATTTTGTTATTGCCGTTGGTTGCTATGAGAACCCCTGCAATCCTTCGGATTGCCATAGCGTGCGCCAACACAGCACTTCCCTCTTCCCGCTCTCGGCGCACGCTTGGGTTCAGAATCCCTTACAACGTAACAAAAAAGCCATTTGCAAAAGCAGACTTCTCGTAAGGAAGTTAACAATAACACGGTAGGGGCGAACTGCGTTCGCCCGCGGGAGACCACAGGTCTCCCCTACGGAGAATAAAAATTGCTATGTAGAAAGCAAAGATTAACCCCGACAGAAATCTGTCGGGGTTAACTTATTTTATTCAGCAAATTGAAATTGAGTGAGAATTTTACTCAAAATGGGAGATTTGTTGTCAAATAATTCTTGAAACAATCGCTAAACATACATTTACAATGGACCATACCGCACCAACGGGCAATAATATTGCAATATATTTCAAGCAACTCGTTTGGTATGTGTTTACTTTGTCATGATTTTTTAAGTAATGCCACCGAATGATATGCATATTAAATAACCGTCCAAATTTTGCGCCGATAACATTTGATATTGTATATATGGTAATCATAAAGGCTAAAAACGATGAAACACATACAGCAAACGAATAACCGAGAGCTACAACAAATGCAGTAACATTCAATACAGAAATCGAAATCAAGATTATCAAGCACTTCTTTAGATTGTTGATTATTTGTGTTAAAATACCTTTTTTCATATTGCCATACTCCTGTCAAATCTTTATTTATCGTTCTGTTTATCGCCAGTTTCGCCTTTGTATTACAAACGCGTCGGACAAAGCCCATCCCCCTAAAGTTGTACGAGCGCGTCCAAAGGCTCCCTCCGAGAGGGAGCTGGCGCCGCAGGTGACTGAGGGAGAGTGCGTTACAATAAAGTTAGCACAAACCTAAAGTCACGCAGGCTCCTTCCGTCACGCTACGCGTGCCACCTTCCTCCCGGAGGAAGGCTTTTTGTTAGTCCCATTATAACATAAATCCGCAGAGAAAACAATCTCTCTGCCGAAATTTGTTTGTAGGGGCGACCAATGGTCGCCCCTACAGGAATTAAACATCCTTATGAGAACTAGCCTAATGCAAATGGTTTTTTATATTCATTTCATCTGTTCATACAGCTTTTGCGCCAGGCGTTGCATGGTATAGGGGGTCACCTTGCAGACCTTGCGATCGTAGGTGAGCAAACCGTTGGTTTCATCCTCCACGTCCGAGACCTGGGTATAAACCGCGGCGCACAGCCCCTTGGGAATGGCAGGAAGGATCTCCTGCTCGTACAGAGTGACCAAGGCGTCCTCATATTCCCGTCGATCCTCAAAATGACGGTAGCCGTACTCCTTGTCGGGCTGAAAAACGTGCCCCGCGGTCTTGTAAGCGTAACCGCCAAACTCGGAAAGCACCACCGGGCGGGGAGCATCCTTCCAGCGGAAGGGCTTAAAATACACGTGTCGGCTTTCTACGTCGCTCTCCACACCGGAAAACCAGCCCGACGCGGTGTCGATCACACGGGAAGAATCCAACGCTCGCAGGTGGCGGTACTGTTCGCTCCCCTCAAACTGTCCCCACCCCTCGTTAAAGATGGTCCAGTAACAGATGCAGGGATGGTTATACAGCTGCTCCACCGTGCGCTCCATTCCCTCAATAAAGGCCGCGCGGGTGGCAGGATCCCGGTGGAGACGCTTATCGGACAGGCGTTGCAATCCTACCGTAGGCAGGGCGGTATCCCGCAGGAAGGAATACCTTCCGTTGTTGACCATATCCTGGAACACGATCATGCCGTAGCGGTCACAATCGTAGTAAAACTGCTCGGGCTCGACCTTGATGTGCTTGCGAAGCATATTGAAGCCAAGATTCTTCATGGCCAGGATCTCCTCGCCGTAGCACTCGGGGGAGGCAGGGGTGTAGATGCCGTCGCTGAAATAGCCCTGGTCCAGCAGGCCGTGGAAGAAATAGGGCTTGCCGTTCAGGCAGATGCGTGGAATGCCATTTACGGTCTTGCATTCCACGGTGCGCAAAGCGAAATAGGAATGCACCTCATCGGTGGCGGTGGTGAGAGAGAAATGATACAGATAAGGATCCTCCGGCGACCAGAGCCGCGGCTGGGGGATCTCCATACGCGCATAGCCCTGCTCCATGGAAAACGACAGCGTCCCTTCGGGCGTTTGCACGGTCAGGCTTCCCTGCTCCACACCGGGGGCAAAGATCTCGGCAGAGGTCAGGTCCACACGGATCTTGAAGGGAGGAATGGGATCCTTGGGCAGGCTCTCCATCCACACCGTTTGCCAAATGCCGCTCACGGGGGTATACCACATTCCACCGCGGCGTCGCCGTTGCTTGCCCCAGGGCAGGATCCCATCCTCCAGGTGATCCTCCACCAGAACCTCCAACAGATTCTCCTCGGCAAGCGCGTCGGTCACGTCCAAGGAAAAGGCGTGGTAACCGCCCCGATGACTGCCGATCACCCGACCGTTGAGGCGCACGGTGGCAATCTGATCCACCGCGCCAAAATGCAACAGAACGCGATCCTTTACAAAGCCCGCAGGCAGCGAAAACCGCTTACGGTAGCGCAATTTGGGGGACTCCCCCATATCCCGGCAGATCCCCGAAAGCAGGCTCTCCGGGGGATAGGGCACCAGGATCCGTCCGTCTTCCATCACCCCTTCGGCGGAGAATTCCCATTCTCCGTTGAGGCAAAGGAAGGAATCCCGCCGAAATTGGGGGCGGGGATAGTGGTTCCATGGGCAGGCGGGAGATTTTTTTTGTAATTCTTCCCCTGACTTGGTCAGAAGATGCGTGGGAGAAGATTTAACCGACTTCATTTTCCGCCTCCTTTCTCCGCCGCAGGAGAAAATAGACCCCTGTCAGAAAAGCGGAAACCGCCAACGCCACGGCCAGAGCCGCCCAAAAGATGTTGGCGTTGGGCACAAAGGAGGTGGTTCCGTCACCGTTGACCACGGTGTCGGCATTGCGAAGAACGTACGCGCCAATGCCGGGTCCCAGGATACCCGGCAGGAGCACCTGGGCTACGATGCGCAGCCCCTGGAACATTCCCGCGCGGTTGGGGGGCGTACAGTCACGGATGACCGCGCCAAAAACGGCGGTGGAGGCCAGATAGCCGCACATCATCAACAAAGACCCCAGGAACACCATAGGGGTACCGCGGAAGCAGGCCAGCACCACGTAGCCGCCACACAGCAATCCCAGGGGCGGTACGATGGCGCGCCACAAACCGCGCTTATCGTACACCCGTCCCCAAACCGCCGTAAAGCCTGCCGCCAGGACAATGGCGGGAGCCATGACGAAAACGTAATTTTCCATCTGCAAAGAGACGGTATAATACAGAATCAGGTAGGGCATAAAGATCTGAATCGAAATTCCAAAGATGGCAAAAGCTGCCAGATAAAGGTAGAGACGGAAATTCTGACGGATCACCCCGGGACGGAATCCGTACACCAGGTTGGCAAAGTAATTTTGATTGGCCTCGGTGGAAAGCGCGGGATCCCGGATCAGGAAGAACCCGGCCACACCGATCCCCAGCACCACGCCACCGATCAGGCAGAAGATGACCGTCCAGCTTTCCATCCGCTCCAGATCAAAGGACATAAAGCCTCCAAACACCGCAAGGATGGCCACCATGGGCATCATGGCGTTGATGCCCTCTACTGCGCCCCGATCCTTGGAGGTAGTGACGTCGGTAAGCCAGGCGTTAAAGCAGGCGTCGTTGGCCGAGGAGCCAAAAAAGGTCATCAGGCAATCCAACAGGATGACCAGAGTAACGCCCAGCGCCGAGATCGACGCGGCCGTGGGAAACATGGCCGACAGAAGATCGGCCCGCAGCAGGGCAAAGCCCAGGATCGAAATTCCCCACAGAATATAACCGCCGCAAATAAAGACCTTTCGACGCCCCAGCTTATCCGAGAGCGCGCCAATGAGCATGGTGGTCAGAGTGGCGGTAACGGCACTGGCCGACACCATCGCGGCAATGTCGGCGGCCGACGCATGAAACATTTGATAGAGGAATACGTTCAAATACATATTCTCCACCACCCAGGCGATCTGCCCCACCAGGCCAAAGATCACCAGGGCAAAATAAAACTGCTTACGGGAGCTCTGCATCACGTCGTTGCCTCCTCTCTCTTTTGGTCCTCACACCTTTGGTAGGCCATGCGTTCGTCTCCGTTCTGCAGGTAAATAATACCGCAGTACACAAAGCCGTTCTTCTCCAGGGAGCGTTGCATGGGGAAATTGTCCCGATGGGTGTCGATCTTGAGATTGCCGCAACGGGCGTAGCAGGCGTCAAAGCAGAAGGAAGCCACGCCGCGGCGATGGGCGGCCACGGCAATGCGGTGGATCACCCCGTAGGGGCGGTCATTCTGCCAGGCACCGTCGATCCTCCCGTAGGTGGGATCCTCGCCCTCAAAATAGCAAAACACCCCCAGGATCTCCTCGCCCTCCATGCAGAGGTAGCAGTTCCCCTGGGCAATGTCCCGGGAAACGACCTCCTCTCCGGGGTAGCCGCCGCTCCATTGCTCGGCGTTGCCGTGGGCACGCATATAGGCCCGGGCGTTGGCGTAGATCTCCAGGATCCGCGGCAGCTGTGCCGCGGTGGCAGATACGATATTCATAGGCTCTTACTCCTTTGGTTTGGTTTCAAACTCCTTCCCGTGGCGGGCAAAAAGCTCGTAATATGCCCGCACGTTCTCCAGATCGGTCCAGGGACGGACCTGCACCGGGGTGGTGTCCAGGTCGTAGATCCGCGCCCCCTTGAGGGAGAGCAGGAAGGGAGAATGGGTAGACAGAATAAACTGACACCCGTAAAAGCGAGCCGAGTCCTCCAAAAATCGCGCCAGCTCCATCTGGAGGGCGGCGGAAAGACTGTTCTCGGGCTCGTCCAGAAGATAGAGCGCGTTCTCGGTGATCTTCTGGGTAAAATAGGAGAACGCGCTCTCTCCGTTGGAGCGTCCCAGCAGCTCGGCGCGGGGCATTCGACGGGAAACGTAGGCCGATTTGGTGCTTCGCTTGGCCTCGTTCCGTCGCTTGAACTCCTCAAACGCGGCAAGATCCCGCAAGGGCTCCATGGGGGTCTCGCGGGTAACGTAATACTCCTCAAACAAGGCCTCGCGGCGACGGTCGATCCCCTGATTGATGCTTCGGGTGTCCAAGAGAAGATCGAACACGTCATCGCTGGAGATCATACGGCTGGAGGTGGGAAGCCTCCGCACGCCGGGGGCCAGGGTGTACTTGCAAAGCTTCAGATAGGGCTCACTGAAGGGAGTATGGTTGAAGGGGGACGCGCGATCCAATCCCAGGGCCTCGGCAATGAGATTGAGCACCGTGGATTTGCCCGAGCCGTTCCCGCCGTACAACAGGGTCACGGGGGCAAAGGTCAGCTCCTCCAATCCCTTCTCGGGGAAGAGCTTGAAGGGATAAACGTTATTGTGATCGTAGCACCGCATTTCCAGCTGATGGGGAAAGGAAAGGAGGAACCCGACCTCCTGGTCGGCCGAGGCCAACCGAAAGGATTCCAGATACAGCATACCCGCCTCCTCAGCCTCGCCGCTGCCGACGGAAATCGGCGGGAGAGAGTCCGGTAATGCGCTTTACGATCTCGGAGAAAAACTTGACGTCGTGGTAGCCCACGATCTCGGCGATCTCGGAGATCGTCTTGTTGGAGGAGGAGAGCAACCGACAGCCCTGCATTACCCGATAGTTTTGCAGATAATGGACAAAGGACACGCCAACGTCGTTCTTAAAGCGTTTGCTGATGTAGGGCAAACTGTAATTGAGACGCGCCGCCAGATCCTGCAGCGTGATGGGCTCCATGTAATGCTCGGCAACGTAGGCAATGATCAAAGCACCAATGTCCTGCCCCGTGGCCGCCACCTGGGCGTCGTCCAGCTGTCGCATAGTGAGCAGCAGGATCTCAATGAGGTAGCAACGAATCAGGGCGGTGTAGCCGGCGTCCCGCTTTTCGGCCTCGTGGGCGATCAGATGGAGCAGATGCAGGATCTGTCCGCTGTCGTCGTGAAAGACCATGCGCGCCGGGTTTTGCACCAACGCCTGGATATTGAAATGCAACAAATAGTGCTCCAAAAGCATACGGAGGCTCTTGGTTCCCTTGAGAATGGGATCGAGCAGCTCGGGGAGAAAGAGACAATCGGTATTTTCAAAGCCGGTAGCGTCCACGCTTTTGTAGGCGTGTCGGCTTCCGTAGTCCACGATCAGGTAGTCTCCCGGGGAAAGGACGGTGCTCTGTCCGTCCAGCACGTGCTCCACCGTTCCGCGAACAATATAGCTCAACTCCAAAAAGGAATGGTCATGCAAGGGAACCTCTTTTTCAACGGGATGGGCGACGATATAAAATTTTTCCTTCTTCAAATCCGGCATAATTCGCTCGAACATCCGTTGCAATTTTTCCTCTGCCATAAAAATGCCCCCTTTTTTTCAAAAATAGCGGTTGATTTATTATAACATATCGTGTATACTATATGCAAGAGGTTTTTTTGAATTTCTATCACTGAAAGGAGACAAAATGAAAACCCAAGCAAAATGGATCATGTCCCCAAAGGATCTCGGCGGTGCCGCAGTGTCCTTTGTAAAAAATTTCAACACCAATAAGACCGTCAAAAAAGCCACCGTTTGCGCGTCGGCCATCGGTCTGTATGCCTTTTATCTCAACGGAAACCGCGTTGGCAAGGGGGTCCTCACTCCCGGCTGGACCAGCTACCGCCACCGCGTACAGTACCAGACCTACGACGTCACCTCCCTTCTGCAGGCAGAAAACAACCTGGAGCTCTGCGTAGGCGAGGGCTGGGCGGTTGGCTACGTGGGCTACTCGGATACCAACCACTTTTTTGCCGATCACACCTCCCTCATTTTCTGGATGGAGGTCCTCTATACCGACGGTACCCGGGAGCAGCTCCTCTCCGACGCCTCCTGGGAGGTCTACACCTCTCCCATTCTCTCAGGCGAGATCTATCACGGCGAGACCGTGGATCTCACCGCGCCCATCGAGCTTTTGGGACAAGCCGTGGAATGTGAGGTGGAGGGCAAGCTGATCCCCCAGGTGGGCGAATGGATCGTGGAAAACGAGCGCATCGCTCCCGTGGAGATCTTCCGTACCCCCAAGGGCGAGCTGGTGCTGGACTTTGGACAAAACCTGACCGGCTACGTGGAGATCAAGATTCAGGGACCGCGCGGCAGCCGCATTGTGCTTCACCACGCCGAGGTGCTGGACAAGGACGGCAACCTCTACACCGAGAATCTGCGCGCCGCCCGCAATGAAAATATCTACGTGCTCAGCGGCGGCAAGGATACCTTCAAGCCCACCTTCAGCTTCCAGGGCTTCCGCTACGTCCGTCTGACCGAATTCCCCCTGGAAACGCCGGATCCCGAGAGCTTCCGCGCCATTGCCGTTCACTCGGAAATGAAGCGCACCGGCTCCTTTGTTTGCGGAAACGAAAAGATCAATCAGCTTTACCACAACATCGTATGGGGTCAAAAATGCAACTACCTGGATCTGCCCACCGACTGTCCTCAGCGGGACGAGCGTTTGGGCTGGACGGGGGACGCCCAGATCTTCTTCCGCGCCGCCGCCATCAACTACGACGTGGAACGCTTCTTTGAAAAATGGCTGGGCGACGTGGCCCTGGAGCAGCACAAGAACGGTGCTGTGGCCGGAATTGTTCCCCACTGTCTGCAGGGCAAGGTGACCCGCATCTCCTCGGCCTGGGGGGACGCGGTGACCATCATTCCCTGGAACCTCTACGTGACCTACGGTAGCAAAAAGCTGTTGAAAAAGCACTTCCCCATGATGAAAAAATGGGTAGACTACATCCACGCCGCCGGCCCCGAGGAATATCTCTGGCTGGAGGGACGTCACTACGGTGACTGGCTTGCCATGGACAACGACCCCGATCGCAACGACGGTGCTACGCCCACCTATTTTATCGCCAGCCTCTACTACCTCTATTCCACCTCCCTCCTGGTCAAGGCCGGGAAGGTACTGGGCATCGACGTGAGCAAGTACGAGGCACTCCTGCCCAAGATCCGCGCCGCCATCCGTGCCCGCTACGTCAAGGACGGGGACCTGCGCCTGGTGGCCGACACCTGGAAGGAGGGAGATCCCGAGCCCACCCTCCAGACCCAGACCGCCTACGTTCTGGCGCTCTATTTTGGCATTTGCGACGGTGATGAGGCCAATCTCTTTGCCAACCGCCTGGCCGCCATGATCCGCGCCAACGGCACTCGCATGACCACCGGCTTTGTGGGCACCCCCTACCTTCTCCACGCCCTTTCGGAGAACGGACACCTGGAGCTGGCTTACGAGCTGCTCCTCCAGGAAAAGAGTCCCTCCTGGCTCTACTCGGTCTGCCACGGCGCTACCACCATGTGGGAGCACTGGAACAGCCTGAAGGAGGACGGAAGCTTTTGGAATCCCCATATGAACTCCTTTAACCACTACGCCTACGGTGCCGTACTGGATTGGATCGTTGGCGTAAGCGTGGGAATTCAGCCCATGGAGTCGGCTCCCACCTACAAGGAGATCTCCATCGCCCCCCGCCCTCACGCCTGCCTGGGCTTTGCCGACGCCTCGATCCTGACCCGCAGCGGAAAGGTTCGCGTGCATTGGTATTATAAGGGCAACACGGTCTACTACGAGATCGAGGTCCCCGAAGACTCCATTGCCCATTTGCGTCTGCCCTCGGGCTACACCGCAACCCTCTCGGGCGGCACCTATCATTTTGCCGAATAAAGAAAAAAAGACGGGGGTGAGTACCAAATGCATTTTTGCATTCGACTCACCCCTCCCTTCCCCATTCCACGCAAAAAGGGCTGTTTCACAACCGTAAAACAGCCCTTCCAACAAGGATTATGGAAATGATGCGGCAAGGTTTCCTCCACCCAATGGGCAGCGCAGAGAATATCAAACGGCCCGAAGGCTACATACCAACTGCGAAAAGGAAACTTGCATAAAGGAAGCAAGCCTTTCAGCTTGCTTAGTGGTGACCCCTACGGGAATCGAACCCATATCTTCGCCGTGAGAGGGCGACGTCTTAGCCGTTTGACTAAGGGGCCATATCCATATGACTTGGATATTATAACACAGTTCTCAACATTTTGCAAGAGGTTTTTGAAAAAAAGTTTTCAAAAATCGAATTTTTGTGATTTGTACCAAAAAGCGAGGTAGTAAGATTGAAAAAACTGATCATCAGTGCCTGTTTATTGGGCGAGCCCTGCCGTTACGACGGCAAAAGCAAGCCCTGCGACGCCGTCATTGCCCTGGGAGAGCGCTATCAGCTCCTCCCGGTCTGCCCCGAATGTATGGGCGGCCTCCCCACACCGCGTCCCCCCTCGGAGATCCGCGGCGCGCGAGTGACCAACTGCGAGGGCCGTGACGTGACCGCCAACTACTGTGCCGGAGCCGAGGCCACGCTGCGCCTGGCAATGGCCGAGGGATGCGACACCGCCATCCTGAAGGAAAAAAGTCCCTCCTGCGGCAGCGGAAGGATCTACGACGGAAGCTTTTCCGGCACCCTGACCGCCGGAGACGGCATCTGCGCCGCCCTCCTCAAGGCCCACGGAATCCGTGTGCTGGGAGAGAGTGAGATTGAGGAGCTGGAGAAACGTGGTTCCGAATAGATAAAAAACTTCCTATGCTCAAAAAAAAGCGTAGTCATGAAGGTGTTTCATGGCTACGCTTATTTTTGTTTTTAGAAACCCCACCGAGCCGTGTAATTGGGAAGTTAGAACCCTGTTTGTTCAGGGCGGTGTCCTCGTTGCGGCTTTACTGCTCCCAGCGTCCGTATCCGGCCGAGACAAGTCAATCGATGCTCGAATACGGGAGGTCTGCAAACCACCGTGAAGTCAGACTCCTTTGATCTATCGTGGGTCTATATCACCAATTATCACGCACTAAGCAGGATATTGCAGGGGCGAACGCCCTCGCCCCAACCAAATTCTTACTGACCGTCGTAGTCGATCTCCTCGGAGAACATATCGTCAAACTGGTCGGCAACGTCGTCAAACTCGTCGTCATCGTCCACCGTTACCAGGGTGCTCTCACCGTTCTCGTCGGTCTCCACGCGCAGGATCACGTACTCGCAAAAGCCGTCGTCGCTCTTGGCATCGTCGGCCGCGTCGGCAGGGATCATGGCGTAGTAGGTGTTGTTCTTATACTCGGTTACCCCAATCAGCTCAAAGGTCAGCTCCTTGCCGTCCTCGTCCTCCAGGGTAAAAAATTCTCTCTCGTTGTTCTGATCTTGCATATGTTTTTTTCCTTTTTTTCTTCTGAATTTCTTGTCTTTATTGTACACGAACCGAGCCGTTTTGTCAAGAGCTTTTTACAAAAAATCAGGGGGCAAAATCCAAAACCTCGGAAAGGATCGCATTGCTCACCGCAAAGCCCCGTGGAGTGAAGGCAACCCGATCCCCCGACCCGAGAACAAAGCCTTCCGCCGCGTAGCGGGAAAAGGGCAACGCCACCTCCTCAATAAAGGATCCTCCAAAGCGCGCCTCGTACTCGGCGGCCGTGATCCCTTGACAAAGGCGCATACGAAGCATCACGTATTCGGCCTTGCGCTGACGCAGGGTGGGCACTTCCCGCTCCTCAATGATCTCCTTACCCTCAATATATGCAATCAGATCCCGAGAGTTGCCAAATCGCTCCCCACCAAAATCCGAATGTGCCGCGGGGCCAAAGCCAAGGTAGGGGTCACAGTTCCAGTATTTGAGGTTGTGGCGGGATTCATACCCCGGTTTTGCAAAATTGCTGATCTCATATTGAGGATATCCGCTGTGGCGGAGATAAAAAATACCGTCGGTATACATTTGCGCCACCACGTCCTCCTCGGGGAGGTTCAGCCGCTCTCTCTTGCGATGGAAGGGGGTTCCCTCCTCCACGATCAGGCTGTACGCCGAAAGATGCTCCGGAGACAGCTCTACAACCTGCTCCAGGGTGGCAAGATAGCTCTCCGGCGTTTGCTCGGGGATGCCGAACATCACGTCCATGCTCAGGTTAGAAAATCCCGCCGCCCGCGCCTGTTCCACGGTCCGAATCACATCCGCAAAGGTGTGAATGCGCCCCAAGGCGCGAAGCTCCTCGGCATGGGCACTTTGTACCCCCAGACTCAAGCGGTTAAATCCACTGCGTCGCATCCGACGAAAGAGCTCCGCCGAGGTACCGCCGGGATTGCACTCTGCGGTGATCTCGGCATCGGCGGCCAGGGAATAGCGGGACATGATCTTTTCCATCAAGGCCTCCAGGGCCTCGACGGGAAGAACGGTGGGGGTTCCGCCGCCAAAATAAACGGTGTCCACCCGATAGTCGGCACAATCCCGACTGCGAGCCTCCAGATCGGCCAGAAGCGCGTCTACGTAGTCCCGCACGGTTTGGGGCTTGGGACGGGGGAAGGAGCAAAAATCACAATACAGGCATTTGCTCTTACAAAACGGAATATGCAGATACAGACCCAATCGCGGCATTCTTCCATCCTCCTTCCCTTTCTCCGGGCCTTATGCCCGCTCTTTTTGACAGACCATATAGATGATCTGGTATTTCTGTTTCAATTCCTCCAGCATTCTCCTTGCCGCACCCAGACGCTCGTCATCCAGGTTGACGAAGGGATCGTCCAGCAAGAGGAAGGGGGGCTCGCCCTCGGCGTACATGGCATCGGTCAGTGCCATACGGACGCAGAATTGCACCGCATCCCGCCAACCGCGGCTAAAGCTCTCCATGGAGCGAGTCTGTCCCCCGCCCTGCAGACGCACCTCAAAGGAATCGTCCAGCATGGAGTCGGGTGCCGCCTCGCCCACCAGCATCTCCAGATAGGCGTCAAAGCTTGCCTGCATATCCCCCAGATAGCGAGTGGAAAGGGCCAGCTTGGACTCCTCCAGGAGCACCAGAGTCTTGCTGATGGTGGCGTAGTTGGCCTTGGCAACGCGGATCTGCTCCTTCTTTTGCGCCAGCTCGGCGTTCAGATCGGGAATACGGTCGGTGTCGGCCGCCAGACGGTCCAGGTTCGCCTTGACCAACGTCTTTTTGCGTTGCAATTCGTTCAATTCCTTCTGCAACGCCGCCTCCTGTGCCACCAAACGGTCGTATCCCGCAGGCTCCTCGGGCATCTCCTCCTCCAGCTTCTTCTCGGCAATAAAGATCTTGAGCTCGTTCTCTCTTCGGGTCATATCCTTACAAAGACGGGCGTATTCCTCCCGTTTTTCGGTGATCAACGCCAAACACTCGGCAGGCTCCAGAGTTCCCTTGGGATCGTACCGCCGCAGGAAGGGATGAAGCTGACGCTTCAGATCCTCCAGCATTGCCTCGGCCGCCGCGCGGTCATATTGACGCCGACGCGCCTCGGTATCCAAACGTACCAGCGTTTCCCGATCACGGCAAAGCAGGTCGATCTCGGCGCGATAATCGGGCTTGACCGGCACCTGGGGGAAGAAGCGGGTCAGATAGGCGCGGATCGACTCCACCAAGCCTCCGCGACGGCGTTCCAGAGCCACCAGCTCCTCGGCCATAGCGGCCTGCCGCTGTCTTTGCTCCCGCTGCTGCTTGGCAAACAGGGTCAGCTGGGTCAGCTCTCCGGAAAGAGCCTCGCCGGGCATACCGTATTCCTTCAAAAATCCCCGTACCGAGGCCTCGGATTTCTCCCGCGCCTCGTCCCAGGTCAGGATCTGCGCATCCTCTGCCCGATGGGCGGTACTCCGCCGACGGCTTTGACGCAGAGCCAGAACCAACAGAACCACCGCCACCGCAAGGCATCCGCCACCGGCGATCAGGGACAGGAATCCCATGGACGCCGCTACGGGCAACCAATACAAGGCTCCCAAAGCCATGCCCAACACCCCAAGAAGGATGCCGATGACAAGGCAGGGGGAAATGCGACGGGGAGACTCCTTGCGTCCCTGCAGAATCGCATCCTTGGCCTCCTGCAGCCGCTGTGCCTGACGCAGTGCCGCCTCGGCCGCCTCCAAGCGGGCCTCGGAGGGAACCCCCGCGGCAAAGCGGGGATCGGGCTGCTCCTCGTTGCGAATACGTTGCAAGGCCTCGGCACGGGAGCACACCCGCCGAAGCTCCTCATTTTCCTGCTCCAGGCGCCCAAGGTTCTCCTCGGCGGGGACCCCCGCAGGGTAAGTGCGCTTCAGCCGCGTAAAGGTCTCGGGATCGCTCACGCCAAGGGGCATGGCCTCAATGCGGATCTGGGACTCCTTAATCTTCTCGTAGAGATCCAGGTGATGATCCAGCTCCTGGGTGGAGGGAGGAAAGCCCTGGAAGAAATCCCGCAAGGCCTTTTTGGAGGCCGAAAGGCGATTGAGCTCGTTGAGCATACTGTTCTTTCGCTCCACCAAGGCCGCGCGTTCCCGGGAAAGGGCGGCCTTTTGCATCTCGGCGCGCACCTGCTCCAGGGAGGTCTGTGCCTTGCGGAATTGCTCCCGCAGCTGCTCCAGCTCCTGCTCCTGCACCGCGTGGGCCTCGTCCTTTCGCATACAGCCCTCCAGCTCTCGCTGCTTTTCCAGCAGCTCCTGCTCCATCTGGGCAATGGCACCGCGGTTGCCCGTGGTCACGTAGAAGCGACGACGCTTGTCCAGATATTCCCGCGCCGCGTCAAAGCTTCCGATGTCGTCTACGTCATCCAACAGATTTCCCAGCCGCGCCGAGATCTCGGCGTTGCCGCTCTTCAGGTCAAAGAGCCCCTGGGAAAGATAGGTGCTTCGCTCAAAGCCGTTGGCATCCACCCCAAACAGCTCGCATCCCAGAGCCGACGAAAAAGCCGCCGAGGGACGGTTGGTGGAAAGATCGTAGAGGGCAAAGGTGTCCCCGCTCTCCTTGGCGCCAAAAAAGCGCTCGGCGCGAAAGCTCCCCTTGGCGCAGGAAAAGCAGATGCTTCCCCCGTAGGCACCGCCCTGCCAGGGGGCGTATTTTTTGCGCTCGTTCTCGTCCAGGGAGCGCTTGGTGGTGGCGGGCAGACCAAAGAGCATGGCCTTGATAAAGACGGCCAGGGTGCTCTTTCCCCATCCGTTCTCCCGATACAGCACCTCCATGGAGGGATCCAGGGTCAGATCGTAATCGTGGAAGGTGCCAAAGTTTTCAATATGTAAGCTCAGTAATTTCAAAATCCGATCTCCTCTCCCGTCAGCGCGCGGAACCCGCAGGTAAGCACGCGCTCTTTTTCGGCCTCACTCATGGAGGACGCCATGACCCGACGCACGAATTCCCCCTTGAGGGAAATGGCGTTGGCATATTCCTCCGGGCGGATCCGCAAGCGGCTCTCGTTGTAGATCTTGGCAAAATAAAACCGCTCGGCAAGAATGCCCGAAAGATGGGGCAGATCCACCGCGGTGCCGTCCCCGCTCTCCCCCGTGAGCACCACCTTGACCAGGTCGCCTCCGGGGATCCCCTCGGTGGCGCGATGCAAACGGTTCTCCAGCTCCAGTTGAGAGGTCACCTCGGAAATATCACAGCTCACGGTGTGCAGCTCCCGCTTGGCAATGGGCACAAAGCGATGGGTCAGACTGCCGCGGCTGTCCACCTCCAGCAGAACGTAGCCCTTTTTGCCACATTCGTCAAAGCCCCTTCCCTCGGGACAACCCGAATAGCAGGCGACGCATCGGGCGTCGATCTGCGCGGTGCGGTATTCGTGCAAATGCCCCAGAGCCATGTAGTCGATATTCTTATCCTTATAATTGGCAAAGCGGATCACGTCGGCACTGTCCACGCCGCGTCCTGCCCGCTCCTGCCCGTGCAGGAGCACCAGATTGATGCGGTCCTTATCCAGTGCCAGGGTATCGGGGTCGGGGGATTCACTTCCCGTAATGGTGACCTCTCCAAAGTGATAGGAGGTCCAGCCGTTGCCAAAGAGATAGAGGTTTTGGGGCTTGTCCTCCATCTGGGCAAAGCGGCTTCCCCGATCGTGGTTGCCTGCCAGATAGAAAAAACAGAGATTGGGATGGGTCTCGATGAGATCCAACACGTATTTTTCGGTGCGTGCCGTGCTATGGGTGCTGTCAAAGAGATCCCCCGCGATCAGAATGGCCGAGACCTCGCTCTCGGCGGCCAGGCGGACGATCTTTGCAAAGGTGGAGAGGATCTCTCCCCGCCGCTCCCTCGCCTTTTCGGGGGAGAGGTTGGCCTCCATGGGCGAATCCAGATGCAGATCGGCACAGTGAATCAATTTCATAGGCGAAAATCCTTTCTTGTTCGGATTTTGTACTCTTGTATACAGTATATCATATTTTATAAAAAAAGACAAGGTCTGCGCCCTCAAAATTACGGTTATTTTTTGCCGCCCGCAAAGGATCGCGCCTTCTCACAAACGGTCATTCGACCTTTTTATAAACTCTATTGTTATTCATATACAAAAACCGTAAGAAAAGTTTGTTTGAATCGTCGATTGAAATCCGCTTATCATTATGCTATAATGATATCGGGTCATATGACTGTGAACGAAAATAAGAGGAGGATTTTTATGAGGGGCGACTTCAACGAAGGGTTGTAAACCACTCAACAACCGGTATATTGACAACCCGCAAAAAAAGGAATACAATGAATGTAATCAAAAACAAGGAAAGGATTTTCTTATGAAAACCAAGAAAGACGCGTTTTACAAAGGATTGTTCACCTGTTTGAAATGGCTGGGACTGCTCCTTGCCGCCCACGTGGTGGCCTGGCTGCTCTTTTCCATGCTCCTGAGCGGTGCCGCCGAGCAGATCGCCTACTACGAACCCGAGCGGCTCGGTAACGTCTATCTTATGACTCTGATGTTTGACCTGTCGTTCATTCCCCTCTTTTTCACGCTTCTTCACAAGGTCAGTCCTCTGGCCAACACCGAGCGCAACGCCGTCCGCCAGGCACAAAAGGAGCCCGGCTTCACGCTCCTGGCCTACTGGAAGACGCACCGCCTGCATCCCACCCTCTACGCTCTGGGCGCCTACGCCCTCTTGCAGCTCCCCTTTCTCCCCTTCTTTTTCCATTTCGGATTCTCCTTTTTGAGTGCCGATTCGATCCTCCTGGATCGCTTTTATCTCCTGGACGCCGGCTTCTACCTAGTCACCGGATCGGCCTTTTTGGGCTGGCTCCTGAGCCTTTTCTACTTTGCTTTGATCATGTTCCTCTTTGACTTCTTCCGCCTGCGCCGCGCCATTACGGATTGAAATTCGCCGTCCCGCGAAAAAAAGCAAAACTCAACGGCAGATTGACGGAATCTCAACCACAAGTCTATTGACAAACGTAAAAAAAGAGTATATAATTAGGGCATAAAAAATATGAGGTGAGGGTTTATGCAAAACGGAAAAAACTACAAGAATTTTGTAAACTACTTTAAAAAATGGGAAGGCGCGGGAATGCTGGGCATGTGCTTGATGGCAGTAGGCTTCCTCTTCCTTTGGGTCGGTCGAAGCTACCTGACCTATATGATCTCGGTATTCTCCATTCCCGTGGGCATTGTCATCTTCCTGTACGGCAGCATTGGCAGAGCCGGCGAGGCCGATATCAAAAACGTCATTGAGCGCAGTGCCGAGCGCATCCACTTCAAGGAGCTGGAGGAGGACTCCCACCTGCGCAAGCGCACCCCCAAGGAATACAAAGAGCAGCTGTACGGCGGCTACTCCTTCCACGCGGGCGTGCTGGTCAAGCGTATGAAGAACGGCAGCCCCTGCTCCTCGGAGTACGACGTGGCCAAGCTGATGGAGCTGAACGACGGCTACTACGTAAAGACCCTGCATTTCTCCTTTATCAGCGACGAGTTCTCCACCGCCACGCATGACGTTCCTTTTGCCGGAATCGAGAAGATCGAGGTAGAGCGCACCCAAGAGACCATCTCCTGCGGTAAAAAGGATTTTTTGACCAAATCCTGCCATTTGGTGTTCACCTACGACGGTGGAAAGCGGGTCCTGCTCCCCACCAACGACGATATTTACGTGGATGAATTGGCCGAAAACCTGCGCAGAAAACACGGAATTTGATTTTTCTTTAAAAATTTAAAAAATTTTTCAAAAACCTCTTGCAATTTCCATTCGGTTGTGATACAATATAGCGGTATATGAATGAAAGTTGTGCGCACCCTCTCAGGCGCCGCTTTTTAAGTATCATTGCTTAAAATTTAAGGGAGGTGAACAAAGATGGCAAACATCAAATCCGCAAAGAAGAGAATCAGAACCATTGAGACCAAAACTCTGCAGAACAAGATGCATCGTACCGCTCTCAAGACGGAGATGAAGAAGTACGACGCAGCATTGGCTTCCGGCGATATGGAGGCTGCTCAGGCAGCTTACAAGGCAGCCGTTAAGAAGGTTGACCAGGCAGCAGCTTACGGCATCATTCATAAGAACGCAGCCGCTCACAAGAAGAGCCAGTTTACCAAGAAGCTCAACGCACTGAACAAGTAATTTTCCCATTCGCCGCGCGGCCCAACCCACCGCAAGCGATAGAAATAACGCAAGGATCTTTGATCTTTGCGTTTTTTCTTTTTCGCATTGACACCCTCGGAAAAAGGTGCTATAATGATAGCAACGTACCCCCGAAAGGAGATTTTTTATGCTCTTTCATTCCATCGAAGAACTGGTGGGCAACACGCCCTTACTGCAAACGCAACGGTACAACGCCCGCTATGCCCCCAACGCTTCCCTGCTTTGCAAGCTGGAGGCCTTTAATCCTGCGGGAAGTGCCAAGGATCGGGTAGGCCTCTCTATGATTCTGGCCGCCGAGGCCGACGGTGTCCTGACCCCCGGTGCTACCATTATTGAACCCACCAGCGGAAATACCGGCATCGGTCTTTCCTCCATCGCCTCCGCCAGAGGCTATCGGGTCATCCTGACCATGCCCGATACCATGAGTGTAGAGCGTCGCAAGCTCCTGGCCGCCTACGGTGCCGAGATCGTTCTGACGCCGGGTGCCGAGGGAATGCGGGGAGCCATTGCCAAGGCCGAGGAGCTGGCTGCCGCCATTCCCGGCAGCTTTATTCCCGCCCAGTTCGAAAACCCCGCCAATCCGCGGGCGCATTTTGACACCACGGGCCCCGAGATCTGGAAGGATACCGAGGGACGGGTGGACATCTTTGTGGCCGGTGTTGGCACCGGCGGAACCCTGAGCGGCGTGGGTGCCTACCTCAAGGAGCAAAATCCCGCCTGCCGCGTCGTAGCCATTGAGCCTGCCGCCTCTCCCCTGCTCTCTACCGGTGTTGCAGGGCCTCACGGGCTACAGGGCATTGGTGCCAATTTCGTTCCCAAAAACTTTGACGCCGCGGTTTGCGACGAGATCCTCACGGTCACCGAGGAGGAGGCCTATGCCGCCGCACGGGCATTGGTGGCCACCGAGGGCATCCTCTGCGGCATCACCTCGGGAGCCGCCCTTCACGGAGCAACGCGGTTGGCCAACCGCCCCGAAAACAAGGGCAAAACCATTGTGGTCCTCCTCCCCGACACGGGGGAGCGATATCTCTCCACTCCGCTGTTCCAAAAATAAGTCTTCTAAAAACCCCGCATCCGCGACGGCCGTCGCGGATGCGGGGTTTCTTTGATTCGTAGGATTCTTAATAGAGGATCTCGTAGTCGCCGCTCTTGGCCGTGACGGGGATCCAACGGGTTCCAACGAAAATACCGTTGGTATAAATGCCCTTTTCCTCGGCCTCCTTGGCGCGGCGGAAGGAAAGCGCATATTCTTTTCCCCGATAGGTACGCTTGACCTGATACTCGTTCCAATCCGAAGGAACACGAGGCTCGATGTGCAGGCCGTCGAAGTCGGCCTCCACGCCCAGAATACGGTCAAAGCCTGCGTGGATCAGCCATGCGGGCGTTGCGGTGAACCAGGAGAAAAGGTTCATGCCATAGCGCTCGGAGTCGGGGCCGAAATGCACGTTGCCCGTGGTATAGGGCTCGCTGGTACGGCGACTGTCGGGATTGTCCACGTGGTTGGGCATCAGACGCATCATGGTATCGTACGCCTCGTCGTATTCCCCTCTCGCCACGTCGGAATAGATCTTAAAGGTACCCGCGTGGAGATAGACCGAAGCGTTGGCAAAGGTGCCGGGCAACTGTCCGCCAAGAGTGCCGCAGGTCTTATCGTAAACGTAGGGAGGATACAGAAGCAAGGGTCCAAAGAGAGTGGTGAGGTAAACGTCCACGGCGCGGCTCATTTTCTTGATGCGCACGGGATCGTCCTCGATGCCGGTAAAGATGGCCCAGGTTTGGGGATTGAGGTAGATCTTGCCCTCGGCGCAACGGGAGGAGCCCACGGGGAGTCCATCGCTCTTAAAGCCATATACGTACCAGTTGCCGTCCCAGGCAACCTCCCGTACGATCTTCTTATACTCGGCGTTGCGTGCGCGCATGAGAGCGGCCTTCTCGGTGTTCCCCACGGCGTCGTAGATCTGTGCCAGGCAATCCTGCGCCCAGTAGGCTTCCATGGTAGCCCAGGCCGAGGTGGCGGTGCCGTTCTGATTGATACCGGCAAGTCCGTCCAGCCAGTCGCCGTCCCGCATAAGCACCAGGCCGTTAGCGCCACGACGCTCGTAGGCGTAATTCACCGTTTTGAACAGGTGCTCTTCCACCGTTTCGGTGGCTTCGGTGTCCATGTACGGCAGCTGCTTGTTCAGATACTCCAGATCGCCTGTTTCCTTCAAATATTGCAATACCATGGCCGCAGCCCAAAGAGGACAATCCACAAAATCGTCCTTGTTGGTCACCCCCGTGTAGGTATCAAAGCCGCGCATGGAGTGACCGTCCGAATAGAGATGGGAAAGTGCCTCGTCCATACGGCGCGCGGGGTAATCGGCACGGATCAGCATGGCTCCCCAGGCATCCTGCAGCAGATCGCGGAAGCCGCCGGTTTGGGTATTTCGGTTATAGCGGAGGGTCAGCCCCAGCTGATGCTTGAGCCAAACGTTGAGGAAGCGCTCCAAATTCTTGTCGGGCAACGAGCAGGTGTTGTAGGAAAGATCCTTCTTCCAATTCTCCAGTACCGCCTCACAAGCCGCTTTGGCGTTCTGACTTTGGGAAAGCAGATTCGACGCCGCAAGGACCTCCTCACGGTCTGCGGAAGCCGCCGACACCACCGTGCGCGAGAGGGTTTCCCCCGCGGAGAGCGTCACGTCAGCGTAAATATTGGCGTAGCGGTAGGGGAAATCCTTTTCCACCAGAGCCACCTTGCGCTTGGAGGCTACGGTCTTTTCCACCTTCTTTTCCATGTATCCGTTGGAGCAATCCTCAATAGAGAACACGCCGTACAGGGTGTGGAAGGGACTGCCCAGCTCCATGCCGGTGGCCAGATACCCGTTGTTGACGGGTTCGATGGAAACCTTATCGGCAGGACGCTTCGTTCCTACCCCTATGGTATGGTTGTGGAACGCCCACGCCTGCTGTGCGTGGATACGGAGAGAACGGGGACGCGCGTCCTTGTTCCTCAGCTCCACGATCCAGCACTCACAGGGCTCCTCCAGGGGAACGAACACCTTGACCGTAAAGGCAATTCCCGCGCCCTCTCCCGAAAACTCGGACATTCCAGGGGCAACCTTGCATTTCAAGCCGTTGCAATCGAAGAGATCCAGGGTCTCGCCGCTTTCCAGATCCACGACCTCCAGCACGCGATTACCGTTGAGACGGCGCACGAGATAAAACTCGGGATCGTAAAATTTGGTGACGCGGTGATAGAAGTTTCCGTAAATGGTGTAGCCCTCACCGTGGTTGGCGATCACCGACGCAAAGCGATCGTTGTACAGCATATTCATCCATTGACGGGGGGTATTGGGATTGGTAATGGTATAGCTATCCCCCGCGGGAGAAAACTCGCCGTACCGCGTGGCGCGGTCGTAGTGATCCTCGTATTCGCCATACACGCATCTTGAGTCAATGTTGTACTTGCGTTCAATTTTCTGTCTCATAGAATTCCCTTCCTTTCTTTGTTCAATCAATCGTCTACGCGCTCGCCCAGGATATTGCGGTATTTTTGATAGAAGCTCTCAAAATAACCGCCGTCCAGAGCCTCGCGGATCTTTCGGGTCAGGTTGTTGTAGAAATACAGATTGTGGATCACCGCCAGGTGCATTCCCACGGCCTCCTTGGCCTTGAGAAGATGGCGCACGTAGGAGCGGCTGTAATTGCGGCAGGCGGGACAGCCGCAGCCCTCGTCGAAGGGTCTGGGATCCCGGGCGTATTTCTCGTTCATCAGGTTGATCTTACCGTGCCAGGTAAAGAGATTGCCGTGGCGGGCGTTGCGGCTGGGCATAACGCAGTCGAAGAAATCCACGCCAAGATGCACCGCCTCCAGAATGTTGCAGGGCGTGCCCACACCCATGAGGTAGCGGGGTTTATCGGTGGGCATATGGGGCTCGACGGCGTCGATGATGCGGTACATCTCCTCGGTGGGCTCTCCCACGGCAAGGCCGCCAATGGCGTAGCCCTCGCACTCCACCTCCCGGATCATGTGCATATGCTCAATGCGCAGATCCTCATAGGTACCGCCCTGGTTGATGCCAAAGAGCATCTGGTTCTTATTGATGGTATCGGGCAGAGAATTGAGGCGGTCCATTTCGGCACGGCAACGAACCAGCCAGCGGTAGGTGCGCTCCATGCTCTGCTTGCAATAGGGGTGGGTAGCGGGATTCTCCACGCACTCGTCAAAGGCCATGGCAATGGTGGACGCCAGATTGGACTGGATCTGCATACTCTCCTCGGGACCCATAAAAATGCGCTTGCCGTCGATGTGAGAAGCGAAGCGAACCCCCTCCTCGGTGATCTTACGAAGCTGGGACAGGGAGAAGACCTGGAATCCGCCGCTATCGGTGAGGATGGGACGATCCCAATTCATAAACTTGTGCAGGCCTCCCATATCCTTGATGAGCCCATCCCCGGGACGGAGATGGAGGTGATAGGTGTTGGAAAGCTCCACCTGGCAGTCAATGTCGCGGAGCTCCATGGTGTTGACACCGCCCTTGATGGCGGCACAGGTGCCCACGTTCATGAACACGGGAGTTTGAATGTCCCCGTGTACGGTGTGCAGAACGCCTCTGCGCGCTCTGCCCTCTTGTTTTAACAGTTCAAAATGCTTTGACATGATTCAAAGTCCTTTCTTGGGTCGCAGGAATACAGCCCGCGCCGTGTTTTCTTTATATTTTTTGCAGGAACCTTTTTTGAAAAAAAGGTTCCTGCACCTCCAAAAAACTTCACTAAAGAGGATTTTTTGAATGTTTTTTCTTTGGTATTGCCTGTAGGGGCGACCATTGGTCGTTCGTTTTTGAAAACATTGATTCCTTGGAAGGCGGGCGACCAATGGTCGCCCCTACATCGTTATGATTCCATTTTCCCCCTCTCCGTCACGCCATTGGCGTGCCACCTCTCCCTGATGGAGAGGCTCACGAAAGGCTCTCCCTTAGGGAGAGCTCCCACCGCAGGTGGGTGAGAGGAAGGCGAACAATTTAAATGTTATACCGTACTATGGTATATTTAAAACACTAAATGAATCACCAGTTGTCCGCCGCACAGCATACCCAAATAAACGGCGGCCTGGAATAGCCAGAACAAGGCCTTTTTCTCCCTCCAATGCTCCACAATGGAGGAAAGGGTCAAGCCCGTGATGATTACCAGGGGCAAGCCCGTGAGCAACCAGATTTCATACTGAACGATGGGGATCAGGGAGACCACCATCCATAAATAGTAGATCGGCATGGCGATCAGGATCGAAAAGCCAAACAGTCGCTTTGGGGTAACACTACCGCTCCGTCGGTGCTTTTCCAGCTTTGCCATTCCATAATAACAGATCGCCATGGAGGTTCCGTACAGTACGATAAAGGCAAGGATCACGGTAAGCACCAGCGTGCTTGCCATATTACGAAACAGAAAGTACAGCATCACGCAAACGATGGCCATGCTGATATGTTCCTTCATGGAGCTCAGCAAAAAGGCTCCAAAGGCGCGAAAGAAGCCCTTCTTCATATCAGAACCCCGTGCGGTCAAACTGCTTATCCAGGGTGTGGTGGGAAAGCTCCAGGGCCACGGGTCTGCCGTGGGGGCAGAAGGTGATGTCGGGAATCTCCATCAGCTTCTTCACCAGCCACTCGATGTGCTCCTCGGCATAGGCGCGTCCTCCCTTGATGGCGGCCTTGCACGCCGCCTGGTAGAGGGCCTTTTCAAAGAGAATATCCCTTGTGAGCTTGACGCTCCCCGTGGAGCTCAGGATTCGCCCCGCCATGGTACCCAGCATATCGGGCACGGCACTCACGTCCACGCCCTCGGGAATGGCGTCGGCAGAAACGGTGTTGCGGGCGTAGCGCAGAGAAAATCCGATCTTCTCCAGTTCCTCGCCATATTCCTTCAGTGCCTCAACCTCGGCACTGGTCATCATCACGTCAATGGGGATCATCAGCAGCTGGGACACCGGCGTTTTGGCCTGCATTCCCGCCTTGAGCTGCTCAAAGAGAATGCGCTCGTGGGCGGCGTGCTTGTCGATGACCAACAGCTTTTCCTCAATCTCCACCAGCACGTAGCAACGGAAGGCCTCCCCAAGGATGCGATAGGAACGCAGGGGAGCCACCGCAGGAGACTCCGGCGCGGGCGTTGGAATCGGCTCGGCCACAGGGGGCTCCGACGCAACGGGTTGGGGCGCGGGCTCTGCCTCGGTCATTTTGGATGCCGGCGGCAGGGAGGCCTCGGTCTTGGGCGCGGGGGCTACAGGCGGAACCGAAGGCGCGGCAGGGGTCTCCGCCGTCTTCTTGGGAGCGGGCGGCTCTGCCTTGGGAGGCGAGGTCTTGACCGTCTCCTCGGTCACCGTGGGGAGATTCCCCTTGGTGGGCAGAGCGTGGTTGGCCGCGCTTTGATAGTAGGGGGAGGATTTTTTCTCCTTTTCCCCATACGCCGAGCGGAATTCCTCGGCGGTCATACGGATCTGGGGCTGGGGTTGGGTCTTGCCCTCCAGGTCGTAGGAAAGCTGGGCACTCTTCAGGCTCTCCCGCTTGCCCTCCTGCACCGGGAGCCGCGCCTCGGATACCCGTCCCGCAAAGCCGCGATTCTTTCCACGCGTCCCAAGCTCCAGGTTCATGGAGGGACGGGTGGCGTTGTTTTCCAGGGCGGTGCGGACGGTGTAGTAGATGGCCTCGAACACCGGCTTTTCGTTGGAGAACTTGACCTCCAGCTTGGCGGGATGGACGTTGACGTCCACTCGCGCGGGGTGAATATCAATATAAAGCACGCAACAGGGGAACTTTTCGGGCGGCATATAGGAGGTATACGCCTGCTCCAGAGCTGCCATGGCGGTGCGGCTCTTAACGAATCGCCCGTTAATAAAGAAGTTTTGATAATTGCGGTTGGCCTTGAAATTATCGCTCCGGCCAATAAAGCCACGAATTCCAATACCGTCACTCTCACTATTGACCTCGATCAGGCGGGTGGCAAAGTCCTTGCCAAACACGGCGTAAATGGTGTTTTGCAGGTTGCCGTCCCCAGCGGTCTCCAGCTTGACGTTGCCGTCCACGATGAGGCGAAGGGCAATGCCCGGATGGGACAGGGCGATCTTTTCCACGTTTGCCGTCACCGCCATGGATTCGGTCACGTCCTTTTTGAGGAACTTGCGGCGGGCGGGAACGTTGGCAAAGAGATCCTCTACGATCACCGAGGTGCCCGTGGAGCAGCCCTGCTCGGAGAGGGACACGATCTCCCCGCCCCGCGCCTCCAGCATAGCACCAAAGGGAGCGTCGGCGGTCTTGGAAAGGATCCGCATATTGGAGACCGACGCAATGGCGGCCAAAGCCTCGCCGCGGAAGCCGAGGGTCAGGATGCCGTCCAGATCCGCCGCCTCGCGGATCTTACTGGTGGCGTGGCGTCGAATGGCCACGGGCAGATCGTCGGGCTCCATGCCGCAGCCGTTGTCGGTAACGCGCATAAAGGTGACGCCGCCGTTCTGGATCTCCACGGTGATGCGATCCGCCCCCGAGTCAATGGCATTCTCCAAAAGCTCCTTGATCACCGAGGCCGGTCGGTCCACCACCTCTCCCGCCGCGATCAGATTCGCTACGGCAAAGGGCAAGACGTTGATTCTTCCCATATGCGTTCTCCTTTCGTAATATTTTTCTTTTTTGCGGGAACCTTTTTAGGCAAGAAAGGAAGGCACGGAGCCAGTTCCGTTGCCGCACTGGTTGCCGTTGGCAACCAAGTGCCCCGCCCCCTCCAAAAACTTTCACAAATTTTTAGCGGGTGTAAAGGGATGTTTATTTGTATGATCCTTATATGTTTGACAACCAAAGTTTCGGTTTTTGTGTCATCCTGAGCGGAGAAAAATATCCGGGGGATGTTTTTCGAAGTCGAACCCGACCCGAGGGAGGGCGTCATTGCATCGCAATGACGGGATCTTCTAACAACTCTTGCTATCCCTTTTATTCTAAGGATGTAAGTTTACGATGGCAAGCTATTGGAATCCCTTCGTAGATCCCGCTTCGGACTGCGTCCTTGCGCTTTTGCTCATTCGTGCGCTGATGCGCACAAATGAGCAAAAGTTCGACTTCGGCTCGCTTGCGAGCCTACGCTCAGGATGACACAAAAAAATCAAAACTGAATTTATTCGACTATCGTGTTAGACTCACTCAACAGCGTTCCATGTTTTATCTCCGATAAATCATCCGCAGTTCGGTATTGGTGGTCCCCATAATAATTTCCTGCTTGGTACCGTCAAATACAAAACCGTATCTTTGATAGAACCGAATGGCGCGGTCATTGCCCGCAAGCACCCACACCGCGATTTGAGAATACGCCCCAAGTGCCTCCACGGCGGCATTCATGAGCCGATAGCCGACCTTTTGATCGTGATAGTCCTTTAATACGTAGATGCCATACACCTCACCCGTATCGGCAAGGGTCGTATCACGGTACGCACCGTAGCCAACGAACCCAACTACCTTTTCTCCGTCCTTTGCCACAAAGATATTTTCACGCCATTTTTTTGCAATTTTCAGGCATTTTTCAAGGGTCATCTGTTGCAGATAATCGGCATCCACAAGACCCTCATAAGTCTCTTGCCAGGATTTCCAATGCACGTAGGCCTTTCCATCGATTTCGGCATCGGTGGTCATTGGAAGGATTTGAATATTCTGATTTGTTTTAGAGTTTTTTATCATTTTGTTTTTGGATTTTTATTGGATTCTAACCTTAACGGAAATCTCTCAAATAGGTTCCCAAAACAAAAGCGAATGCTTGAATTGCGTCTCCCATGGATTCCGCTTGATCCATGATGTCAGGATCGTTTCGATACAAAGCAGGCTCTTTTCGAACCCGCAACGCAAGCTTTAACGCTTCGGGGGTGGGACAGATACCGGTTTGTAACACCCATTCTCCTGCCACTGTTTTGGAAATGATTTTTCCCGTTTGCAAAGTGTAAATTCCTCTTGCAATATCCAGAAGCCACCCAAAAGCGTAGATACTGCGACCGGTTGTCTTTGCGTATTTGATAATCGTTTCGTAATGTCTCAATACATCGCTATACAAATCACTATAGCCGGGCATATGCAAACGGTCACGGATATCCTTACCGTACAACAGCACACCGTTCTCCAACAGTTCGGTCATGCAAAAGCTGTCCAAACAATAAAAATCGGTGATTTTTTGGCCGCTCGTGCCCCAGTAAACAACTCTGTCCGATTCTTGCCGAACAAACGCAGAAAGGCTTAATATTCCGCCCTCGAAGGAACGGTAATAAGGATTTTGCGGTTCTTCTTTTAACAACCTTTGACGCAGATGCAAAAGTGCTTCTGCCTGCGCCTCGGTCATTTGCTTTTCGGTCAACACCAAAAGGTCAATGTCACTCCAACCAAGGCGAAAATCCCCCAACGGAACCGATCCATACAGGTAAATGGAGGGGGCACGATCGAACAAAATCTCTCCTATGCAAGCAACCATTGTTTCAATGGCGTTGGCAAGAGCCCTTGAAGACTCGGACACAACTGCTGCGCCCTGTTCCTTTTTCTGGTTCATTTCAGCATCGTTTCCCACACACCGTTCCTCTTGCAAAAAAACATTTCCGAGAGATCTTCCTCACAAAAGACCTTGAGCATCAACTCCATGCCACTTGCCAGCTTGTATTTTGGCAGATCGCAAAGAGGGATCCAAAAAACCTTACCCTCCTCCGAGGCAATCACATCTCCTTGGAATTGGTGAGCTCTGTAAAGATGCACCACGTAGCGCGTGCCGTCCTCCTCGATCCAATCCTTGATGCCGCAAAGACAGGGCGAAAAAATCGTCAGTCCCGTTTCCTCAAAAACCTCGCGCAGGACCGCGTCGGTGAAGGATTCCCCCGTTTCCACGTGTCCTCCGGGAAAAGTGATTCCCGGCCATTTGGGATCCACACGGTCCTGCACCAGAACGTTGCCGTTTTGGTCGTACACCATGCACATATTGGCGAATATAACCTTTTCGGGTGTTCTCATACGCATCCTTTCAATTCTTACAAAGCTCCACTCTGCCACCATCGGGAACCGGGAAATCACAAATGCCCTTCTCAAGGGCACGTGTCTCTTCCGAAATCAGTTCTCCCACGCAGTTGTAGATGCGGCAGGTATAAGAGGTTGCCTCGGGGAGATCCGGGCGCAACGTCAGGCGTTCCTTTGCGGTGGCGTTGAAGAAGAGGATCTTCTCAAAGGCTTCTCCAAGCTCCAGCGGCGTGTCAAAATAAGCGACGGCGATGAGGGTTCCGTCCTTTTGGGAGGTCATCCTGCTATAATGCGCCACGGGATCGTAAGCGCGGAAGTCGCCGTCCAGGAGCACCGCTTGATGCTCTCTCCAAAGGGTGAGATAATTTTGCAGAACACGGTAGTGCTCCTTGGATAATTCGTGGACGCGCACCGAGACCTGGGGCACCATAAAGAGGGTGGACAGCAGCTGCCGCGCCACCGACTCCTTTGTGTCACCGTCGTGCCACTCCAGCATATCCGAATGCACCGCCGCGTTGCCCATCAGGGTGCGAAGCTCGCCCATGGCAAAGCGATTGCGCAACAGATCGTTGGGGCAATCAAAAACGCGGAACATATTTCCGTACTTGCGGATCACGGGACCCGTATAGGTTTGACGGAACTCAATGAGCACGTCGGGATTGATCGCGCGCAAAGCCGCGGTGACCTCCTCCAAAAGACGGTCGATGGCGTCCTCCAGGGAAACGATGTCGCGGCGGGGATCGGTTTCGGGAGTGGTGGGACGGGGCTCAAAGGAATCAATAAAGTCCAATTTAAAGCCGTCGATGCCCCACTCCAGCATGGCGTGGCGGTAGATCTCTACCAGGTAGGCACGCACCTCGGGGTAGCGGGGATCCAGACGGTAACAGCTGTTTTCGCCCTCGTCCTGATGAATCCCCAGCAGCATATCCTGAAATATTTCATAGGCACGGGAGCGCTTTCCCACAAAGGGCACCGAAAACCAGAACATGACCTTCATACCAAGGGCGTGCACCCGATCCGAAAAGGCCTTCATATTGGGGAATTTCCCCTTGGCGGGAACCCAATCTCCGCAATAGGCAAAGGTACGCTCGGGGCCTTCCATTTCCCAGCCCGCGTCCACGATCACGGTGTCCATGCCCAGGGCCTTGGCCATTTCGCATTGCTTGAAAACCGCTTCAGCCTCCACGTCGTTGTGGAAGGAATACCAAGTGGAATACACCGGCATTTTTGCCGCGGTGGGCACCGGAGCGGCGGGATAACCGCAATCGGTCTGCCACCAGGCGTCCACCCGTCTCGCGGTATCTCCAAAGGGCTCGCAGGTGCGATCCAGACGAACCGTGACCCGGTAGTGATCCAGGGGAGCAATGGGGGAGGTAAACAGAATTACCTCGGTAAACAGGGTGGAGGTCTCCTCGTTGACCCCCGAGCGAAGCTGACAGGGGGTTTTGGCGTCGGAGAGCGCAAAGGTCATGCGATTCTCCCCGTCTTGGGAGAGGATGGAATGCAAGGGGGCTCCCGAGGCCAGGCGGCTCTTGGAGCCTACCTTGCCCCAGTCGGTGGGCAGATACTGCCGCATCCGCAGACCCGTGCCCCAAATGCTGAAGGTCTCCACGCAGGGCGTCTTGAACAGCAACGTGATCTTTTGGGGAACGCAGGGCGAGGGAAAGGTTACCGCAACCTGCAGCTCCGCCAGCTCCTCCGAGAGCAGCGTTGCTTGGGTTTGGATCTCCGCGTCTTGATTTTCGTCGATGATTTGATAAGGCTCATACCAAGGTTTCATTCTGTACTGTCCTTTTTATTGCAATCTTTTTTTCAGGTCAAAGAGGAACGACATGCACTCAAAGGGGGAAAGGGTGTTGAGATCCACACCCTTGAGCTCGGCAATGATCTGCTCGTTGATACAGTCGTCGAAGGTGATGAGAGAATCGTCCTTCTCGGCCACCTTCTTTTTGGGACCCATGCCCCCCTCCCGATGTTCGGCAATGGCCTTGGAGGTGGCCTCCACCGAGGCCAGGATCTCCCGGGCGCGCTTGATGACCTCGTTGGGAAGGCCCGCCAGCTTGGCTACCTCAATACCGTAGCTATCGTCGGTGGAACCCCGCACGATCTTGCGCAGGAAGGTAATGCTGTCGCCACGCTTTTTGGCGGCGATATTATAGTTGACCACGCCCTCGAACTCCTCCTCCATGGAGGTCAGCTCGTGGTAGTGGGTTGCAAACAGGGTTTTGGCACCGATCTTGCGGCTGTTGGTGTACTCCACAATGGCACGGGCAATGCTCATGCCGTCAAAGGTGGAGGTTCCCCGGCCAACCTCGTCGTAAATGATCAGGCTCTTGCGTGTGGCGTTCTTGAGAATATAGGAGACCTCATTCATTTCCAGCATGAAGGTGGACTGTCCCGACGCCAGATCGTCGGAGGCACCCACACGGGTGAAGACCTTGTCCACCACGCCGATGCGAGCCTCTGCCGCAGGTACAAAGGAACCGATCTGCGCCATGACGGTGATCAGGGCCACCTGGCGCATATAGGTGGATTTACCCGCCATATTGGGTCCGGTGATCAGCATGAGGCGATTGGCGGAGGTATCCAGACAAACGTCGTTGGGAACGAAATAGGTATCCTTGACGAACTGCTCCACCACGGGATGGCGACCGTCCTTGATCACGATCTCGTCGCTCTCGTTGACCTCGGGACGGACGTAGCGATGCTTGGACGCCACCGTGGCCAGGGAGAGATAGACGTCCAGCTCGGCCAAAAGGGCCGCGGTGCGCTGGATCCGCGCGCTCTGCTCGGCAACGAAGGCACGGATCTTTTGGAAGATCTCGTACTCCAGGGCGCAGACCTTATCGGCCGCGCCCAGAATGGTGGCCTCCATGTCCTTGAGCTCCTGGGTAATGTAACGCTCGCAGTTGGAAAGGGTTTGTTTTCGGATGTAACGGTCGGGCACCTGGGAGATCAGGGACTTGGTGACCTCGATGTAGTAGCCAAAGACCTTGTTGTAGCTGACCTTGAGGGTCTTGATTCCCGTGGCGTCCCGCTCGGCCTGGGCGATCTGCTCGATCATCCCCTTGCCGTTGGCCATGACCTCCCGGAGATAGTCCACGTCCTTGTCGTAGCCCCGGGCAATGATGCCTCCCTCCCGCAACGAGAAGGGCGGCTCCTCGCAGATGGCGGCCACAATGGTATTGTATACGTCGCCCAAAGGATCCAGATCGCTGCAAATGCGGCGTAGCTCCTCGCATTGGCTGTTGGCCAACAGCTCCCGAATCTCGGGAAGCACCGCCGCCGTATTGCTCACGGCACGCAGATCCTTACCGTTGGCACTTCCGTAGACGATACGGGTGATCAGACGCTCCAGGTCCAGAACGTGGGAAAGCGCCTCGGCCAGCTCCTCACGCAGCATGAAGTTGCCGCAAAATTCCTCCACCGCACTCTGACGGCGGGCAATGGCCGCAGAGTTGAGCAGCGGATGCTCCACCCACTTGCGGAGCATTCTGGCACCGGCGGCCGTCTTGGTCTTGTCCAGAACCCAGAGCAATGAGCCTCGCTTCTCCTTGGTACGCATGGACTCGGTAAGCTCCAGGTTGCGACGGGTGTTGATATCCATTTCCAGATACTGCCCATCGGAATAGACGCTCAGCTCCTTGATGTAGGAGATATCGCTCTTTTCGGTATCGGCAAGATAGGAAAGCACCGCACCCACGGCGCGGATCATGGCATCGTCCCCCAAATGCTCGGGACGAAGCTGGGAACCAAACTGCTCCTGCACCCGCGCGCGGGCCTCGGCAAGCTCAAAGCGAGCGGTCTGCCCGCCCGTGAGCATCATGTCCAGTCGGCTCTCCACAAACTCCCCGATCTCTCCCATATGGGTGGGACTGAGGTTGCAAAGGATCTCCCGGGGCTCGTAGGTGCCCAGCTCGTTGCGCAAACGGGCATCCATGTTGTTGCCGTCAAAGGAGGTGGCGTAGATCTGGGCGGTGGAGATATCGGCAAAGCAGACACCGTAGGAGAACTCCCCCATGTAGAGTCCGCAAAGGTAATTGTTTTTGTGCTCGGTGAGAAGATTGGTTTCAATCAAAGTGCCGGGAGTGATGACCCGCACCACCTCTCGCCGCACCAGCCCCTTGGCAAGGGCGGGATCCTCGGTCTGCTCACAGATGGCTACCTTGTAGCCCTTTTCGATGAGCCTGCCAATGTAGACCTCCGAGGAATGAAAGGGAACGCCGCACATGGGAGCGCGCTCGGCCTCGCCGCAATCTCTGCCCGTGAGGGTCAGCTCCAGCTCGCGGGAGGCAAGGACGGCATCGTCAAAGAACATCTCGTAAAAGTCACCGAGACGGTAAAACAGGAGATAGTCCTTGTACTGCTCCTTGATCTGAAAATATTGCTCCATCATTGGGGTCATGGCGGGTACTCCTTTTCTTTTGAAAATGAATCATAAATCGCTAACCACTTGCAAAAATCCCTCTCCGTCACGCAACGCAAAAACGAATACGTTCGTTTTTTGCGGCGTGCCACCTCTCCCAAAGGGCGAGGCTTGGAAACCAACTCCCAATAACGAACCGTTCGGAAAGACGGTTGGACATTGAGGAACCTACGTTAGGCTCTCCCGCTGGGAGAGCTCCCGCCAAAAGGCGGGTGAGAGGGCGATCCTTTGGAAAGATTTCCTTCACACGCCGCAGGCGTATTTCACCGATGCTTGCCATCGATTTCACTCGCCGCAGGCGAATTTCACACGGCAAAGCCGTATTTCACTGCAAAAACCGCAGGCGGTTTTTGCTTTAGTGGCATCCTCCGCAGGTGGCGCAGTTGTGAGTGCAACCCGAGGGCTGCTCCCCGGTGATCTGGGTCATAATGGTGTTGTTGACGGCGTTCATCAGATCGTTGACCTCGGCCTGTACCCGGTTGAGCTCCACAAATACGGGATGCTCGGCGATGAGCTTGTAGAGCTCGTCGATGCGCTTTTGAATGACCTCGATCATTTGCATATCGCGGTCGGCTCTGGCCACCTCGGCCTGCATAGCCTTTTGCTGAACCTCGTACTCGATCATATATTTCTTCAGCTGAGGGTTGTCCTCGTAATCCTTCTTCGCCTTTTCCAGGGCGATCAGGCGGGCATCATCCTTCAGCTTCTTTCCAAGCTCTGCTGCAAGTTCAAAAATTTCCATGGTTTTTATTTCCTTTCTGTATTCCCAAAACGGGAGGTATTGTTTTATATCTTTTTGCCGTAGAAAGCGAATGCGTCGGCTCTGTCGGCAACAAAGTCAACGAATTTGCCGGTATCCTCGGGAGCGCCCTCAAAGAAGGCGATCTTGTTCCCCTCGGTGCGCCCCGAATAAAGGGCAGGATTGTTCTTGCTCACGCCGTCGCACAGCACGCGGAGAGGCTTGCCCACCAGGGGCTGATTCTTAGCCTTGGCGATCTCGCCCTGCAGAGCCAGCAAACGGTCAAAGCGGGCGTTTTGAATCTCTCGGGGAACCTGCTCCATCTCGGCGGCGGGGGTGCCCTTTCGAGGAGAGTAAATGAAGGAATAGAGCATATCAAAGCCCACGGTGCGAAGCATATTCAGCGTTCCCTCAAAATCCTCCTCCGATTCCCCGGGGAATCCCACGATGATGTCCGAGGTGATGGTGACGTCGGGCATCTTCTCCCGCATATAGGATACAATGTCCAGGTAGCGCGCCGTATCGTAATGACGGTTCATAGCCTTCAGAATCTTGTCACTTCCCGATTGCATGGGAAGATGGAAGTGCCGCGCAATGTGCTCGGAGGCGGCCATGACGTCGATCAGCTTTCGGCTGGCGTCCTTGGGATGACTGGTCATAAAGCGAAGATAGAAGTCCCCCTCAATCTTGTCCAGCTCGGCCAGAAGATCGGCAAAATCGTAAGGGTAGCCGCTATCCTTGCCGTAGGAGTTGACATTTTGCCCCAAAAGGGTAATATCCTTGTACCCCTTGGCAACCAGCTCCCGGACCTCCTCCACAATGGGACCCATCTCCCGGCTGCGCTCCCGCCCGCGGACGTAGGGAACGATGCAGTAGGAGCAAAAATTGTTGCAGCCGTACATAATGGACACCCAGGCCCGATAGCTGCTCTCCCGGCGGATGGGAAGTCCCTCGGCCACCAGGTATTCGGTTTCCTCGGGACAGTAGAGCCGCTTCCCTTTTGCCAGCTTTTCGCAGAGAAGCTGGGGGAACCGATGAATGGACGAGGTTCCAAAGACGAAATCCACGTAAGGGTAGCGGAATTTGATATCGTCTTTGCGGTGCTCCTGGGTCACCATACAGCCGCAGACCGCGATGACCAGAGAGGGATTTTTGGTTTTGAGATGCTTGTATTGCCCCACGATGGAGAGAGCCTTTTGCTCGGCGTGCTCCCGAATGGCGCAGGTGTTGACCACGATCAGATCGGCCGCCTCGGGACAATCCACAACGGTGTATCCCATGGCCTCCGAGAGCCCGGCCAGCTTTTCGCTGTCGGCTTCATTTTGCTGACAGCCAAAGGTCAGCACAAAGGCCCCGCGACGCGTGCCGTGCTCGGCCAGATAGGCGTCGTTGTCCCGCCGCATCCGAGCGATGTACGCCTGTTGAGCTTCGATCTCCTCGGGGGGAAGAATATTGTTCTTGTTCATATTGATTTATGCCTTTCTTTCGGCGATAGTTATCTCATTATATTATACAATAAAAAGGGAGGAAAGTCAAGAAGAAATAGCGAAAAACAAAGGCCGCCCCCAACGCATTCTTGCGCCGGGGGCGAGGGATGATATGATTGCATGACCGTGGTGAGATTCTTGGTCATTTTTCTTCTTCCGCCCCGTACCTTAAAGCTCTATAAAGCAGACGGCGTCCTTCTCCAGATTGACGCGGACGCGCTTGCCGGTAGCGGTGTTGGTGTAGGTAACGGTGTCTTCCTGATCCGACCAGTTCCAAACCGCCACGCCCAGAGCTCCGTCGGGGGCAACATAGGCCTTTTGCAGAAATACCTTTTTGTCGTAGCAGAAGCCATCCTCATCCACAAAGATTCCGTAGTGGAAAAACTTGCTGTACTGCTTCCGCAGGGCGATGATGGTCTTCATATACGCCACGTAGTTGGGAATGTCCTCGGGGGTTCCCGCGCAGCGGAAGATGGAAAGGTCAAAAGCGAGGCCAAAAACGAAGGAATTGTTGCAGGCATCCTTGTAGTTGGTTTCATCCAGGGCGTTGTTGCGGTTGGTCATGCGGATCTCGGGGAAGGTGTAGCGGAAGACCTGGGGGATACGCGAGGTGCGAATGAAGAAGGTGGGGGGCTGGATCACGTCCATATGCTGGGCATAGATATCCACACAATGCTCCTGCATCATCAGCTTTTCCTCGCCCTTTGCCTTGATATTGGCGCGCAGGCCCTTGTAACGGTCGGCCTTGGAGGAACGGGCTTCGTTGGGCTTATTGTGATCGTGACCCTCGGCAATGCAGAACAGGGGGCGGGTGCCGCCCAGATCGTAGAGCACGCCGTCGGCGCCCAGGCTCAGGCAATAGTCGGTGCTTTCCTTCATTTTCTCCTGCCAGAGATCCGAGCCCGAGCAGGCACAAAACTGGTCGCGGGGCAGATTCATCAGCTTGCGGTAGGTACCGTCCGCGCCGTAGGTCTCGCTGTAACGGGTGTAGCGTCCCCAAATGTCCTTGCAAAGAACCGCTTCCCCACCCTCCTCACGGAAGAACTTACTGTATTCGTCCACGGCGTGATAGCTGAGGTACATGATCAGCTTGCCGCCCTTGGAATGCACGTACTCCAGCCCCTGCTTGAAATCCTCCTCGTAGCGGGGATCCAGCCGGTAATCGGGACGCAAGCGGCCAAAGCCGCCCTGGGGCCAGCCCAGCACGAACAGGGTGTTCAGCCCTGCCGCCTGCACCATATCGAACATACGGGGAATATCGGTAAAACGGAAGTTGAATTCTCCCGACTGGGTACGGAAGATGCAACGCAAAAAGCCGTCAAACTCCGAGCCCCACGCGGGACGCACGGGTGCCGTCCAGCCGTAATCCTCGTCCATCCATTTACGGTAGAGATTGGCACCGCTGTGCCAATCCTCCGCGAAGAAAGCGTACACGATGGGCGGGGTCTGATAGCTCTCACCCTTCTTCAAAAAGGGATATTGACAAATGCCCATGCGCAGGCTGCAATCCGCCACTCTGCGCTCCACGTGCATACAGATCATGCGGTGCTTGACGTCATGGTTGCCCACGTAAATCGATTCCTTCTCGTTGAACAGGGAGAACCACTGCATACAACACATACCAGGATAAGGCAGATCCAGGTCGGCGTGGCGATGGTCGGGGCGATCGTATTTCCGTTTATACAATTTGTCGGAATGCTTGAAGAAATCGGCGTGATAGGGATCGGCAATATCATCCCCCAAATGCAGGGGCGTGACCAGATGATCGGTCAGGGTATCATCGCCCAGGGTTCCAATGCCCGCCAGAGCCGTGGTGATCAGCTCCATTACCTCAACTTCGGAGTTGTTGGTGATTTCCGAGACCACGGACAAACGCTCCTCGGTCAGGGTCAGCGTGAATTGCAACCGAATATTCAGCACGCCGTTGGGAGAGACCAGGGTACCGTAAACCACGGTCATCACGTTGCCGCTGACCGAAATGCCGGGCGCGGGCTGATCCTTGGCGTCAATGGGGCGTTCCTCAAAATCCTCGATCTTATAAAGCAGACGGAACAGCTCCCCCTTTGCGGTGCAATATTCGTGTCCGGTCTTTTTGTTGAATACCGAGCAGATCGCGCCCTGCTCGTCCAAGGCGTACGAAAGAACATCGTTTTGTAAAATGTGTAGCATAGGCTTCCTCCCAACCTTTCTTGCAATTTCCTCTCTATTTTACCAAAAAAGCGTTTTTGGGGCAATATGTAAAATGCTCAATATTTAAGTAAAACGATCATTTACCATCGGCAACGAACAAAAAAATCCCGAGGAAAGCGCGGTTACGTTTTCCTCGGGGGCTTTTATTCATTTCAGATCAGAACGCGATCTTCTTTTCAATGTAATCCTTCAGCTCGGCAATCGGGATACGAACCTGCTCCATGGTGTCACGGTCACGAACGGTAACGCAGTTGTCGGCTTCCTTGGTGTCGTCGCCCACCGTTTCAAAGTCCACGGTGATGCAAAGAGGAGTACCGATCTCGTCCTCGCGACGGTATCTCTTACCGATAGAACCGGTTTCGTCGTAGTCCACCATAAAGTACTTGGAGAGCTCCTCGTAGATCTCGCCGGCCTTGTCTGCCAGCTTCTTGGAAAGGGGCAGAACGGCAACCTTGAAGGGTGCCAGGGCGGGATGCAGGTGCAGAACGGTACGGACGTCGTTCTTCGCCTCGTCGATGACTTCCTCATCGTAAGCGTCTACCAGGAAGGCCAGGGCCACACGGTCGGCACCCAGAGAGGGCTCGATAACGTAGGGGATATAGTGCTCGTTGGTTTCCTGATCAAAGTAGGTCATATCCTTACCGCTGTGGGTCTGGTGCTGGCCCAGGTCATAGTCGGTACGGTCGGCAATGCCCCAGAGCTCGCCCCATCCAAAGGGGAAGAGGAACTCAAAGTCGGTGGTTGCCTTGGAGTAGAAGCAAAGCTCCTCGGGATCGTGGTCACGCAGACGAAGATTCTCGTCGCGCATACCCAGGTTCAGAAGGAACTTATGGCAGTAATCCTTCCAATAAGCGAACCATTCCAGGTCGGTGCCGGGCTTGCAGAAGAACTCCAGCTCCATCTGCTCGAACTCACGGGTACGGAACACGAAGTTGCCGGGGGTAATCTCGTTACGGAAGGACTTACCGATCTGGGCAATACCGAAGGGCAGCTTTTTACGGGTGGAACGCTGTGCCGCGGGGAAGTTTACAAAAATACCCTGGGCGGTCTCGGGACGGAGATACACGGTGTTGGTGTTGTCCTCGGTTACGCCGATAAAGGTCTTGAACATCAGGTTAAACTTCTTAATGTCGGCAAAGTTGGTGCTTCCGCACTGAGGGCAAACAATGCCCTTTTCCTTAATGTATTCGGCCATCTCCTCAAAGCTCCAGCCGGCGGGGTTGTCCTCCAGACCGTTCTGGAAGGCGTAGTCCTCAATGAGCTTATCGGCGCGATGACGCATTTTGCACTGCTTGCAGTCCATCAAGGGGTCGGAAAATCCGCCCACGTGTCCCGAAGCCACCCAGGCCTGGGGATTCATAATGATGGCGCTGTCCAGACCCACGTTGTAGCGGCTTTCCTGCACGAACTTCTTCCACCAGGCGCGCTTGACGTTGTTCTTAAACTCCACGCCAAGAGGGCCGTAATCCCAGGAGTTGGCCAGGCCGCCGTAGATCTCGGATCCGGGGAAGATAAATCCGCGGGTCTTGCAAAGGGCAACGATCTTGTCCATTGTCTTTTCACAGTTCTTCATATCGTACTCTCCTAAAACCGTACGCAAGCGTACTTGTTATCATAATGATTTATTATACCATTTTCCCGTGGGATTGTCAATACCTGCGGCAAAGAAAAAAAGAGGTCCTGTGTTGTGTTACAATAGAAGTGAGACTGAAAGTAAAAAAAGAATAGAAAAAGTGATTGAGTTCTGTTAAAATAAAGTCACCACAACTCAAACCTAACAGAAAGGACTCAATCACTTCATGAAACATTATACCACAAATAAA
>JAFTNJ010000041.1 GCA_017451915.1 Clostridia bacterium
CAAAGGGAGAGCCTTTCTGATAAACCCCGTTTACGGGGTGCAGTGCGTGTGATGCGATGATATAATTCGGTGCCCCTTTTAGGGGTTAAGCCGGTAATAGCCCCTTACAGGGGCTGTGCAAACCACCGGTTGAACCGGTGGCTTTGATTGCTGACAAACTCCATTATGAAAAAAGCAGTTCGTTAAATAGTACAAATTTGTTAGCCACTTTTTCTTTGAAGCCAAAGGCGCAAAGAAAAAGTTATCAAAAAGAAACGCCGAAAAGAGAATTTCGCCGCCTGCGGGCGTCGAGGAGGGCTCCGCGCCCTCCACTGCGCAAGCTTTTAAAAAAGCTTGACCAAAACTTTTCGTTATTTTGATAGCACTAACACCTTTATCAGCAATCTGAGATCCTCCACCGCGGTTGCGGTGGAGGATCTTTTTCACCCTCCCCGCCGCCGCGGCATACGCTGTTTATCAAAAGCCGAAAGGGGAGAGAACGCATGAATATCGTGGTTTTGGCCGGAGGGGCTTCTCCGGAGCGGTGGGTGTCCCTGTCCTCGGGGAGCCAGATCGCCAACGCTTTGCTGGAGCGTGGACATCGGGTGCTGCTATTGGATCTGTACGAGGGGATCCCGGAGCTCCCGCCGGATCCCGCGTCCCTGTTTTTGCGTGGGGAGACACGCTATGCCGTTCCCACCGTTCCGCGGGAAAAGACCCCCGGAGGCGCGGCGTCGGTTCCTGCGGGGCGACCTTTGATCGGCCCCAACGTGCTACGTCTGTGTGGGCTGGCCCACGGCGTTTTTTTGGCACTCCACGGCTCCATTGGAGAGAACGGTTTGCTCCAGGCCACCCTGGAGTGCCACGGCATCCCCTACACCGGGTCGGACGCCGTGGGGAGTATGCTGGCTATGGATAAGGATCTGAGCAAGCGTCTCTTTCGCCAGGCAGGGATTCCTACCCCTCCCTGGAGAATGGCCGACGCGGGTCTTTCGGCCTCGGCCGTGGCCAGTCGGGTGGGCTTTCCCTGCGTGGTCAAGCCCACAGGATGCGGCTCCAGCGTGGGCATTGCCCTGGTGCGGAGCGCGGAGGCGTGGGACGAAGCCTTTGCCAACGCCGCGGCTTGGGGAAGCCCGGTCATGGCCGAGGGCTATGTGAGCGGTCGGGAGCTGACCGTGGGGATCCTTAACGGAAAAGCCCTCCCCGTGGTGGAGATCCGACCAAGGGAAGGCTTTTACGATTATCAAAATAAATATGACGGAAGTGCCGAGGAGCTTTGTCCCGCGCCCATTCCTCCCGTGATCGCCGCCCGTGCCACCGCCTTTGCTTTGCGAGGCTTTGCGGCTCTGCGACTGCGCGGCTATGCACGCTTCGATTTTTTGATGGATCACACCGAGGGGCTTTGGTGCCTGGAGGCCAACACTCTGCCGGGAATGACACCCACCAGCCTCTTTCCTCGGGCCGCCGCCGCGGCGGGAATCTCCTACGGGGCGCTTTGCCAGGCTATGCTGGAGGCCTCCGGGATCCGGGAAGGTCAATGAGCCCCCTTTGCCAGATCCAATAGGATCTCTCCCGCCATCAGATAGCCCGCCACCGGGGGAACGAAGGAAAGGGATCCCGGCGCGCGGCGTTGGTTCTTTTGTGCCGCGGGATGGTCCTCGGCGGGGGCGTCGGAGGGCAGAGGCGCGGCGGGCTCGGGAGAAAAGACCACCTTCAGGTGTTGGATTCCCCGTGCCTTCAGCTCCCGCCGCATGGTTCTGGCCAGGGGACAGCCCTCGGTCTTGCTGAGGTCGGTTACGCAAAAGCGGGAGGGATCCAGTTTGTTTCCCGTTCCCATGGAGGCGATGAGGGGAACGCCCGCCGCCTTGGCCCGCAGTGCCAGCTCGATCTTGGCGGCTACCGTGTCAATGGCGTCGGCCACGTAGTCGTAGCCGTCCAAAGGGAAGTCGTCGGCGTTTTCGGGGAGGTAAAAGACGGGAAAGACCCGCACCTCACAGTCGGGATTGATCTGGGCAATGCGCTCCTTCATCACGTCGGTCTTAAGGCGTCCCACCGTGGAGTGGAGGGCAATGATCTGGCGGTTGATGTTGGAGAGCGACACGGTATCGTTATCAAAGAGATCCAGCCGTCCCACTCCGGCACGCGCCAACGCCTCACACAGCGCGCCGCCCACGCCGCCAAGGCCAAACACCGCCACGTGAGCGCGGCGCAAGGCCTCCAAGCTCTTGGTTCCCAGCACCATGGCGGTGCGAATATCCTGTTCTCTGCAATCCATTTTCTCGGCCTCCCAAAGCATTCTTTGCTTCAGTATAGCAGAAAATCATCTTTTTTTCAAGACCTTCTTTACAAAAGCGGGTTTTTGTTATATAATGATGGGAGCAAGCAAAGAAAGAAGGAACAAAAGCATGGAATATAAAGAATCCAATTTGGTGGAGCGCTGTTTGCACTCCGAGCTGGTTTACGACGGCGATGTGGTGCATCTTTACGTGGACAAGGTAGCCCAGCCCGACGGAACCTGCGGCGTGCGGGAATACGTCAAGCACATTGGTGCGGTGGCGGTGCTTCCCCTGACCGCCAACGGGGAGGTGGTTTGCGTACAGCAGTACCGCTACGCCCATGGTGTGGTGATGACCGAGATCCCCGCAGGCAAGCTGGATAGCCGCGAGGAGGATCACGTAGAGGCAGCCCTGCGGGAGCTGCGGGAGGAAACCGGCGCTACTTGCGAGCGGCTGACTTATCTGGGGCTGTTTCGTTCTACCCCCGCCATCCTGGACGAGAAGATCGACCTCTACCTTGCCGAGGGGCTGACCTTTGGCGAGCAGGATCTGGACGATGACGAATTCCTCAACGTGGTTCGCATCCCCCTGCAGACCCTGGTAGACCGGGTGATGGAGGGCAAGATTGCCGACGGCAAGACCCAGGTGGCCGTGCTCAAGACCAATGAGCTTCTGCGTCGCAGAAACGAGGGCAGAGCATGACGAAGAAAAAGGTAATGATCAAGATCCTGACCACCCGCTATGAGAGTGGACAGAATGGATTTGACGACGAGGGTGATGACGCCCTCTCCTTTGAGGAGCTTTCCACCGCCGAGGAGGAGGCCGAGACCTCCGAGATGTGGACCGAGGGCCGCCTGGTGGAGGGTGAGCAGAGGGTAGAGCTGATCTACGAGGAAAGCGAAATGAGCGGCATGGGCGGCTCGGTCACGTCGGTGGGATTTGATAAGACCGCCCCGGGACTGATCACCATGATGCGCACCGGACCGGTGTCCACCGCCCTGGTGTTTGAGGAGGGACAGCGGCACATTTGCGTGTATAACACCCCCTTTTCCACCATGGAGGTCTGCACCATCACCAAGCGGATAGAAAATCGTCTGCTCACCGCAGGGGAGATCGAGCTGGATTACCAGCTGGAGATCCAAGGGGCATACGCCGAGCGATGCCACATGAATATTTTCGTCCACCGCCAGGACCCCGGGTTGCTTTCCTTATAACAGGGAAGAAAAAAAGAAATTAAAGAAGAAAGAAGGAAGAACCCCGCGTTCTTCCTTTTTGTTATTTAGTGAAAACCACCAGAAGTGTTGTTGATTTCAAAAAGCTTTCGCTTTACACAGTTCTCCCTGTAGCGGGAGGCTAAAGAGAGTTACCACATTTACGACGGTTGGCGACTACCGCAAGTGGCGGATCCTTCGACGAGCCCATAGGATCAGCGTGTAGAATGTCCCAAGGGGCTCGTGCGAGCCATCGGCATGGCCGGTGGTCATGAATTCATTCTCCAAATTTTCGTTTTGACTTCATTCTCCAAATTTTCGTTTTCTCTTGCAATTTCGGAAAAAATGTGATAGAATAAAAGGTGTGAAAAATTTTGTCAAGTAAAAACGAAAGACAAGACCCGAATTCTATATTTGGATCTCCCAACAAAGGAGTCAAAAATGGATTACATGAAGATCGTAGACGCCGCCGAGATCTGGAACGTTTCGGTTCGGCGGGTACAGATTCTTTGCAAGAGTGGAGCAATTGAAGGCGCGATCCGTATGGGGCGCGACTGGATGATCCCCGTGGATGCCAAGCGTCCCACCGACGGTCGCCGCAAGGAAAATCTATCCACGGAAGCAGTGATGAGCGATGCGGAACCCATGGCGGAGGAGGAAGATCCCGACGAGGATATGCCCTTGCCCCGCAAAACGCCCTTCCTGACCATGACCGACCTCTACAATCAACCCGGAGGGGCTACCGAGAGTGCCATCAAGCTTTCGGGCAACCACGAGGCGCGGATCCTCTTTGAAGCCGAGATCGCCTACGCCCGAGGGGATATTGACGCGGTGTACAAGCACGCCAGCTATCTTTTGCAAAAGCATTCCGGGCCCTACGCGGTTCTCTCCGCGGGTATGCTTCTGGGGCTGTGCGCGGCCTGGAAAGGGGACGTGGAAATGTGGAACCAGGCCAAGCAGCACATTGGAGAGGCCCCTTGGAAAACCGATCTCGAGCGGGATATTCTCCTCTTTACCCTGACCGCGCTGGACAGTACGGTATACGACGTCCGTTCCTTCCCCGAGTGGTTCAAGATCGGCAATTTTGAGCCGCTGCATCCCGACGCGCTTCCGGCGGCCAAGGTATTCTATGCCCGCTATCTTTACAGTGCCGGCTATGGGGTGGCCACCAAGATCATCGACGTGGAAGGGGTGCAGGGACTTACTCTGATGAATATGCTCCCCTATACGGTAGAGCCCATGGTTTCCCAGGCGCGGGCCGACAAATCGATTCTGGCAGAGCTCTATCTGCGCTTGATCTGCGCCTCGATTTACTATTACAGCGGCAACCGAACGCAGGCAATTCGACACCTGGACCGTGCCATTACGTTGGCCTTGCCCGACCGTCTATACGGGGTACTGGCCGAGCATCGACGGATGTTGGATAGTCTTTTGGATGAGCGTCTTGGCGCGGTTGATCCCGAGGCAGTGGATAAGGTGCAGGATCTTTACCAGGATTTCATCGTAGGATTTGCCAAGCTGCGGGGGTACATTCAAAACCGAAGCATTGACACCACGCTTTCGGTTCGAGAGCGGGAGATCGCCAAGCTGGCGGCCTTTGGAATGTCCAATGCCGAGATTGCCGAGCGGTTGCACCTGTCCCTTGCTTCGGTTAAGCAGACGGTTCGCACGGCCATTTATAAGACCGGCGTAGAGAACAAAGCCGCCCTGGCTACCGTGCTTTGACGGTATTGATATTTTTGAAACACAATGAAAGAAGGAAAAGGAGAAACGGATATGGAAATGAAAAAGAGCTATGCCTCCCCTTGTGTGGAGGTTACGATGATGGAGGAGCAGGATCTCCTCACGGTCAGCGGTGGATTTTCCGGTGAGGATGAGGAGCTGTTGAGCCTGTAAAAAAAGAGCCGTCGCTCATGCAATTCTGCATTTGCGACGGCTCTTTTTTTTATGCAAGATTGGTTTGCTCTGTCAAAGTCCCAAAAATTCGGCCTGTTCTTCGCCTTTTAAAATATTTCGGCAACGGTGATAGAGATGAACGTATTTCAACGCATTGAAGCGTTCACTTCCGCGAATTTGATAGATGGTCTCCTTACCGTAGATGTTGAGCTTGTTCTTTCCCAGTACGGTAATGGCGGAGGTGGAGGCAAAGGGGAAGGTCAGGGTATCCTTGTCGGTGGCAATCTCCAAACGGTCCCCGTAGAGGGAAAGGGTGACTGCATCGGCCAGGGGCTTTTTCTTTTCGTAGGGAATGACCTCAAAGAGAGAGGCCGTCTCCCGATACAGGGGCTTGTCGGTTTGGGCGGTAACGTCCAGGGAATTGACGAAGCGACTTTGATAATCGTACCAGTCGGCAACGAAGTGGAAGGGGAACTCTCCGTCCACGCCCTGCAGCTCCTTGGTGGGGAGGTAGCGAACCTGTTTGCCGCAGGTCTTGCAGGTGATCAAATCCCCGTGGCTCTCAAAGGTGGAAAGTCCGCAATGAGGGCAGACGTAGATGGCACGCTCCAAATATTCGGCTAGGCGTTTGTGGTGGAATTCGCTATCGGCCACCGCCTCGTTGACGTAGAGCCCCTGCTCGATGAGCGCGAAGAATTCGTCGTCGGTCAATTTAGCGTATTCCTCGGGGGAGATCACGCGGGAGACGTAACCGCGCATCTTGCCACGGCGGACCACGTCACTCCAGCGGGGATGCACGCCGTAGCCGCCCTCCAGGCGGTAGAGCGCCACGGGGAGGCCCAGCTTTCGCGCCAGGGGAGCAATGGCGTTGCTCATGTATTCGGTACGGCCGCTAAAGGTACGGTTGCCCTCGGGAGCAATGGCAATGGTGCCGCCCTCCTTGGCAACGCGGATGCAATTGAGAATGGCCTTGACGTCGGTGGTTTGCTTTTTGATGGGAATGGGAGCCACCAGATAGCGGATCAGAGAGGAGACCCAACCCATGGAGAAGAGATCCTCCGAGGCCAGGTAGTAAACCGGTCCGCGGAAGGCCATGCCAACAAAGAATTGGTCAAAGGCGGTTTGGTGGTTGAGGAGCACCAGGTAGGGGCGATCCTCCTGTTCCTTGAATTTTTCAATGTGAATGTGATATTTGATACGGGCGTAGGTCCCAAGGGTGATGTAGAGGAGATTCCGCACGATGCGGTGACGGAATTTGATCCATTTTTTCTTTTTGTTGTTCTTTTTCATACTCTTTTCCCGTCGTACTTGTAGGATTTGGTAGTGATCGTTGGCCGGTCACCATCTCATTATACCACATCCGGGGGCGGTTCGTCAATCGTTTTTCTCAAAAAAATGAACCGATCAACATGTTTTTTCCAAAAAGGAAGCCCCCGGCACCTCGAGATGCGAGGCGTCGGGGGCAGATTGGGTTTTGCGATTGGGGTATCGGATCAGGAATCGTAGATCACGAAATAGTAGGGAATCTCCATGACCTTGGTGCCGGTTGCGTCACGAACCGTAATCACCAAGCAATAGCTACCGTTGCGCTGTCCCGCCAAAGGAAGCACCAGGGTTGCTTTGTTAGCCCCCGAGGGGTCATCGATCCAGTGATCCTCTTTGTTTTTCAGATCATCCACGGATTGACCGGTGTTGGTGTAGTCATTTCCTGTATCGGCTTTTCTCATTACCACAAGGAAAAGCGCGTAGTCATCCGGCATGTCGTATTCCACGGTCAGCCTCATTGGCTCGCTCTGGCGATAGAGACCGGTGTCTCCGGTGATCCGTAGCGAGGGCTTGACGGCGGCCGCTCTGTGGAAGGTCACGCTGTTGACGGTTTGCCGTGCCGTACCCAGCATGGGAGCACGGGATGCCCGGGAACGGGAGGCGTAGAGATGAATGTCAAATGCATGGGAAAGCACTTGGTCCAACGGGGTCAACTCGGAAACGAGCCGAAGCTCCAAGCTGGTGGCATCTTGAGAAACCGAAATGATAAATTGGTTCTCGGCATTGAGATAGTAGTTGGTGGTTTGAATCTTGGTACCCAAATTCTCCACGACCTCCAGGTGAAGATCGGGGGGAAGGTTGGCAAAGTCGTCTTGAGGAACCACTACCAATGCGGCGGAGCGGTGCTTCCATTTGGAGAGCACGCCCGTGGATTGGGCAAAGGAGGTGATGACCTCGGATTTCAAATTCACCGCCGGGTTTTGTACGTGCAACGCAAAGGTGACGTCCTCCAGAGTGACTTGAATCGGTGCCTCGACCAGCGGGGGAACCTCCGGTTCTTGCGTACTGTTTTGGGTTGCGGTCAGCCGGATTGCTAACAGATCCGGAGCCATGCCGTTTGCCGTTTGGGAGAAGTCCACAATGACCTGATAGTGAAGGGACACGGAAAGGTTGGTGTTCGCATTGGGGTCACCCAAAAGCGTAGTTCCACCCAGCGCGATGAAGTTCTTCAGATACAGAACCGACGCAGGGGAATCTACGTGCGTGTACCAAAAGCTACCGTCGTTCAGATCCTGTAGCAGAAGGGTGGTTCCTTGAGGTAACGAAAGGGCGTTGCCTGTGGAGGGGTCGGTGATCTCCAGCGCCAAATCCGTATAGGCATAGTAGTTTTCCACCTCAAAGCGCGCGGTAAAGCCGGAATCGCGGCCGATGACGGCGGTGTCGGAATCCACGGGAGTAAAGACGTGATCCTCGTCCACCGCAGGGGTGATGGAGGAGCTTGTGCGTACACCCGAAACATCCAGATAGATCTGAATGCTGATTTCCGTGGAAGGAATATTGTACATATGGAACCAAGAAGAATCCTTTTTATCGATCTTGGGATATGCTTCTTGTACCACGGATCCCGGAGGACGAATGGATTCCACAATGATGCTGGTGTTGCTTCGGTAGTGGCCTTCCTCGGCGTAAACGTAAATATAAATACCGTCAATACCGTCGCCGTGGTTCATTTTGACGTACAATCCCGGTACACAGCTGGTAAAGATCGCAACGTTTCCGCCGTAGTAGTAGGTTTGATCGGCACTCGTTGCTGCCGAGGCCAGGTAGTTCATGGTCTCTCCGTAGCGGATCTGCACGTAGTAGTTGGTGTACAGCATATCCAGCGTTAACCGGTCAAGGTCGTCCCAGTCAATATACACCAGATCGTCGCCATTGAAATAATACAGGCGATACTCGTAATACTGATAATCCTTGGGGTTATCCTCCGTGGAGGGAAAAATGGTGATGATACGGGGGTCCTGACTTTCGTCTACGGTGTAGGTGGGTTTGTTCGGAGCTGCCTGCGCGGCTTTGAAGATCCGGTAGACCACCGAGGCCGTGGCATCGCCTTCGGTAATGCTGGCGGTATAGGTGCCGGCGTTTACGGGGACGGAATAGCCCAACAGATTGGTTCCGCTGTAATCAATGGACGGCAGGGTCCAGGGATTTTCGGAAATCGACGGACGGAACTCGTTTACGCTGGTGATCACCACCGCAGAGAGGGTGGCTCCGTGGGGATTCTCGTCATAGGTGGCGTTTTGCGCCGAGATGGTCACCTTTTGCCAATAGCCTCGGCAAACGCAGGTACGGGTCAGGGTATTGCCGCTGGCCGAGAAGGTAAAGGTCACCTCGCTTGCCTTATGCTCGCAAGGCTTCCATTGGGCGATCAGCTGAACCACGGCGTCCTTCTCGGTGGTCAGGTTGATAATGTTGGCCTGATCGGCAAGAAGAGGACTTGTGGTATTTTCCTGCAACCATCCCAAAAAGATGTAGCCCTGATATACAAAGGCGTTGGGGAGGAGCGTGTACTGCTTGTCGTATTCCAAACCCTCCATGGCGGGCATGGTGCCCGTGACCGTATCCCCGGGAAGGGGATTGGGAACGAATACCACCGAGTAACCCAATACCTCCCAGCTGGCGTACAGGATCAGGTCTCCGGGATGCAAATAGTCGGTTTTGGATCCGTCAAAGATACATACGTCGTTGACGGGAGTATACTTTTGACCGGTACCGTTCTGGTTTTCGTACCAACCCGAAATTTCATAGCCGGGGTGGTTGTAAATATTACCCGAAATGGTGTGCTCCTCGCCGTTCTGGATCTGGTACGCGGTGTACTGACCCGAGGTCACGCCGTTCACGTCGGTAAAGTTTTCAAAGTAGATCAGCTTGTAGTAGGTGTGGGCTTGAGGACGGAAATCCCGATAGTCGCCCTGTCCCTCTACCACGTCAACGGTAATGGGGGATTGGAAGTAGGGGTTGACCATTTCGCCCGCCAGGGTGAGATAGCCGTTGGTAATATAGACCGTATTTTCAATGTCGATATAGCCCATTCCGGCGTGGTGATTATAATCGTCGGCCGTGTCGCCGGTGCCGCTCGTGAGCTCTGCGGTGGAGATCAAAACACGACCGCCCTCCAGCTTCAGGAAGACGCCGCGCTGCTCACCGCCCTCGGCAACCTGGTTTTGGGTTTCGATCAGGCAGTAGATGTAAAGATTGGTATAGTCGTTGTTACCAAAGATGTAGATTGCGCCGGCCATGTCGGGAGCTACATTGCCCTCAATCACGGGACAGTTGTTGATCTCCTCCTCGCCTTCCCCGGTATGGTCGCAGGAGACGTTGGAGCCGTTGATGGTGTGGTATTTGTTTACACCAATGGTAACCTTGATGGGCAGGATGGCGTATTTGTCACCGGTTACCGAGAAGGCGCCGCCGTGGGTTCCCACGGTGTTGTAGCTGATCGAGCCGCTGCAAATTTCTACGGTGGCGGCCGATCCACTGGCGGTGACGTAGATACCGCCGCCCGAGCCAGCGGTTGCCGTATTGCGGTCCACGTGGCCGCCAATCATTTTGTAGTCTCCGTTGGCTACGTAAATACCGCCGCCGTCATTGGTGGCCGTGTTGTAGGAAATGCTACCGTCGATTACGTCTACGTTACCGCCGCTCACGTAAGCACCGCCACCGTTGGTTGCGGTGTTATGCTGAATGACAGATTCGTCATCGTTTATGGTCAGGTCTCCGCCTTTTATGTATAGGTTGCCGCCGCTGACGTAGGCACCGCCGCCGTTGTTGGTTGCGGCGTTATGCTGAATGGCAGCTTGGTCGTTCATGGTCAGGTCACCGCCGCTGACGTAGGCACCGCCACCGCTTTTTTTGGCTTCGTTGTGACCAATGGTTGACTGGCCGTTCATGGTCAGGGTACCGCCGCTGACGTAAGCACCGCCACCGTTGGATAAGGCAGTGTTGTTTTGGATGGATGACGTGTCATTCATCGTCAGGGTACCGCCGTTAACAAAGGCACCGCCGCCGCTGGCGAAGGCGGTGTTGTTTTGAATCAACGCTGTGCTACTGATATTCAACGCACCGCCACCCAGATAGGCACCGCCGCCGTTGTGGCTGGCCTGGTTGTTTTGAATGGCACCGCCGCTCATGGTGAGGGTACCGCCGCCCAGGTAGGCACCACCACCGTTACTTTCGGCATCGTTGTTTTTTACAGTACCTGCGGTCATGTTGATTTTTCCGCTGGCAAGATATAATCCACCGCCGTTGTTTGCGCTATTATTTTGGATGGATCCGCCGTTGATGTTGAGGACTGCGTCACCCGTACCGCCCAGGTAGGCCGCGCCGCCGTTGGCGTTGGCGGTACAGTTGTTGATCGTACCCGTACCCGAAAGGGTAAAGGTACCGCCGCTCATGTAGACGGCACCGCCGTTTTCACCGTTGCAGTTTTGGATGGTACCGCCGCTGATGTTGACCACGCCATTGGGATCGTCCATGTAGATGGCGCCGCCATTTTCTTGCAGAAAAATATATTGGCTTGCGTCTCGGCTACCGTTGTCGATGATGCCGTCGGTCATGGTCAGGGTACAGGGTTTGGAGCCTCCCGCCGCCATAATGAACTGGCCGGAGGTCGTGCCGCCGCTGATGGTGACCTCTGCATAACCAATGGTTCCGGTGGGATTGGTGGTAGCACCGCCGCCAATGGAGCCGGCGCGAATGGTGCCGCCCGAGATCTTCAGGGTGGCAACACCGCCGTTGCCGTTGATACCGCCCTTTCCTCCGCCAATGGCAACCGAGGCAGGGACTTTGATGGTGGTTCCGTCACTATAGGTTCCGTAATTGCTATCTGCAGTACTGCGCGCAATCACGGTACCGCCGGAAATAGTGATTTCGGCGCTTCCCGCACTGGTATTCACGCTGTTTCCGCCGCCGATGGCGCAACCGCCAAGGCTTTCGGCATACACGTAGCCGCCGCTGATGCTGACCTTTGCTGCGGTTTTGTTACCCGACTCCAAGATTGAGGAGCCGCCGCCGATGGCCGTGCCGGGAATATGGGCTGCGGCTTTTTTAAATTCCTCGGATGCTCCGCTTCCGTAGGTTTTGATGATCTGATAGGCCGGTTGACCAAAGTTGTAGGCATAAACGGTACCGCCGCTAATCCGAACGTCGCTGGTTCCACCGTAACTGGTATGGGCAATGCCGCCGCCAATGGCGGTGCCGGTGGTGTGAGCCACGGCGGTGACCGTGCCGCCCGAGATAAAGACCTGTCCTATGCCGTTACCGCCGCCGCCAATGGCGGTGCAGTTATCAATGGGGGTAGCACCGGCATAGATCGTTCCGCCGGCAAATTTTAATCCGCGAACAGCATCATAAGAGTCGCTTCCGCCAATGACAGACATCCAGTGATTGGCGGCTACCTGTACGCTGTAGTTTCCGTTTCCGTGAAGATCGTCTTGAACACCGATGACCGTCAGGGAGCCGGTGTGCTTTTTATCTCCGTCGGCACTGGTAAAGGTGAGCGAGCTGGTTGTGGTGCCGCCGGTATAATAATAAATTTTGCTCATGCGGTTTTCGCCCTTGAGGCGTACCGTAACGTGCGTGTTTGCCGTGGAGGCATTTGTGACCATGATGCCACCACCGTAGCCACCGGTGGAGGCGTGTGCCATGGTCCAAAGGCTATCAATGGTAATGTCCACCGTGGTGCCCCCGGCAGAGATGGTGATGTTATTACTATAGATCTTGGTTCGCTCTTCGGCGGCAAGCGCATCCCACTTGGCGATGATCCCGGTGATATCGGTATTATTGGTGATATAGCTTCTCCAGGATTGGCCATCCACCGTTAGGGAGGTATATTCCGGCAGGATCATCACGCCGTCCACTAAGCCGGTGGTGGATTTGTTTTTGGCGCTGGATTGATAGATGTAGTAGCGATTTTCGGGCTTGTGCTCACCGGTAACCGTTTTTTTGGTGGTGGTGCCGTTGACCGTTTCAAAGATGGCACCGCTGTAGGTGGTGGAGGTAATTTGGATGTAATCTGCGTAGAGATCCAAATAAATGTACTCCACGTCCTCGGCGGCGGTGGGAATCGCCTCAAAAGGAAGGAGGCAGACCGTCATGACTACTGCGCAGAGTACCGTTAGAAAACGCGCCAGGCGTTTTTTTACGCTCAAATGAGTTGTCATAGGAATCTACCTCCTTTCTGTAAGGATTATTCGGGGATTTTTTCGGTGGCCACGGTGCCTGCGCAGGTGGCGGTAAAGGGGTCTACGCCCGTGTAGGCATCGGTTTTGATGAAGCGATAGACGCGGGAGGAATAGGCCTCAAAGACGTGAGTGAATTCTCCGTCGGCAGTCAGAATATCCTCCATATCGGGCCAGGTGTTGTCGGGGATCAGCCCGGCGGGGAAGGTCACGGTAACGTTTCCTTCCAGATTTTCGGTCCAGACGGTGAACAGGATGTAGGCGTCGTTGCTGTCGGCGTCGGTATGCTGATAGAGCTTTGCCTCCTTGGCAAGCACCACAAAGGTAGCTTTTAGGGTTTTGACAAAGCCGGCATCGCCGTTGGCGGTGACCGTGTAGGTGTGTCCGCTTTGCAGTCCCGCAAGGGTCACGCTGATATCACTTTGAACGCCTCCTGTCAGGGTTCCGGAGGTGGTGGATAACGTGGCGGGGCTTGTGGGATTGGTGGAGGAGGTCACGCTGACGGTGTATTGAATGGTATCGTCGGATTGCCGCAGCTCGTCGGCAAAATTTTGCAGAGTAAAGGAAAGGGATGTAACGTTGGGATTGAGATAATAAACCTTTCCGTTCGGGGTCAGGGTGTCGCTTTCAAAATAGAAATTGGGAGCCGAGACCACGGCACTTTGTTGCCGCCCGTACACGTAGCGGGCGTAGAGGGCGGTGCCCGTGATCAGGGAGAGGGAGAGAAGGGCAATGACGAGAAAGCGGTAGCGTCCCTGCTTGGTGCCAAGAAAGGCGAGAAGCTTGGGCAATGCCCGGGAAGGCTTGGTCAAAAATTCACACCGTCCTTTCTTTAGTCGGTTTGCGCTACAGTCAGATCCAGGCGGATCAAGTCCACCATGCCGGCAAACTCGGGAGAGGTGTTTGCCTCCTCCCATTTTACCGTCAGGGTAATGGTTTCGGTTTGTCCAATGCCGATCTGCGGCGTTCCATCCTCGGAGGTCACCTCAAAAACGAGGGGGAGGTTGGCCGTGATCCGCATGACCGACACCTCGTATTCCACCTCCACCTCACTGTGGTTTTCCACGTGGAAGGTGTAGGTGTAGGGCTTGCCGGGGCGCACGGAAACGTTGAGATGCATGGAAAGCCCCGAAAAATCCTCACGAATATCAAACTTTGCCACGCGAGCACTGTCCTGCACCGAGTCGCCGGTGCGGAAGCGGGCGTAGAGATTTTTGGTAAGAGAGGAATTTGCCAGGACCAGACAGATCAAGAGAAATATGGCGATATAAAAGAATACGGGGCTTTTTTTATTGGATTGCTTCATGGAAAAAGCACCGTCCTTTCATGGAATTTCAAAGGGGTCAGGAGGGCGTAGAGTCGTCCGAGCCCGAGGAATTGCCCTTGATACGCTCAATTTCTTTTTTCAGCTCCTCCACCTCGTCCCGCTTTTGACGCTCCTCGCGGTTTTCCACCGAGTAGGATTTGATCAGCAGGATGCCGGCCAGCAACAGGATGGCACCGGTGCCCAGGGGCGATTGCATCCAGGAGATCACGCCGCCAAGACCGTCGATGTGGAACCATACTGTTCCCTTGATGTCGGTAATGCTGATGGGATCGTCGGCCACCGTGTTGGCCGTGCCTTGGGTGGTGACCGTGTTGCCCTCAATGGCAATGATCTTATGCACCACCAGAGAGGCTTTGTGCTGAAAGACCACCACGTCGCCTACGTCGTAGGAGGAGGCGCGCTTGACCACGATCACGTCGTCGATGGAGAGCTCGGGCTCCATACTGCCCGATACGATCACTCCAACGCCAACGCCAAAGGGCATGGGCATGGGATTTCCCGCCAGGGCGGTTGCGTTCCAGGTGTAAAGGCCAAAGCCAAAGGCAAGACAGACCACCGCGCTGAGCAGGATGCGCAGGATCTTACGTGTTGTTTGTTTTCGTTTCATGTTCATGGAAGGAATGTTACCACTTTTTGAGACGCTTGTTCATGAGCCAAGCCACGTAAAAGATGAGGACGCCGGTGTTGATAAAGAGCATGGTGAGCCACAGCCAGCGAATGGTGCCGCCGTACTCCTGGGTGCCCTCCACGGCCATACGGATACCGCCCTGCGCCTCGGGCTCCACGTGCTCCTCGGCGTAGGTGTTAATGCCAAGGGTCAGGGTTACGCCCTTTTCGGCGGCCAGATCCCCGTAAAGGGTGTCCAGCTCGTCGTTTCCGCCTTCAAACTGCCAAAGCAGCTCCAGAGTAAAGGTCTCGTAGGAGTTGGCGCCAAGAAGGCTGACGTGGCGGGAGAGGATGGCGTCGGCTACGTTGACCCATTCGTCCTCGCCGCCAATGAGGTAGTCGCCGCTTTCGTTGGTGAGGCGAACCTGAAGGGGGAATTCGTAGTCCTTTTGCTTTTCGTTGCCGATCTTGAGGGTAAAATCCAGATCGGTTTCGTAGAGGACGGCCATGTTACCGCTGTTGCACATGGTAAACTGATAGGTGGCAAGGGTTCCGGGGGCAATGACCTTGGTGCCGTCCTGGGAGACCACCGTGGGGGTGCCTTCCCCGTTTTGATAGGAGGCCTGGAAGATGTTGACCTGCTGGCCGGTTTGCCAGGAGGGGATTTCCGCGTCGCCCACGTCCACGTTGGGATTTTTGCCAACGATAAAGAGGATGTCGGTGTTTTCGGGGAGGTAGTTGCCAACGCGCAGGGCAATAATGCCAAGGGTCATAAGGAGCAGAACAAAAACGATGTTTACCATCAGCATAATATACATCCATTGCTTCCGCGGGCCGGGCTTGGGGGCTTCGGGAAGGGAATGCTCGGGATGCTCGGTTGTCATGGGGCCACCTCCTTTTTTGGAATTTTTTATGTTGTGTATTGATTCAGCGAAATATTTGGTTAATACCGTAGGGGCGTTCTTTGAACGCCCGCGGGCGACCACAGGTCGCCCCTACGGGGGAATGCAAAACGTTCGCTTAACGTGTCATCTCAGAGCAGGCTCGCAAGCTCGCCCGAACCCGACCCAAGGGAGGGCGGCATGCGTAGCATGACGGGATCTTGTAACAAATCCTGCAATCCTTCATGTGCCAACAAAAGTGACACACTCGTAGGGGCGTTCTTTGAACGCCCGCGGGCGACCACAGGTCGCCCCTACGGGGGAATGCAAAACGTTCGCTTAACGTGTCATCTTAGAGCAGGCTCGCAAACTCACCCGAACCCGACCCAAGGGAGGGCGGCACGCGTAGCATGATGGGATTTTGTAACAAATCCTGCAATCCTTCATGTGCTATGAAGATTACTTTTCCTACAAAAAGCCGGCAGAACTCTTTCGTGGATCCCTTCGTCGCTATCGCTCCTCGGTTTGCTCCGCTCAACATTGCGTTGCAACTGTTTCGCCTGCGCAAACTTCGACTCCGCTTCGCTCCGCTCAGGATGACACTGTCATCCCCGTGTTTTGCGATGAATCCCTTACAGGGGAATGTTTGCATTTATCAATCATGTCGCAAAATAGCATAGATTTTTGAAAAGGAACCGCGGCGGAGCCGGGGCAAAATCCATCCGATCATGGGACATGGAAAAAAAGAAGATCGGTTCCCGCCCTGCCACGTAGGGCGGGAACCGCGTGTTCATTTCGATTCGGTTAGGAGATTAGTCGACCTGAACTACATTGACGGAAATATCGAATTTAACATCAATGTTGTAATTGGTTTGATCAACAACCTTGGTGTAGTTTGCACCAGAATCAGTAGTTACAACAACAACCTGACCGGCCTCAGCAGCGATGATGTTACCAAGAATGGTGTCCTTTTTATTGGTGGTATCATCTACTTCAAATTCCCACTTCCAAGTAAGGGTGTAGGTTTCGTTAATCGAATTTTCAGCATTTCCATCTCTTGCATCCTCGTTGAAATAACCGACCATGGTGCTTACAACGGTATTCAGATTGGTGGAGTATGCAACGGTACTTCCTTTAACAGAAACACCCCATTGAATGGGATAATAACGATCTTCCGTAACCTCAACAGCATCTACCAAACGGTAGTAGTGCTCGTTTTCGGAAAGTGCTACATACGCATCCAATTTTTCGAAAGCTCCAGTTGTTTCATTGCCTTTATAAATCTTCTCGGCTGCAAATTTTGTTGCAACATTGATAGCTGTATCATCGGGTACACGAACCATTACGGCATAACTTCCTTTTGCAAGCCAAATATCCTCGATGGAGGATTCGGTTTTAGCGGATACATCATATGCTACTTCGGGTTGGCCGGTAATTTTGACTTGGAAGCCGATAGTATTCATGGTGCCGGGAGCAACAATGTTTGCACCGTCCAGTGCGGAAACGCTCACAGATGTAGCGGCTACAATTCTGTCTGCGGTGTCAGCGGTGCTATGCTTTTCATAATCAGAACCGAACAATGTACCACTCGTAGATACATCGATTCCCCACTTTGCTACGCGAGCGGTGTCGGATGCGCTGTCACCGGTTACGTACTTTGCAAAGGTGGTGCCAATGGCACAGGTGCTTGCAAGACAAAGAACAAGCAAACCGGAAGCAAGTTTTAAGAAAAGATTCTTTTTCATTTTTTTCTTTATCTCCTTATAAAGATTTTCCTTTGGAATAGGATAAAGATTTATTCTTCCCGTGTTGGGGGAGAAAAATTGTCGGGTCAATGCCCAGAGTTGTCGCATTGCCGCGACAATTTATGTATATTCATCACCCCGAGATACGTGGCTTCCGAGGGAAGAATACTACAATGGGAGAGGGGCTCACTCCTCGGTGGGAGGATCCTGGGGGGCGGGCTCCTCGGCAGGAGCCTCGGGGGCAGGTGCTTCGGAGGGAGCCTCAGCTTCGGACGCGTTGCCCTGCTGTGCGGCCTTGAGAGCCTCCAGCTCGGCGCGCAGGGTGTCAATGTCACTCTGCTTGGCGTTGTCCTGCTTTTTGCGGCGGATCACCTCGTAGATCACAATGGCCGCTACGGGGAGCAGTACGCAGATCACCAATCCAAGGGTGGATTGCATAAACATGATCACGCTGCCCAGGTGGCCAATGCGGGTGCCTTCCCAAATTCCCACCAGATTGGAGGCGGGAACCGCCAGGCGATCCTCCAGGTTGTTGTTATCACCCTTGGTGCGGAAGAGGCGCTCCCCCGTGGAGGGATCGGTCTCGATCTGCAGCACGCGGTGGGTTACCACGCTGGTGCCGTTGCCCTCGGGATCAAAATAGGAAATTACGTCGCCCACCTTTACCTCGGAGGCATCAATGACCTTACAAACGATCATATCTCCCGAGCGGATCTCGGGATCCATGGATTCGGTAAGAACGATCAGCGGGATGTTTCCGCCAATGCTGGGGACTTGATCCTCGTGGATCGCGCTTTGAATTAAGAGAACACAGTTGACGATCAGGATAGGAACCAGAAGGATGCAAAGAACTATACCAATGATGTTAAGTACGTTCCCGCCGTTGTTCTTTTCGCCCGGAGGTCCTGCTTTCTGTTTTTTCAGCATATCAAATCTACCTTTCTATTGTGGTAAGGGGGGGATGGGCGTGGAATCAAGCTTCTTCCTCGGCGGCCTTGCGCTTTTCCTTGCGCTTTTCCTTGGCAAGCTCCTTTTTGTAGGCTTTGTCCTCGGCGATCTGGGTGCAAACCAGATCAATGCCGTCCTTGGCGGCGCCCACGCCTGCGGGCTCGGTCACCTTCATAGAGGAGGCCGACTGCTTCATTTTTACGTTGCTGGCATTGGCGTAGTCCAAAATATCGCGGTCGATAAAGTTGAACTCACAAACGATCTCTCCGCGCTTGATCATCATGCGGATCACGCGATAGGAGCCGATCTTGTAGTCGTGGGAGTTGTTGTGCTTGGCTTCCTTCACACCTTCCTTGGAGAGGGCGTGGCGAACGATGTCATCAAAGTAGCGCTTGTACTCGGTGGAGAGGGCGGCGTACTTTTCCTCCATGGTCAGGGTGTGGGTAGAGAAGGTAACGGCACCGTCATCGACCTCGGCGGGAGCAGGCTCCTCGGCCACGGGCTCTACGGGGGCGGGTTCCTCTACCACGGGTGCGGGTGCGGGCTCGGGTTCAGGCTCCGGCTCGGGTTCCGGCGCGGGTGCGGGGGTTGCCACCACGGGAATGGCCTCGGGCTCAACCTTTGCCGCTTGGGCGGCTAACTCCTGAGCGCGGTAGAATTCTCTCTCCTCCCGTTCTCTTGCCATACGTGCCTTGCTGTTCTCGTGAATGATGTCGCGCACGATCACGATCACGGCAAAGAGGCAGAGGGAGCAAAGGAAGAGCATGAAAACGACTACAACAGCTTGCAACATGGTTTCCATTTTGTTTTTCTCCTTTGTGAATGAAATGTTTTATAAAAATGTAAAGGACAACAATTGGAGGGGATGTATCTCCCATATATTAACCGGTTTACATGATTTTGTGTATATTAACTGTTTTTTTTTTTTTTTTGTTAATAAATTTTGTACATTTGACCAAATTGTATAATTTGGAGCAATTTATTATAGCACATTTTGGGCTTTTTGTCAATATTTTTGAACAAAATATCAACCGTGTGTTTAAACGGTGAAGAAACGGTGATTTTTGTGGCGCAAAAACCGATATTTGAGGCTGTCAACCACACTTTCCATCGGTATTTTTATGCACGAATGTAATCATTTTTGTGCACGTTGTTCAAACTCCGAGGGGACGGTGGGGGCAAAAAACGCCCGGAGAGCTTCCTCTCCGGGCGATGCTTTATGCTCGTATTACTTTTTCTTGGGTTTCTTGATGCGGTTGAGCTTTTTGTTCATTTTGAGGAGCTCTTCCTTGGTGAAGGTGACACCCATCATACCCATCATGGAGGAGAGGCGAAGAACGCTGAAGCCGCCCAGCATTTCCATCATACCGCCCATATTGCCACCCTTCAGATCGACGTCAAAGCCACCCGACTTCTTCTCGCCGGCTTTTTCGCTTTTTTTCTTTGCGTCCATCTTTTTCTTGATCTTCAAACCAACACCCATGAACCACATCTTGCCGCGCTTGGATGCCATGATATCCGAGATCTTGTCGTTGATCGAGAATCGTCCCTCAACCTCAACCACGTCAAACCAGTTGAGCACCGCTCCTACTTCCTTGAGGACGTAGTCCATGTTCCGCTCTGCCACCTTGCGGATCTTGCCCTCGTCGGTCAGGTCTCCCGCCTTGGCCACAATGGTGCTCTCGCCCACGTTGGGAACGTCAAAATAGAAGAAGTGATCGGGAGCCGTCTTCTTGCCAATGCTCTCGCCGTTGACGAAGAGCTCGACCTCGGGCTGGTTGGAATATACCGTTACCTTGGTCACGTCCTCCACGCGGTCAATATATCTCTTGCCGCACAGGTGGACGAAGGGATCGTCGGAGAGCCATGCCTTGTAGGCGTAGAAGGCGTCCTTTTTGTACTTTCGGTCCATGGTGATCAGACCCTTGTGGTTCTGGCCGTTCTCGCCGCCCTCGGCTCTGGCGTCGGCACCAAAGTCGAACATATTCCAAACGTGGGTTGCCCAGATATACTTGCGTCTAAAGAGCTGCTTGATCAGCTCCTCGTGGTAGTATGCCTGGTATTCCTCGGTGTAGTCGCCCTGCTTGGGATCGCTGGTGTGCCAGTTGAGGGCCTCGCAGCCGTATTCGCTGATGCCGATGGGAATATTGGGGTGGGTCTCGTGGAATTTATCAAACCAGGGGCCGTTCATCGACGTGTCGCCGCCGTACCAACCAAAGTAGTGGTTGTAGGAGACTACGTCGGGGATGAGCAGGTAGGGATCGTCCATCTTGCACATGGATACCGCCGCGATGGTGGTCAGGCGGGTCTTATCCATTTCGTGAACCAGGTCGTTGAGGATGCGGTGGTTTTCCAGCAGATCCTCGTCCGAGCCGCCAATGGAGATCTCGTTGGAAAGACCCCAAACGAAGATCGACGCGTGGTTGTAGTTCTGGGTGATCAGCTCCTTCATCTGGGAGACGGTGTTCTCCCGTCCGCCGGGCAGATGCTTGGAGATATAGGGGATCTCGGCCCAGATCACCAGACCCTTTTCGTCGCACAGATCGTAGAAATACTGATCGTGCTGATAGTGGGCCAGACGGATGGTGGTAGCACCCACCTCCAGGATCAGGTCAATGTCCTCGGCGTGGTGCTCGGGAAGCAGGGCGTTACCGATGCCCAGGCGATCCTGGTGACGGGAAACACCGCGCAGGGGGTATTCCTCACCGTTGAGGATGAAGCCGTTGTTGGGATCAATCTTGAAGCTGCGGCAGCCAAAGCGGTTGCACACGTTGTCCAGCACTTGGCCGTTTTCCACGATCTCCACCTCACAGCAGTAGAGGTAGGGATCCTTGCGTCCGTGCCAGAGGTGAACGTTCTCGAGCTTGAAGTTCACCTTGGTGTTGGTGGATTCGATCTTTTGCAGCTCGTTTTCTTCTTTGTCATAGATCGCGTAGACCAGGGATTGGCCCGCGGAAAGGGGCGTGGTAAAGACCTCCACCTCTACGTTGGCGTCCTTGCCGTTGACCGTGGGGGTGATCTTCAGCCCGGAGCCGCCAAAGTAGTCCAGGTCAAAGTGGGGCTTGTTGACGGCAATCAGATTGACGTCACGGTACAGACCGCCGTAGAAGGTGAAATCGGCCATCTGGGGGTAGACGGTTTCGTTGGGGGAGTTGTCTACGGTAACGGCAATCACGGTTTCGTCGGCAATGCGGTCGGTCAGATCCACGCGCCAGGTGGAGTAGCCGCCGTCGTGGTGGGCCAGCTTTTCACCGCCCACGTAAACGTCTGCCGAGGAGTTGGCACCGCGCAGCTCCAGGTAGTAGCAGTCAGCGGCGGGCAGATCGGCCTTGCGAAGCGTTTTTACGTAGAGGCAGGTGCCGCGGAAGTAGTCGTTTCCGCCGTCCTGGCCGTCGGTGGCGTTCCAGGTATGGGGAAGGGAAACGGTCTCGCCCTCCCGCAGGGTGATGTCGGTGGTGTCCTTAACAAACAGCCAGTCCTTATTCAAATTTAAAACAGTTCTCACGGTGGTAGTTCCTTTCTGTGTTTTGCTATATTGTAGCAGGAGATTTTTAAGTCAATGTGAACTTTTTTAAAATCGGCGTCCGACGGTCAGGAACGGTCGGACGCCATGAAGGATTATTCTTCGTCTTGAGAGGCGTGGCGAGCTGCCAGCTCCTCATTCATCTGGTTCAGGGTCTTCTTGTCCAGATTATAGATCACGGCCAGGCCGATGAACTGCATAATGGCACTGAACATATACAAACCGGCAACCAGCCAGCACATATTGTGTGCGGTTTGCGCGCTCTGCCCGATGGTTCCGTACTTGGAAACGTATCCCAGCGCTCCCATGATCAGGAGAACAACGGAGGGACCTACGCCCTGCGCCAGCTTACGGAAGAAGGAGTGGAGGGAGTAAACGGTGCCTTCCTCGCGGGTGCCGAATTTCCATTCGTTGTAGTCAATGGCGTCACCCATCATTGCCCAGGATACACAGGTGTAAACACCCATACCAACGCCAAAGAAGATCAGACCGATCAGATAAACGATCAAGGCTACGGATGCGCTGCTGATCATGGGGAAGATCAGCATGATCACACCGCCGAATATCGAAACCAGGGTTCCGAACACGGAGGCTTCTTTTTTACCGAACTTTTTAACGATCTTGGTGATGAAGGGCATAAAGAAGAACATGGGGAGGAAGCCGATCATTTGCACCAAGCCGGACAAGGACGCCATGTTAAAGTAGGTGGCAAACATAATGGTATTTGCCGTGGTAGCCGCATTCATGCCCAGGAACATACCCATAGCGGCAACGGTTGCGCCAACGGCGGGACGGTTCTTCATAAATTTACCAAAGGCTTCGATCACGTTGAACTTTTGGCTCTCGCCGTTGGTCTTTACGGTGCTTTCATCCACGCGTACCGTAATCAGCTTGAGCATGAGCATAAAGGAAAGGAATCCGATCACACCCATAATCAGCGCGGTCCAGAATACCTTTTCGCCCAGGAGAACCTCGAGCTGCTTACCGGTCAGAGGGCTCAAAACGGCCTCGCCCATCTGGTAGGCCTCTCCCGTAACGGGATTGGTATGGAATTTATCGGGGCTGAACAGATCCTCCGCGCCCTCAGGGATTTCAATTTTATCCAGGAATCCGGTGGTGCCGTCGTAGGTCACCTTCTGCCAGATCAGCATGGGGAGAATGATGCCGGGGAGCAGGTTGCCAACCATGGAGCCAATGGATCTCCAGGTGGAAAGCTGTGCGCGTTCTCCCACGTCCTCGGTGATCACCGAGAGCATAGAGCCGTAGGGCACGTTTGCAATGGTGTAAAAGGCATCCCAAACGATGTATCCGAGAACGAACAGGACTGCCTTGAGCGCTACGGGCGCGCCGGGGAAGGGAAGGAATACCGCTGCGCCGCCGACCAAAAGGCCGCATGCGCCAATGAAGATGTAGGTCTTGAATTTACCCATCCGATATTTTCTCTTGTCGTTATCGATGAGGGTACCGATCAGCGGATCGTTCACGGCATCCCAGATCTGAACGAGCAGGAGAAGCGCGGAGAGCAAGCCGGTTTCCAGCATCATAAACACGAGCCAGAAGGTTTGAACCGTTCCCTTCAGGGAAAAGCTCATGTTGCAGCCAAGGTCGCCGGCGGCATACGCTATTTTGTCGCGTATACCAAATTTGCGCTTGCCGTTTGCGTCAAGCTTTTGTTCTTTTTTCATCACTTTTTCCTCTTTTCTTTTTGTTTTTGTGTTTGCAAGGGTCTGCAGTCTAAAACCAAAAATAAGGCAAGAGTACCGCATCTTTAAGTATAAAGTATTTTTAAATAGGGCGTGAGTATTTTTTTACGCTGTTTTTGTATTATTTTCAGGTCTTTGTAAAAAAATATGTTGTAATTGAACAAAAAGCATGTTATAATAGGTGTGAGGCATTGGGAAATTTTTCACCTTGCCTTCACCGACCCCCACCGTTTATTCCCCGGAGGAACCGATATGAAATACAACGACGAGCTTTTGCTTTTGCAGGATACTCTTCGCAAATGCCACCTGCGCAGTTGGGTGGAGGCCCCCGAGACCCTGGAGGCGCGCCTTGCCGAATATGGGATCGAGGCGGCGTTGGGGACCCTTTCTCACCGCCCTGAGCTGCCCCGTCGCTTTCCGCGGATTCTTGCGCCGCAAACCGTGTATAAGGTGACCGATGCCTTTGGCTTTTCCTATATCGGTCTGCGTCTGCCCGAGACCGACGCGCCGCAGATCCTTTGCATAGGCCCCTATCTTGGAGCCGTTCCCTCCGCCCAGCGACTGCTGGAGCTGGGGGAAAAGAATCGCATCCCCCCCAAGCAGCAGAGGTATTTTGAGGAATACTATACTGCCACACCGGTGCTGACCGAGGGGGACCGTCTGTTTGTGCTGCTGGATTGCTTTTGCGAGCGCATCTGGGAAAGCCCCTCCTTTTCCATTGTGGATCGGAATCGGGAGGGACAGCTTCCCGCATCTCCCATCAACGACATCGACCAGGGTGACAGCTTTCACGATACCCTGGTCAACGTCAAGGCTATGGAGAATCGCTACCGCTTTGAAAACGAGCTGATGCAGGCGGTCTCCCTGGGACAGATCCACAAGGAGAAGCAGCTGCTGGCGGCTTTTTCCGAAAGCTCCTTTGAAAAACGCGTGGCCGACCCGTTGCGGAACGCCAAGAACTACGGCATTATTATGAACACCCTGCTTCGCAAGGCCGCCGAGCGGGGAGGCGTGCATCCGGTGTATCTGGATCGGGTGTCGTCGCGCCTGGCGCAGCAGATCGAGCAGCTGCCCTCCCTCTCGGAGAACACCGCGCTGATGTGCTCGATCTTCCGCACCTATTGCCGTCTGGTGCGCAACCATTCTCTGCGGCAATATTCTCGGGCGGTGCAAAAAACCATTCTGCTCATTGATTCGGATCTCTCTGCCGATCTCTCTCTCAAGCGTCTGGCCGATCGGCAAAACGTGAGCGCGGGGTATCTTTCCGCCATCTTCCGGCGGGATACGGGCAAGACGGTGTCCGAATATATCCGGGAGAAGCGGATCCGTCACGCGGCGCATCTCCTGACCACCACCCAACTGCAGATCCAAACCATTGCTCTACATTGCGGTATCATGGACGTTCAGTATTTTTCCAAGACCTTCAAGAAGCTGACCGGGAAGACCCCCAAGGAATACCGTGAGGCCATGAAGCAACCGCAACCCATATAAATTTTGGAGGTTGTTATGAGAAAAACACAAAATGCAATCCACCCGGACGACGATATCCATTATCAACGCATGGGGCTGACCCGCGGGACCGTGGAGCCCTGGGAGGACGGGATGCGTACCGACGGTTCCAAGGGAACCTACGAGTGGTGGTATTACGACTCCCATTTTCCCGATGGGACCGTGATGGTCATCATCTTTTATTCCAAGTCGCCCATTGAGGTCAACGGACCCATCAAGCCCCAGGCCACCCTGGAGCTGACCCTGCCCGACGGCACCAAATACGTTGACGAGGTTCACGCCACCCTTGCCGAGAGCTCCTACGCCACCCATTGCTGTGACGTGCGCATTGGAAAGAGCCGTATCACGGGAGATCTGAAGCACTACGATATTGAGTTTTGGGGCGAGAAGATTCGCGCCAAGGTGTCTCTGGACGGTACCGTTCCCGCCTGGCGCTCCCAAACCGGCAGTATTCTCTTTGGCGATCGGGAGGAGGATTATTTCGCCTGGCTTCCCGCTATTCCCGAGGGACGGGCGGTGGCCGACGTGACTTATGAGGGTGGCGAGCTTCACCTGGAGGGAAGCGGCTATCACGATCACAACTGGGGCAACGTCATTATGCTCAAGCTGATGCACCACTGGTACTGGGGACGGGCCAAGATCGGTGACTACAAGGTGATCTCTGCCTGGATCACGGGAGAAAAGAAATACGGCTACAAGGAGTTTGACGTGTTTATGCTGGCCAAGGGAAACGAGATCCTTGGGGACAACAGCAATCACACCCTAAAGTTTCTTTCCACCGACGAGTATTTCGACGAGGCGAGCGGCAAGCCCATCTATCAAAAGGTGATCTACGAATACACCACCGAGGCCGGGGAGCTGTATCGCATTACCTACCATCGGCAAGGGGATATATCCAATCAGAATTTTATCGACCTGCTGTCGGGGATCCCCAAGCTGGGGGCCAGACTCATTGGCTTTTCGGGCTCTTATACCCGATTTGAGGGGACGGCCACCATTGAGCGGATCGAAAACGGAGCCGTGGTAGAGCGGGTCAGCGAGCCGGCGGTTTGGGAACTGATGTACTTTGGCAAGGCCGGTGCCGACAAGAAGAACGTATAATCAAAGATACATAAAAAAGGACGTCCGCAATGCGTTTTTTGCATTACGGGCGTCTTTTTTTGCGGGAGACGGATCGTTGTCGGCCGCGGTTCGTTTGAATTCGTTTATGTACGGGATGCCGGTTCGGGAACCGAAGCCAAGGCGTCCTTTTCGATGCGGGCTTGGTGCTCTTCCCGCTCCAGGCTACGGCGGTAGAGCTTGCGCAGGGGCATGGTGTTGGAGCGCAGAACCATGACCGGCAGCCAACTCAGGATCATGTTCACCACGGCAATGGGAAGCCCCATGGTCAGGGGACGGAGAAAGGGGAGCAGCAGGATCGCATAGCCGAACAGCGCGCCGCCCACGTGTCCCGCCACGCCGTAGTTGGATTCCAGCAGGAAGCGGCCGAGATAGGTACTGTCGTTGGGGGATTGCACCTTGTCCTTGTGAAATCCGGTGAAGCAGCCCCATTCGGGAACGTGCTTTTTCCAGATCTGAATCTTAATTTTGCGGTAGAAATTGCGTTCTTTGATTCCCACGGAGAAGATTTTTGCCTCGGGCAAAAACCACTTTTCGGGCAACCGCCGAAGAATGAACGCCAGAATCCCGTCCACGGCAATGACCGCCGCTACCCCCAGGGTGGTAAAGAGCAGGTGCTCTCCGTAGGCGTAGAGGCTCCAAAGCCCGTCCAAAAGCAGGTTGAGCAATGCGATCAGCAGGGTTGCCGACGCAATGGTGATAAAGTAAAACATGGTTCGGTTTATTCCTTACACGTAAAGTTTTGCGGAGAGAACGGGAAGGATTTCTTCCTTTCCCGTTACCGTTGTTGCGTTTTCATATAGGCGTCGCAGAGTTCCTCGGTTTCTCCAATGGCAACGACCTTGCCGTGGTCCAGCCAGATCACGCGGTCGCAAAGACGGCGAACCTGGTCGATGTTGTGTGACACCAGCAGCACCGTGGTGCCGTGGCTCATCAGCTCCATCATGCGGGCGTAGCTCTTTTCCTGGAAGGCGGCGTCACCCACCGCCAGGATCTCGTCCACGATCAAAATGTCGGGGACCACCTGGGAGGCAATGGAAAAGGCCAGGCGCATGATCATACCCGAGGAATAGTTTCGCACGGGGATATCAATGAACTCTCCCAGCTCGGAGAACTCCACGATCTCGTCGTATTTTTCCTTCAGGAACTTCTCGGAGTAGCCCAGAATGGCTCCGTTGAGGAAGATGTTCTCCCGCCCCGAGAGATCAAAGTCAAAGCCGCTTCCCAGCTCCAGCATGGGAACCACATTGCCCTCCAGGGTCACCGATCCCGTGGTGGGGCGCAGGATCCCGGAGATCACCTTGAGCAGGGTACTCTTTCCGGCGCCGTTGCTTCCAACGATGCCAATGACCTCGCCCTTTTCGATCTCAAAGCTCACGTCCTGCAGGGCGCGGAACTCGTCGTACTTCAGTTTTCGCTTGAGCAGAGCCACCAAGTATTCCTTGATGCTTTGAATTTTGTCGTTGGCCATACGGTAGCATACCGTAATGTTTTCTGCTTTAATCATCATAAGAAGAGCAATATGCGTCCTTTCTTTGGTTATGAGAGGATCAGATGTTCAAAACGAACTTGTCCTCGTTCTTTCGGAAGACCACAAGACCGATCAGGAAGGGGATCAGGCAAAGCACCGCGCAGTACAGGTAGGCTTTGGGCTCCAGGGAAACGCCGTCGATGAGGATACTGCGCATAAAGCGGATCACGTGATACAGGGGGTTGAGCTTATAGATGCTCATAAAGCGATCGGGAATGATGGTATCGGGGTAGAAGATGGGGGTCATATACATCAGGAGCATGGAGAAGATGTTCCAGAGGAACTGGGTATCCCGGAAGAAGACCATCATGGTTGCCAGGAGCAGGCCCACGCCGTAGCTGAGGAAAAAGAGCATCAGAAGGGCGAAGGGAAGGAGCAGAATGGCAGGGGTGATGGGGGTACGGGTGATCAACAGCATGATCAACAGAGGCACCAGGGAGAGGAGCAGATTGATGCCCGAGGAAATGGTGCGGGAGAAGGGATAGATATACTTGGGAACGTAGACCTTATTGATCAGGGAGGCGTTGCCGATGATGCTGACCAGACACATGCTGGTGGCCTCGCTGAAGAAGTTGAAGCAGATGATACCCGTGAGCAGGTAGATGATAAAGTTGGGAATGGTGGACTTGAAGATGGTAGAGAAGACCACGTACTGGATGCTCATGGTGAGCAGAGGGTTCAAAAAGCTCCAAAGCATACCCAGCACCGAGCGCTTGTATTTGGATTTGAAGTCTCTGGATACCAGCTGACGGATCAAAAAGCTGTATTTCTGGATCGAGAGTGCCACGGAAAGGATCAGGGTTTTCTTCCCCTTTTGGAAGCAGAGATACTGGTACGCCAGACCAAGGAGAAGCAACAGAGCTCCGCCGGCATAAAGGAACCAGTAGTATTTGCCAAACCAGTGATTGTCGGTGCCGTTGAGGGAGAGGCAAAGCTGGCAGATGTTGCCCTCGGTGTCCTTAAAGGGAACAAACTTGTCCCCCTCGTAAACGCATAGGGCGTCGGCCTCGTCGATCTGGGTATTAAAATCAAAGCGGCCGGTGTCCACGGAGTTTCCGTAATAGAAGCAGATGGCATTCTTAGGGGCACCGTAGCGGCTGGTCAGCTGCAGTACAAATCGCTGTCCCCGCGCCTCGGTAATGGGGGTGGGAAAAACCACGGTGTAGGCGGTGTTGTCCTTCAGCTTGGCGGTGGCCATGCGAATGGGCTCAATCACGGCCTGTCCGTTCTCGTCCAAAATCTCCACCAGGATCATATCGTTGTTTTCCCGGGCGTTGGTTCCCACCAGCAGAGAGATGGAGGTCAGCTCGTCGAACTCACAAACAAAGCTTTGTCGGATCTTTTCTCCGGCGGTAAATTCTCCAAGACTGGCTTTGGCGGTCACGGTTTCAATGGAATTGGCCGTTGCGTGCAGGCTGTCGCCGGCGATAAAATAGAAGGCGACGCCAAGGATCAGGTAAAGAGCCATGGCAACAAGGCAAATCCGTATGGCTTTGTTTTTCATAACAAATCCTTTCCAAAAAAATTAAAACGGTCGGGTTATCCAAACAGGCGGTGCAGGGCTTTGCGGAGAACGATAAAGGGGAAGCGCCAGGGACCGTAGGTGCGGTAGATGCGCTGGAGCTTTTGCCCAAAGGTCAGCTTGAGCACGGCATCCTCCTTTGCCTCGCCGCTTTCCAGAGCTCTGCGCTCGGCGTTGGTGGTCACGTAGGGGATGGTGTCCAGCTTGTCCATAATATACTTGCGGTTGCGCAGCCATTCCGACTCCCGGTGCAGGGTATGGGAGGTCTCGGTGTTCTGCCAGAGACGGTAGAGGAAGGTGATCTTTTTGGTATCGTGAACACCGCAAAGGAGCATGGAGCGCATGAGGAAATCCCAGTCTTCGGCGGTGGTCAGGGTCTCGTCAAATTCAATACCGAACACCGAATAGCAGGCGCGGGGAAGGGCGACGCAGGAGATGGGAGTGTAGTTGTCGGAAAAATGCTTGCCCAGGTCAAAGGGCTGGCAGTAGGCGGGCTGAGGAGCCGCCGAGGATTGCAAAACCTTGGGACCCTTCTTGTTCTCATGTACCGTCCAGAATTGGGTCATGCCGTAGCAACGAATGGCCATACCGTCCTTTTCCCGCGCGGCCTCGTGAAAGGCCTCGATCCAGTTTTCAAACACCACGTCGTCGTCGTCCAGCATGGCAATATAACGCCCTCTGGCATGGGACAGAGCCAGATTGAGGGGGGCGGAGCGGGTACCGGTTTCGAGTACGAAATGGCGCACACGGGCGCGCATGAAGGGGGAAAGCTGACCCAGGAGCCGCTTGGTTTCTTCTTTATCGCTTTCGGTGGGACGGTGGATCACCAGGATCACCTCAAAATCCGAGTCGCTTTGCGCCTCCAGGGAGAGCAGAGCCTCCATCAGGGTCTCCTTGCGCTTGCCCTGGGTCCGCATCAGGACCGAGAGGAAGGGGGCGTCGGGATCCTCGGGCTGCCCTCGGTGGGTCTGGGAGTGCTCGCTCAGCCACCGAATATAGAGAGCGGGCGCCGATTCGGCACCGGTAAAGGGAATGGTTGCGGGGGTTTCCATCATCGAATATCCTTTCACAAGCCGAGTTACATGGTGTAACGGTTTTTCAGGTGGGATTGCTTGAATACGTGGGTACTGCCGGAAACGCAGGAGAGCGTTCCCTCCGCCACCCGTTTTTCATAGGCGGCCAGAGCGGCACGTTGGTTTTCGTCTCCGTTGCGGCAGACGGAAATGAGATAGGAGAGCATACGCTTTTGATTCCACTTGTGGGCCAGAATGATCTGGGATTCCACCGAATAGCGCAGCTCGGTATAGGTGTGCTCCAGCTCGCCCGTGCGGTCGTCAAAGCGTTTGCCGTGGTACACGGGGGCCGAGGGACGGTAGATCAGCTTTTTGCCTGCCTGACGGATGCGGAAGGAAAGATCCACGTCCTCGCAGTACATAAAGAAGCTTTCGTGATCAAAGCCGCCCAGGGAGCGGTAGAGCTCGACGGGCATCAGGAAGCAGGCGCCCGAGGCCCAGGGCGTTTCCCCGGTCTTTTTGTTGTAGTGCTTGGGATGCTCCACAGGGGTCTGTCTGGCCTCGGTCAAGCCCACCGCGGGGTTGGCAAAGGGGGCCAGCATTTCCTCAAAGAAATTGTGACACACCACGATGTCGGGGTTGAGGACCATCAGTACGTCGGCCTCACAATCGGCAAACAGCAGGTTGTGTCCCTTGCCGTAGCCGGTGTTTTCGTTGAAGAAGCGGTACTCCAGGGTCAAAGGCGTCAGAACAAACTCCTCGGTCAGCCGACTGTTGAGCGCGTCGATCTCCTCCGAGGTGTATACGGGGGAGGGGGAAGCGTCGCCCCAAAGCAGGCGGACGTCTCCCAGGAGTCCCAGCTCCCGGGCGTAGCGGACCGCGTTGGCCAGGGAGAACAGGGAGCGCTCCAGGGCCGCGGTGGCGTTTTTATAAAGAACTGCTTGAATTTGCAGGGTTTTCGTTTCTTTCATAGTATCCTCGTTAGCGTAGAAAGATGGGGGATCACAGGACCCCTTTTTGGATCATTCGAACCACCAGCCCAAAGAGGGGCTTGGGAAGACGCAGGACCACCAGCTCCAACAGGGAGGTTTTGAGGTCGGTTTTTCGCAGCTTCCAAAGGGCGCGGGCACCGCCGCGCTCTCGGCGGTAGTTGCGGACGCGGGCATCGGCCCAGGCGCGTGCCGCGGTGAGGGCGGGGAGATCGTTGGTAACGGCGGTCAAAGCCTGCAACCGCTGTTCAAATACGGCGATGCGGCGTTGATAGTAGGCTTCCTTGGAGGTAATGCCGGCCATGACGCCGGTTTGGTTGCCGCCGTAAACGCGGTAACGCATCTGGGGCTCCTCCAAATAGTCGATGGCACCGCGGGTGGCGGCGCAAAAGGCCAGGTAGTGATCGTGTACCACGGCTGCGGGGAAGGGCAAGCAATCCAGCGCCACCCGTCGTTCCATCACCATGGTACAGCCCATGGCAAAATTGCGGTGGATCAAGGCGGGGGCAAGTCTGGTGCCGCGCAAAAAGGTGTGGCGGCGTCGGTGGGCCTCCATGCGAGGGGCAATCTCCACACCGTCCCCGTCCATCACGCGGACGTTGGTGCATACCAGGAGGGGATGCAGGGGGCTGGACAAAAGAAGCCCGAGGGTGTTCTCCAGCTTGTTGGGAAGCCAGATATCGTCCTGATCGCAGAAGGCTACATAGGGCTCCTGGCAATCCTCCACCAGGGCCCCGAAGGTGCCGTTGGAGCCAAGGTTGTTTGCATTGCGATGAAGGACGAAGGGGAATGCGGTAACGTGTTTTTTTAACAGCGCCTCCAGACGCTCCAGGGGGTAATTGGGGGAGGCGTCGTCCCGTACGTAGAGCTTGAGGGAGGGGTAGGTTTGGGCGTTCAGGGATTGCAAAAGCTCCACGAGCCAATCCTCACGCGGATCGTAGGTGGCCAGCAGAATGGCAATGGTTGGCGTGCTCAATACGCGTTCCTCCTTCCTCATTTTTCGCGGCGAAAGCTCAATCTATCCTTATGATTGTAAGCATACAAAGTCATTATAACACAGTAGAAACAAAAAAGCAACAGTTTTTCAAAAAAAGTAGCCGCATGGAGGCTCGGAATGCCCAATTTTACAAAAAAAGAAATGCGGCATCCGGCCGCAAAGCAAATCACAACCACCCGTCAAACGGGTGGTATGCACAAGGGCTAAAAGCCCAATAGGACTGGCCAGCGGCTCAAGCTGCCGGCTTTTGCTTTGCAAAAGCTTTGAGCAAACTCCCCCTCCATAATCGAGAGTGCAAACAACA
>JAFTNJ010000042.1 GCA_017451915.1 Clostridia bacterium
GGATGGCACTTGGAGCAGATATCAACTCTCTGCTCGCCGCCCTTGGTGGATCTGGTCTCTACAACCTCACCGCATGCGCAACGAATGGTGCAAACTTCGTAATTAGGATGGATTCCGTCTTTCATGTTCATGTACCTCTTTTCTAAAATTTGATGTTCTTTGACATCAGAGAACCGCGTCAGGCGCGGCAAACATGAGTATTATACCACAAAGAAAAGTAAATTGCAAGGGGTTTTTGAATTTTTATTTGATTTTTGGATTATTTTTTCCGGTAGCCGCCCAAACTCCAGAATCTCAAGGTCAAGGGTCCACCGATTGCAACAAACTGCACACTGAACAGGACCTCTCGGAAGCGATCCACCATATCAAAGGACGACAACACAATGATGGAAATGATCAAAATAAAACAAAGAACAAAATTTGCCCAATACGTGATATAGGCTATTTCACGCCTGGGCAGGATATCCCAAAACCGCTTGTACAATAACCACTCCCAAAAGGATTGCCCCTTGGTTCGATCTGCTCTGTGTTTCCTTTTTTTAATCAACGTACTTAGATACATCGCCATCACACCTCGGCACATAAAAAACAGCAGCAAAAAGCACAGCGTAATAACAATAATATCAGTAATCATATAAAGCCTCCAAGCTCGAATCAAATTACAGATATATTATATCAAAAAGCCATCAAGTTGTCAAGAAAAATACCGCGCCGAAGCCGACGCGGTAAAATTATATTATTTTTCCTTTTTTCCGGTCACCAACCGATGCAGATCCTCAATGCTCATGACCATATGTCCGTCGATCGTTTCCCCCGAACCGATCTCGTGATACCGCGCATCGGTATAGGTGATTCGGTTGGGCCGGGGATAGACCAAAAGGATCTGCCCTGCGAGGGTGGGATCCTTGGGAGAGAGGGCCAGTTTTCTTCGACATACCCGAAACTCGCCCTTGTATTCGCTGACGTGTTCCGGCGCGTTGCTGTTGTAATGGCGTTTGTAAAACAGCTTGCTTTCCCGTCGCACCTCCACGGCATAGCCGTCCCGCAGCTTTTCCATATTCCAGCGCCCGTGGGTGGACACAAAGGACAACAGGCTAACCTCGTACACGCGATCCTCCACGCGGAGGATGAGATCGACGGCTCCCTTGGTACCGAACAAGCGTTGCAAAGCTCCGCGCCGGGGCTCCACGGCAACAGAAAAAACGCCTTCCTCCGTCAGATCTTTTGCCCACGGGCAAAGACGGCTTGGATCTTCAAATCCCCGTCCAGGATGACGAGATCAGCATCTGCTCCGGGGGCAAGCACGCCCTTGTGGGAAAGCCCCAGGATCCGCGCGGGAGTGGCGGTCAGCATCTTGACCGCGTCGGTCAAGGCGATCCCCGCCTCCTTGACGGCTACGGAAAGCAAACGGTCGGCGGTGGCAATGCTTCCCGCAAAGGCACTGCGATCCATCAGCTTGCAAACCCCGTCCTCAATGATAAACTCGGTGCTCTGCATCCAGCCGTGCCGCTGATCGGTGCCGGCCAGCGCCAGGCTATCGGTGATCAGGGCGATCCTATCGGCTCCCTTGATCTTGTAGATCAGGCGGATCAGCTCGGGAGGCAGGTGCTTTCCGTCGCAAATGATCTCCACGTCCATTTCGTCCAGCAAAAAGGCCGACTCGATCACTCCGAGATTGCGGAAGCCGTGGTCCCGGGTAACGGTGGAGGTACAGGAATACAAATGGGTCACCAGGCGGCACCCCTGCTCCACAGCGGGCAGCAGCTCGGGATAGGTGGCATCGGTATGCCCTGCGGCCGCCAGAACACCGTACTGCCGCAACGCCTTGGCAAACGTTTGATTTTCGTCGTTCTCGGGCGCGTAGCTCCAGCGGGTGATGACGTCGCCATGTTCCTTCAGAAGAGGGAGATAATCCTCGGCACGGGGCGGCTCAATAAAATCGGCGCACTGTGCCCCCGACTGCTTTTGGGAGAGATAGGGTCCCTCCAGGTGGGCACCGAGAATGGTTCCCCGCACCCGCGGGTCGCCCATGGCCTCCCGGATGCGCTTGACCGATGCCGCCATGCTCTCAAAAGGCGCGGCGGACACGGTGGGACAGATCGACGTGGTGCCGTGCGCGAGATGAAAATTGCATCCCGCCACGATCTCCTCCACGCTTCCCTCAAAGGGATTCCCTCCCCCGCCGTGGGTGTGAAGGTCGATAAATCCCGGACAAACGTAGAAGTCGGTCATATCGTATTCCTCGGCCACGGGAAGGTCCTCGGCACTCACGAGGGTGATCTTTTCCCCTTCCAGATAGACGTAGCCGGAAAGGATCCGCTCCCCAAGAAGGATCTTATCGCTCTTGATTCGCTTCATAGCCATGCTTATACCAGTGCGCCGCTGTCGCTATCCAGGTAGAGAACAGCACTCTTGTGACGGCGCAGAACGGTGGCGGGACAGGCCTCGCCGATCTCGCCGCAAAGGGTGGCTTGCACCGCGTTGGCCTTGGTCTTGGCGGGAACGATGCAGAAGAGATGGTCACCTGCAAAGAGCGTTGGAACCGTGAGGGTAATGGCCGTTTTGGGAACCAGGTCGATGTGGGCAAAGCAACCGTCGTGCACCTGCTGGTTGCGGCAGATCTCATCCAGCGGCACCGACTTGACCGCCAAGGGGTCCTGGAAATTGGCCACGGGGGGATCGTTAAAGGCGATGTGTCCGTTCTCTCCAATGCCCATAACCACAATGTCGGTGGGATATTCCTTCAAAAGCGCCGCGTAGCGTTGACATTCGGCCTCGGCATCGGTGGCGGCGCTGTTGATGTAGTGCACGCTCTTGAAATCGGCAAGGCCAAAGATGTGCGCCTTTAAGAAGTTGCCAAAGCCCTGGGGGGCATCGGCGGCAAGACCGATGTACTCGTCCATGTGGAAGGCATTTACCCGATTCCACGGAATCTCTTTATCGGTGGCAAGAGCGGCCAGCACCTCGTTTTGAGAGGGGGCAGCGGCAAAGATCATATTGATGGTTTCCTTGGTCTTGAGCAACGCAAGAATACAGGCCTTAACGTCCTTGGCGGCGGCCTGCCCCATCTGGGATCTGGTATCGTAAATATTGACCGTTAACAGGTCCTTTTTGAAGGTTCTCATTATAAAATCAACTCCCTGAATTTGGTTACGGCGTCGGCAAAAGCGGTTTTTGCGTCGGCATATTTATACGGATTGTCAAAGCTGCGCCCCACCAGGGCGTTTAGCCCCGAGAAGGTCTGCAAATGGGGCTCCAGAGCCACGAAAAAGTCTTTCTTGGCGTATTGGCAATGCTCTTGAAGGATCTCCCGAATACGGGCATCCCCCTTGCCGGGAGGAACGATGGCTCCCGCGGACAGCGCGTCCTTGATGTGGAAGTAGGCAATGTCCTTTTGCAAAAGGCGGTAGGCTTCGGGATAGGGATCCACCCCTTCCAGAACAAAGTTGCCCATGTCAAAGACGCATTTCAGCTCTCCGTGGAAATAGTCCAACAGATCGCGGCAACGGGCAGGAACGTCTCCATAGATCAGAGCCTCGTTCTCGTGGCACAGGGTCACCCCCGTTCCACGGGCCAGGAGTACCATACGCTCCAGAGCCGCCAGAACCTCGGATCGCATCTCGGTAATATTCCCACCCTTGGGGGCGTAAAAGCTGAACATCCGAATGTAGTCTGCCTCCAGCGTGTTGGCGGTTTCCAGCACCCGTTGGGTCAATGCCATGTGGGCGTCCAGATCCTCATCCAGGCGGATCTTGCCCAACGGCGAGCCAATGGCGGACACGCGGATGCCGTACTGCCGAAGCAGACGCGCCACCTCCGACACCTCCTCCCGGGTCAGGGCGGATACGTTCTTTCCGTTCACGTGACGAAGCTCGATGCAGTCGATGCCAAACTCGACCATGGCACGCAGTTGTTCCTCAAAGGAATCGGCGTATTCATCCGAGAAGGCCGATAAGATCAGATCACTCATGTTGCTCTCCTTACATCAAGTCAAACCGCACGAGTTCTTCCTTGCCGCTCTCCAGAGCGCGGTCAATGGCGGCGGTGACGAATACGGGAGCAATGAAATCCCGATAGGACACCGGTTGCTCCTTCCCCTCAAGAAGACCGTAAAACTCCTTGAATTCCTCGTAGAACCAATGGTTGGTAGAAGGAATCTCGGCACCGTTGACCGTAGTCTCCGCCATACGGGAAGCGTAGTACAGATAATTTTTGTTGCAGTAAAGACCTACGCAATCGTAGTTCTCATAATGGAACAGAACGTGCACCTGCTCCCCGTTCTCCTTGGCCGTAACCGAGATGGGATATTTGCCAAAGACCTCGCAAACGATCTCCACCAGATGGGGCGAATAGAAATAGAAGCCACCGTAGGCGTTCTCCTTTTGATAGGGGGCGCGGACGTAGCCGCCAAGGGTCTTGCCGCCCACCTCCTCCAGTGCCTCCTGCTTGAGCTGCTTTACAAAGGCGTCCTGCTTGAGGGAGGATCCCCCCGAGATACGCACATTGCTTCTCTCAAGCCGTCCCATAAATTCCACGGCCTCGGCCTCGCTGATGGTAATGGGCTTATCGATAAACATGGGAATGCCACTCTCGATGTAGGGCTTGGCATATTTGTAGTGGTTGTCTCCGTGACGGGCGGTGATCACCAGACCGTCGATCGTTCCCACGGCATCGGTATAGTTCTCCAGAATCGGTACGCCGTATTTGTCCCGCAGCTTCTCCGAGGCCTCGGGATTATCGCTGTAAACGCCAACCACCTCAACGTCAGCAAACTCCTCTTTTTCTTGAATGTATTTCAAAAATGCCGAGGCGTGGGAATTTTCACATCCCAAAATCGCAATTTTTTTCATAGGTTCATCCTCCTTAGTACTTCAACGGCAGAGGATTTTGCGCGTGGACCGTTTCGATGACCGAGATCACGTCGGCGGCCATTTCGGCGGTCACGGTCATGGGGATCTGCTCGGTGATCTTGTAGTAAAGCTGCTTGTACAGGGTGGCGGTGCCAATATCAAAGGCCGAGCCGTTGAATTTGTCGCCCTCCACCTGCTTCACCAGCTTTTCGGAGCAGTATATGGGGTTTCCGTCGTCGTCCTTGAGGAAGGTCTCGATCACAGGGCGCGGAGGATTGTCTCCATCCCGCAGATAGGTGATCTCATAAGCCTTGGGGGTGGCCTTGAGGGTTCCCTTGGTGCCCTGCAGCTTCAGGGTATAGCCGGAGTAAGCGTCCATGGCCGAGATCTCAATGTCCACCAGAGGCTTTCCGGGGGCGGCAAGCAGGATCTTGGCGTAGTCGTCGGCGTCTCCGCTGGTCAGCGCGGTGTCCAGCTTGCTGTATACTACGCGGGTGTTCTTATCAAAATCCAGGAAGCCCAGGCCCATACCAATGGGATGGGGGCCGGTGTTGTAGGTGCTCCCCGCGCACTTCTTTTGCAGGGTCTGCCAGTCCCAACGGCGGGAAAGACCGTTATAGCGAATGTTCACCTGCTTGACCTCCCCCAGCTTGCCCGATTGCATCACGTCGTAGACAAACTGATAAAAGGGTGCAAAAAAGGTCTGCTGGAATACCGCCAGGGTAACGCCCTGCTCTGCGGCAATCTTCATCAGCTCGTCGCACTCGTAGCGGGAACGGGCAAAGGGCTTTTCCACCAGCACGTTCAGTCCGTGGAGAAGCAGATCCTTGGTGATGGCATAGTGCATCTCCGAATAGGTGGCGTTGACCACCAGATCGATATCCTCCAGGGCATACAGCTCCTGATAGCTGGCAAACGTACGGCAGCCGGGGTAGATCTCCTCGGAAACCTTGCGGCGGAACGCATCGGCGTCCACCACGTATTTTACGTTGTAGAATTGATTGTCGTCACTCCGGTAATATTTACCGTGAATGTCTTTTCCGCTTCTTCCCTGGCCAATAATGGCAAGATTCAGTTTTTTCATAGCAACCGCTCCTTTGAAAAATGGATTCTACCCTTATTATAAAACAAATTTTTGAAAAGTAAATAGCGAAAACTGCATTTTTATATTGCAAAAAGTGAACTTATATGCTACAATAAAGACAGACCGAAGACACGGGAGGACAACCGAATGATCAACGACTATATTTCCCAGACCGATCAACTCTTTTTTAAGCACGAGATCTCCGAGGATCTTCCCTGCAATACCTATTCCATGCATACCCATAACACCTATGAGCTGATCTACTTTTTGGAGGGCAACGCCACCCACGTCATCGAGGACCGAAAATACAAATTAAAAAAGGGGGACCTGATCCTGATCCGTCCCTTCAGCTACCATTTTATTCAAATCGACGCCCCTGCCAAGTACGAGCGCTACGACATCCTCTTTGATGCCGAGAAGCATCGCGTGGAAAGCGTTTCCCAACTCCCCGAGAGCCTGGAGGTAGTCAATCTTTCGGGAAATACCGTCGCCGAGGACATTTTCCGCCGATGCGATCTCTATTATCGAACCTGCCCTCCGGAGACCTTTACAAGCATTCTTTCCCATCTGCTCTCGGAGCTCTTTTATGCCATTCAGCTCTTCCCCCAGACCGCCTCCCAGGAAAGCGACTCCCTCTCTCCCCTGATTTCCAAGGCCCTGCAATACACTAATAAGCATCTATGCACCATCAGCGGCATCGAGGAGATCGCCAATCACCTGTTTGTCAGCGAAAGCTACCTGTTTCGCCTCTTTCAGCGGGAATTGCACCAGACGCCACGACGCTACATTATGGAAAAGCGCCTGCTGCTGGCCCAAAAGATGCTTTCCTTGGGCGAAAAGCCCACTATCGTATGCGAAAAATGCGGCTTCTGCGACTACACCACCTTTTATCGGAACTATACCGAATTCTTCGGCCATGCTCCCTCCGGAAGGACAAAAACGTAGACGGAGAACCAGTGGCCCCTCCCCGACGCAACCGTAACCATTCCCTTCTCCTCTCCCCTCCAAGAACTGCTTTGGAATCTTTTTTAAAAACACCTTGACTTTTACAGTAAAATGTGATAGAATAAACAGACAGAGATTTTACAGGGACCGAAGCCCAAGACCATGGAATTCCCCTTTGACAAAAGCAAGGCGGGACTTGAAAATTTGCAGTCGCGAATTCTGTAAAGGCTCAAAATCCCTTGCCACACTTGATGGTTTCGCCTTCCCAACAGTGCAAAAATTCAGCGTGTTTAATTCTGAAAAATTCGCAAATCAAAAATCAAATAAAAATGTTCACAGTATGCATCATGGAGTGTTATTTCGCCTTTGGCGAAGATACCCACACCCTGCGCCTGACAAGCAAACTTGTCGATCTTCGGGTGGGGTATGCGAAGCAGATTCGCCGAGCTAAAGCTCGTCGATCCGCATCTCTACCAACTCCGTAAATAGGATGCACGCTGTTGCATCCTATTTACGGAGGGTTATCGAAGCGGTCATAACGAGGCGGTCTTGAAAACCGTTTGAGAGCAATCTCACGTGGGTTCGAATCCCACACCCTCCGCCAAAAAATCCCGGCCCCCACAGATGTGGGGGCCGGGATTTCTTCTTACTTGAAGGAAACGCTATTTATAATCAATGCGCTGTAAATGAACAGCACGTCAGCGCCTTCAAAATCGACCATCTTCATCTTCTCGTACATAGACAAAGAATTGGCATCAATATAGCGGATATCAACCACGTAGATCGTATCGTACGCCTCTACCAACAGGGGGGTCAGACTGGAACCGTAGGAATCACGGAACACCACCAAGGTCTTACCGGAGGTGGAATTGGGATTGTCGATTCTCAGAAGCGGTCTGGTACCGGAAAGGAAGAAATCGTAGCCGTCCTTACCGCCGAACAGATCAAAATTATAGATCGAACCCGTAGTATTCTTTGCGTAATCATAAACGGTGCAAGCATCCAGCACGTCATTGGTAAGATATACCAGCGTATCAGGCTTGGGCTTGAGCGCGCTCTGTCCGTAGTAAACGCCTTGGAATCCCTCCAAACGGTTCTCCTTGTACTGTCCGGAAAGAAGATCGGAAATTCCCATTCCCGCTGCAAGCTTATCCGCAACACCAAGGATCTTGTCCTGACTCCAGTGGGTATCGGTGCGGTAGTAATCCTCCAACTCAAGAGCATTGTAAATATCGATATAGGTCATTCCGGGGAAGGTGGACGTTACCTGCTCGTTCAGCCACTCATAATCGGGAGCGGGATAACCGTAGTCCTTACCAAAAAAGTAATTCTTATCAGGAATAAGAGAGATGAAGTGTCTTCCGCCGTTATCCTTGATGAATCGATCGTAGAAAGCAGACAGCTTTCCAAGGGAGAACTCCACGTTTTTATCATTGAATTCCTGTTCGATTTTTACAATGTAGCCATCCTCAACGGCAAGTCCGTTATTCTCCTTGAGGCCAAGAATGCCAAACTGGAATCTTGCCTTAATGCCGCGGAAGAATTCCCGGAAGGGAAACTGATCCACAGAATAATCCTCGAACGCATCAATCACAGTCTTATCCACCAAACCGCTCCAGGTAATCTTATCGGGGAACTGCGCAAGAGGACGACGCTCAGCATCGGAGCTCTCGGCAGGGTTGAAATAGCAAACGCCGCACATAACCACAAAGAATGCGATAAACGTGATAAACACCGAGGTGACCACAATATTTTTAAGTTTCTTTTCCATATTGATCTACCTCCAATCAGAATCGGAAATACAAGAAGGGGCTAAAGGAACCGTCAACAAAGTATGCAGTTACTACAAGGAGCATTACCGCAACAAAGATGGGCTCGAGAACGTTGATCACCTTGCCCAAGGTACTCTTTTCCTTCAGTTTGAGAACCGTGTTCTTAACAACCGGCGTGGAACCAACCAAGGCAAAGATCAGGATAAGGGCATAGCTCGAGAGATAATAAGACGTTGCTCCCGACCACAGAGGAAGCCCACCTGCGCCAAACATGCCGCCCAGATCGCTCAAAGCCCCCGAAAGACCGTTGGCACTGAAGATCACAAAGCTGATCAGGATCACCACTACCACGTAAATGTGGGAGAACACCTTGGGAATTTTCTCGAAAACCTTCTTGAGAGCAAACTTTTCAAGCATCAGGAAAGCGGCAAAGTAAAGTCCCCAAATGATGAAGGTCCAGTCCGCGCCGTGCCAGAAGCCTGTCAGGAACCACACAACCAAGGTATTAAAAATCCATTTGGGCAGACTGACACGGTTTCCGCCCAGGGGAATGTAAACGTAATCCCGGAACCAGGTTCCCAACGACATGTGCCAGCGTCTCCAGAACTCTGCAACACTCTTGGAAATGAAGGGATAGTTGAAGTTCTCAAGGAAACGGAATCCAAAAATCCGTCCCAGACCAATGGCCATATCGGAATATCCCGAAAAGTCAAAATACAGCTGGAAGGAAATGGCAATGGCATAGATCCAATACATAGCCACCGACTTATCGTTGGATGCCATCAACGTTCTGGCAAGAGCACCTAAAGAGTCGGCAATCAACACCTTTTTGGATAGTCCCACCACAAAACGGGTAACGCCGCTGGCAAAGCCCTCAAAGGTGTGCTTTCTCTCGGTGAGATCCTCCTCTACCGTGGTATAACGAACAATGGGGCCGGCAATCAGCTGGGGAAAGAGCGCAACGTAGGTAGCAAGACGAACAAAGCTCTTTTGCACCTTTGCATCTCCACGGTATACGTCAATGGTATAGCTGAGGGTCTGGAAGGTGTAAAAGCTGATACCGATGGGCAATGCAAGCTTGAGAAGGGCAATATCGGATTGGAACAGTGCATTGACGTTAGTAATAAAGAAATCCGAATACTTGAAGAATCCCAGAACTGCAATGCTGGTAACTACGCTCGACCAAAGAAAGACCTTGGAAAGGCGCTTGCCACGGAATTTGTCGATCAGCAGGCCGTGAATATAGCTGGAGACCGTGGTTGCGATCATGAGCAACGTATAAACGGGTTCTCCGTAGAAATAGAAGAAAAAGCTGAACAGGAACAGAACGAAGTTCTTTGCTTCAAAGTAAACGTAATCTCCCGACTTTTTCTTGAACACCTTAAACTTAAAGGGGACGATAAAATACAGCAGCAGAACGGCTGCAAAGAAGTAGTATAAAAAACTAATACTTGAGAAAAGCACGTCATTACCTCCTAAAAAACTCTTAAGTTAGTGAACGGATCGAGATACACTCGATCCGTTCTTCATAACAACTACGCTCTTCTTACTTTTCTGCAGTAGCAGGAACCTTTACTGCTTCCAGGAATGCAGCAGTAAAGCCATCCTTCTGCTCAATAGAAAATGCATCGGGATTGTTTTCATCCACAACAGACATCATCATGAAGTAAACAATATCACCAAAGCTCTCGCAAACGGTGGTGTTTGCCTCGGTACAGAAATTCCATCTGGGATCGCTATTGGCAACCAGCTCCTTCTTGAAGTTCTCCACGTCGGTGCCCTCGGTTACACGAATAACGTAGCCAATGAAGGGAATGGTGCCCATGGCAGGCTGATATACGTAAATCTCACCAATACCGGCAGGAACGGTAGGAATACCCATAAGACCGTACTCCATGTCCTCAACGGGAGCAACATGCGTCTGATAGGAAAGGAATTCCTCGTAAGGAATTCTGTCGGCAGGCTCCAGCTCTGCCATGTACTCGTCATAGATGCCGCGAAGGTTCGTGTACTCCTCGTACTTGCCCATCAAAGTCTCGGCGATGTACTTTACCGATGCATTAGCGGAAATTTCCAGCTCGCTAGGCTCTTTTTCGACATTGGGATCCGCAGTGGTCACGGAACCGGTGGTGGAGCTGTTCTCTCCGTTGTTGGTCTCGCCGGAGCAAGCAACGAAGGTAAGGAGCATCAGTCCTGCAAGAAGCAGTGCAATAATGTTTTTCATTTGTTTTCTCTCTTTCTTTTTGCATTTTTTTGGTCACTCTCTTTGACCTCACACACTTAATACTGTAAAAGATCAAAAAGGTGACCACAATTTTTTAAATTTTTTTATTTTTTGCAAATTATTTTTTTTACCGTCCACAAAGGCTCTTGTCCCTCGGCATTTTTTTCTATCAGAACAAAGATCTCGTGGAACAAGCAATCGGTAAATTGACGGACCTCTTCGTCGGTATCAAAATAAATATCGGCAACAATGACATCAGAATCAAGCAACGATGCTTTTGAGGCCTGCTCAATCCCATTCAATGACAGTGAAACGATCAGGTGGTGTTTCCCTTCCCCGCTACCTTTCTCGGAGGAATAGATGGCATTGCTCACGCCTCTTGCAATGGCCCATTCACCTGTGAGATGCGCGGACTCCTCCAAGAGTGTATTCAAGGCATTCTCGGCATCCCCCATTTGAAGAACGTCATCGGAGTGGAGCCCCAAATGCGTCTCTCCGGCCATATGAGGCGACTTGACCGCGGGATCCTCCGCAAAGAGATCGTTTTGCATTGCCCATACGCCCAACCCAAACATAAGTACAAGGGTACAGGCAACCGCTACCAGTCGAGAGCCAAACGCAGGAGTTGCCAACGATTGCATCCACGACCGTTTTTCTTTTGGCATACGCTCGGCTTGCACGCGTTCCATAGTGCGTTGAATCAGCTCATCCTTGGTGCGTATGGCTCCAAGGGTAGCCTTTAAATCATCTTTTTTCATACTATCATTCCCACCTTCAATTATACTCGTCATTCTCCAGCTCCAAACGAAGCTTTTGTCTTGCTCTGGAAAGTCGCTTTTTTACGTTGGCCTCGGAATCATCAATCAGCAACGCAATTTCTTTGATGGACAGCTCCTCATAGTAGTAAAAAAGGATCACATCCTTCATTTTTTGCGGAAGCTTCAGCACTCTTGCGTAAATATCGTTTCTGGTATCTGCCGCAAGCCAATCCTCATCGACGTATGCCAACTGATTTTCAAGCACGTCGTCAAAGGAGGAAATGTTTTTCTTCCAAGGGGCTGTAAAGTGGGAGTTGCAGGCATTGATCGCAACACGCAGGATCCAGGCCTTTCGGTGTTCCTCGCTCTCAAAGCGTTCCCCCGCTTCAAAAAGCTTGATAAATACCTCCTGAAAAATATCGTCGGCATCATAACTCGATTGGGTCTTTGTAAGTGCCAGACGCATGACCATATCCGAATAATGCCTTACAACCTCCTCCGTCATTTCACACGGCAGGCCGCTGTCAGAAAATTTATACACGCCGTTTTCTATAAAAATCGCCATGCCGTTGAACATCCTTTCATAGTATAATACTGCAAATCGAGGAAAAGGTGACATCATTTGCAAAAAAATCTTGGTATAGTATACCATACTCTCCTCCACTTTGCAATAGCCCAAGCAGAAATATTGAATACACAAAATCAAAACCCGTCACCGTGCATCAGACTTTTCGTTCTTTTACGTATGAAAACAGAATTCGATGAAAAACCTCTGTAAAAATCCGTTTTGCTCTTGCTTCGTCTCAAAATTTATGGTATACTGTTGTCAAGGACATTTTGAAGCACGGAAGGAAACGGAATATGGCAAAGCTTTATTTTAAATACGGGGCCATGGGCTCCTCAAAGACGGCAAATGCGCTGATTACGAAATTCAACTATGAAGAGCGTGGGATGAAGGTCTGGCTGATCAAGCCGGCATTGGACGATCGGGACGGTGCCGACGTGGTGCGCTCCCGCATTGGCCTGGAGGCGCGCGCCTATACCGTATCCCCCGAGCAGGATCTGTACGCGGATTTTTTGGCCTGCGCCGCCACTGCCGACGCCATCATTGCCGATGAGTGTCAATTCTTTACCGCCGCGCAGATCGACCAGCTTCGACGGATCGTGGACGAATTTGACCGTCCCGTGCTCTGCTTTGGACTCCGCACCGACTTTCTCACCCATCTCTTTGAGGGAAGTCGACGTTTGTTTGAGGTGGCTGACTCGATCACCGAGATCAAGACCATCTGCGCCTGCGGCAAGAAGGCCATTGTCAACGCCCGCATCGACGGCGACGGCAACGTGATCACCACCGGCGGGCAGATCCTGATTGGCGGAAACGACTCCTACATTGCCATGTGCCACAGCTGTTGGAAGGCCGCCATCAAAAAAATAAAGTAAAAATCAACTAGTCATAACCACCGGCCGTGCCGGTGGCTTGCACCAGCCCCCTTGGGGCATGTCACACGCAGAGCCTATAGGCTCATCGAATAATCCGTCGCTTGCGATAGTCGCCCTACCGCCACAGATGTGGCAATTGCTAAACCCAAGCCTTCCCCAGTGGGGGAATGGTGTCATATGTCGCAAGCGACAAGTGACGGATGAGGTGTCCTTAACGAAAAGTAAC